>NZ_JBCOMH010000003.1:0-197766 GCF_040924265.1 Ruminococcus sp. RTP21198st1_G1_RTP21198_201120
ATGACAGCTGCCACACTCGCTGTCATAGCTAAAGCCAGTACTCCGGATAGCGTTCGCTTGAGCCGTGACTTTGTTTTCTGTTTGATCATAACTTTTACCTCCATAATTTAAAATCCTTGTTAGTTTACTAACGCCATAAAAATACCACAAAATCATGCTGTTCTCAACAAATTTCTTGTAAACACCCCCTTTTTCCTTGTAAAGGAACAAAAACGAGATCAGATTACTAAAATCCAACCTCGTTTTCGCATTTCATAAAATGTTCTCATTGATACCAATATACACATCATAAATTTTGTTTTTAATATCCTGAACAATGAAGTACGGAGGGGTAGCGGGCAAAAAAGACTGGTCTTGAATATACTTCTTAAGCTCCTCCACTTTGTTTTGAATACTGTCGAAAGAACCGTAATGTCTTGTCCTTATAGCATTTACAAGTTTGAACTCCGGTTTATAGCGGTAATGCTTGCTGCTTGAAAATTGTTTATCTACAGGAATCAGAAACTCAAGAAAAGGGGATTTTTGAGTAATAACAATTTTCCCGTCACGGGATAGATCTAAAACGTCAAGACTATAATCGATTCTTTGGGCAAAGTCCTCTATTTCTCCGTAATCAAGCTGCATTTCAAAACATAAAACATTTTTATAATGTAGATACTGGTGTTCAACTATCGGCATAACCGCACCGCCTTACTTGAAGAATTTATAAAATGCAAGCCAAAAATTATAGAACATATTATTTGCCTCCTTTACAAATCGATGCCATTAAGATAACACCGATTTCTAAAACAGGCTACAAAATTCTTGTAAACACCCCTTTTTTTCTTGTAAAGCTCAAAATAGCTTGAAATTAATGTCAAAATATTGTATAATAAGAACAACAAAAAATATCAGAAAATAATAGGGAGAGGTTATTATGCATATAGCAGTTTGCGATGATGAGTCTTTTTTTCGAAAAACGTTGTTTGAAGAATTATACATATATGCAGATAAGCATGGTCTTAATTTTATTATATACGAATATTCCGACGGCATGGAACTCTTAGCTGCCGATATGTCCTTTGACTTGATTTTTATGGATCATCAAATGACAGATAAAAACGGACTCGATACCGTTTCGGTATTGAGGAAACGCAATGTTGATACTACCGTAATATTTGTGAGCAGCTATAAGGACGTTGTTTTTGACAGTATGAAAGTTAATGCTTTTCGCTTTCTCGTTAAACCGTTTGAAAAAGAGGATTTGTACGAAGCTTTGGATTCTGTTATAAAAAATCTAGCAAAAACTGCTTATATAGTAGTTAAGGATACTGTTAATCAAAAGAATATAACGATACCCGAAAACGAAATAATATATGCACAAGCCGACAATATCTATGCGGAAGTTGTCACAGCTCAAGGAATTTTTCTTTATTCAAACAAAATTTCTTTGTTGGAGAAAGAATTGAATGAGGCGTATTTTTATCGCTCAAATCGCTCGTATATCGTCAATTTCAATTACATAATCGGCTACAGTAAAAAGGAAATTGAATTTTCTAACGGTCAAAAAGCGCTTATTTCAAGCTCTAAATTCAAGGACTTTAAAAGCAAATATCTGAATTATCTTAAAAGAAAAAGTATAGGAGAATAGAAATGAATTTAGTACACACATTTGAATTTACAGTAATATCTATACTATATTTATTTACGATTATCCAAACCATGAGTCTTATTTATGGAACCAAAGAGTACAGGAGAAAATATGTGACTGTATTTCTTATGTATTTGATTTCCGGAATTATTTGCTCCTGGTATAGAAATCATGACAAACCTGTTATTTTCCTAACGGCAACAATATGTTATTATGCATTTCTACTAATTTGCATTTTGTCAATATTCAAATCAAAAAAATTATGGTCTGTATATATTTCGGTTATTGTACTGATTTTAGATTCTATTTTCCAATCAATTGGATGCATACTGATTGATTTATTTGTACAAGATTTTGACAGAGCAACGGTTTTAAATTTTTCATCTATGATTTTTAATATTGTTGTATTAATCCTACTCAGATTTCTTCAAAAAAATCATCAAAATCAAATCAGGAACAGCATAAGATTACTGCCAAAACGATTATATATATTGATATTAATTGTCCTGGTTTTTATCGGAGAGCTTTGTGGAAACATGGCTGTTGAATCTAGCGAGTTGTTCTTTGATAATAAAATAAACAGTTTCTTGACAGTGCTGACCATTATGGCTTTTTTGACAATTATTATTTCATTTGTATTCAGCAGTATTTCACGGCAATACTACGAAAGCATATTAGGAATAATGGAAAAACAGATGGTAGGTCAAGTTGAGCATTACCAAAAGATCAATAAGCTTACAGACGATTTGAGAGAATTTCGTCATGATTATAAAAATCATATGATATGTTTGCAGGCAACGCTTGAGAAAAGACAGCTTGATGAAGCACTTGACTATGTAAAAAGTATAACCAAGCAGGAGATAATTGATGCAAATAAGTTTTCAAGCGGAAATCAGATCGCTGATTCGATACTTTCGGAGAAAAGCGAATCAGCCGCAAATATCGGCACTCAGATTCAATTCAGCGGTTTTATTTCCGATGAGATTCCTGCAGTCGATCTATGTACAATGCTTTCCAACGCTTTGGATAATGCTATCGAGGCTTGTGAAAAACTCAGCTTAACCGATTCGGCTGTTATAACGGTGAAATGTGCTGTTGTACAGAATGTTCAGGTGATTAAATTATCAAATCCAAATCCAGACAACAAAAATTCCACAGAAACCTCTAAGCTCGACAAAGATAATCACGGCTTTGGGTTATACAACATTCGCAGGACTGTCGAAAAGCTTGGCGGAGAGATGAGAATACCAAAGCAGTTCCCGGAGTTTGTTCTGGAATTGGAGTTTCCAATCAAATGATAAAAGCTGTTGTATGGTTATGGTGACATACAACAGCTTTGTAATAGCTCCTATTCGGTTCATTTTTATTTTTCTTCGTTAATGGTATAACGCAAGTGCATACTCGGCGAGATATTTGTATTGTTTGTTTTTGAAGGCGGCATAGATCTGAGACGTCAGCTTATCCGGACGGCATTTGACGTTTGAATATCCGTTCTCATTTAGAATATCCCTTAGACGGTCAACGGCCTCGATCCCTCCTTCGTCATTATCAACGCAGAGAATTACTTCCGATAAGTTAGAATGATTCTTTAATGCCGCAAGCACAGCATTTTCATACACTCCGTTCATTGCAATGCAGCTGTGCTTTTGCCAGTCTTTCGGATAAAGCGTAAGAAAACTCATCATATCTATGGGAGCCTCAAACACATAGAGCCTTTTGCTTTCACCGAAATGTGCAAAGCTGTATCTTGTGTCAGAACCTTGACAAGTGATCCTGAAACTATTGCCGTAAGAATTTGTTGAACGCTTGCTTGCCTGCCTTGGAACGCCGTTTTCGTCAACGCCTACGAACACCGCATTGTGATGTTCCTTGTCCTCATAAAGCGTGTGCTGTTTTGCAAAATGGCTGATAATATCGGGAGAAATGAACCTCTGCTTTATCAGGTAGGCATAAACCCTATGCATATTTGTGTTTGCCTCGGGAAGTCTGAACTCTTTCTTTTCTTCCTTTGCCGATACTTTCGGCGGACTGTGGGACAGCGGAGTTACCGTCTGTCCTAACAGCTCTTGTACCGCCGTCTGAAAGTCCATGTCATAGAATTCCTGCATGAACTTTATCGCTCCGCCGCCGATTTGATTTTTGTGGTCGAACCATTTTGACCCACGGATAGTTATACTGTCGTGCTTGCCTGAGCTGTCGTAATATATGAGCTTATGCTCTATGCCGACACGCTCAAGCTTTTCACCACGCACACGCAGGTATTCTGCCAGATCTATGCTGTTGGCAAGGATTTTTTGTTCGTCTGTAAATGGGATATATGACACTTTATCACCTGCTTTCTGTTTACTAGGGTTGATTTTTCGAGGTTGGTGTGGTATAATGGATAATAACATAAATCGAAATTTGTAGGAGATAGCCATGAAAAGTAAAATTATCTATTGTCTGAATTTTCTCTGGACGAGTTTTATTGCATTTTCATTTCCAATATGTTTCGGCTGGATTTTTCTTGATATAACTGGACATTCAAAAGGCTATAGCTATGATTTAGGCTCGGAGAAAGATGTTTCTATTATGCTTGGCTGTATTGAGCTACTGATTTGGCTTGCTTTATCATTTCCCTCAAATATCTATGTATTTCGGAAAACATTGAGTAAAGGCAAGGCATATCTGCTTATCCCTATCGTATTGTATATAACACTTGCTGTAATTTGCGTAATGATTACACATGGTGGGTGGACATCATACGCAAAAGAAGTATTTAATATATAAATTCTGATTTATACTCCCCAAAACCAAAGGGCTGAGCCAACCTCAGCCCTTTTTTCATTTTAAATCAGTACTTCACATTCTCCGCAAACTTAGCCATCAGCTGTGAAAAACTCTGCCTTTCCATCATATCTGAACTGAGAAATGCACCCGACACAACGGTCAGCTTGTTTTCACTCAGCACAGCATAGGTTTCTGTGTATCCGAACTGAGTCGCCATACCGTCGGATTTCTGAACAGAGCCGTACTGCTGATACTTGCCCTTTGAAACAACACTGCTTGTCATTCGGTAACTCGAAACAAAGTCATCTTCGGTGATACCGCTCATCTGAGCAGCAGTCTGCCTGAAGTAATGATCTCCGAAATTTTCAAGGATATATTCCATATCATAAGGAAGACTGCTTTTACTCAGATCAATACACATCACCTCAATAGAACCGCCGCCGTTTGTACCTTTTAGCGTTATCTTCTGCACACCATTTGAATCATCGATTTCATTATCAAAAGAACAGCCTTTCATTGCTTCTGTTACCAATGCGCTTGTATCTGCAAAGCTGATATTTGAATCGAAAAACTCCGCAATAAAGGTATCATATTTTACCTGTTCTTCATCGACGGTACTTTCAGCCTCCGAAGAGGCAGCCGCACTTACTGTCGGAGCGGCTGTTGTGACCGTTGTCTGCTCGGCTTTGAACGGCGGCGAGATATTTCCGCAGCCTGTAAGGATCACCGCAGACAGTACGGCGAGTATAAGAATATTCTTCATTTGTCATACCTCCTTACACAATAGACCAGATATACAACGGAGCGGTAAGGGTGAATATGAGGCAGGCGAAGATTATCGCAACAGGAGTCCATTCTATCTGTCCGTGCTTGCGGTAGTCCATATACATCGCACCTATCTTCACAAACAGCAATACCGCAAGGATAACATCAAGGCACGGAAAAACAACATTGTTCACCACCGACACTATTTGCGATCTGGCTGTGTTCCAAGTGCTTGTGACCGCCCCCGCAACATCACCCGAAGCATAGGCAGTTAGCGACATCACAGCCGCAAAGCACACCGAACTTGCTGCTGCGATCAATTTCTTTTTAGATCTCATTACACATCATCCTTTCTGCTTTCGATAATTTTTCCTACCAGAATTGTACGGCTGTTACCCTCTGCAGAAGTACAAGTTGACAGCGTTATCAGGTTATCTTCTTCGGAAATGCCGATCTCCTTGTAAATACTTGCACAGTTTCTGAGCTGATTATCCCATTCATTAAAATTCGGAGCAGCAAGATAAAGTCCGCTTGTATCGGAAGTTCTTGCAACCGCAAAGAAATCTATAAGCCTGACATCGTTCTCAGTGGTCAGCCAGCCGTAGCTGTGATTCATGAAATATTCCTCGTTTTCGTAATTCGGAATATCCGCAAACATCGTTCCGTTTCCCATATTGTGACCGTAGATCACGCTATTAAAGTCAGAAAAATCGCTTGAACAGCGATAGTCCATAAACAGTGATCCTGCATACAAATATGAACCGTCCGCCGCCCTGCGTGTGTAATAATCGTTATCTCCCGACTGCATGATCGGATAATCGATATTTGTATCGGGAACATACAGCCAACCCACAGAATCGTCATGCTCGTTGGAAAGCTGACGTACCTGTTCGGTCAGTTCTTCTTTGGTATCCTCGGGAACTCTGTCAGACGACGGTTTTTCTGAATCGTTATTTACCGCTTCGTCAAGCGTTTCTCTCGCTATCGGGGTAGGAGCATAGATCAGAATATCCCGCCAATTGATTTTCTGAGCAACATCGTTTTTTACAAGAAGATAAATTCCTCCTCCGAGGAGGGCGGCTGCGGTCACAGCCGCAATAGTGCGAATAGCTTTGGTTTTCTTAGTCATAGATCAATCCTCATCAATTTCAATAAATTCGGGGCAAAGAGCTGAATGATCTTCAGGCTCCTTGTCATCATTTTTCTTTCTGCTAATGATCAGCACAAGAAAGATTACGAGCGAAGCGCCCATAAGTGCAAAAGCTGCAAAATCACTATGGTTATCGCCAGTATACGGAGTATCCGTTTTAGGCGTCAGCTCATCGTACATAACGACTTCGGTCACAGAACCGTCCTCGTTGACAGTAAAACTGATCTCGTTTGCGATCTCATAACCGTCGGGAGCGATAGTTTCACGAAGCGTGTACTCCTTGCCTGCGATCAGCTTGCCTTCGATGAAGTGAGCCTCGTCCGTGGATACCCATTCCTCAACAACATTTCCGTTCTCGTCAATAATTTGCAGAGTAGCACCCGGCAATTCTTCGCCTGTTGTAATGTCCCGCTTTGAAATACGAACCTTAGTGGTATCGTCCACCATAGCGATAAGCGGATTGCCATTATCTGAAACGGCCGTAAAATCAACGTTTTCTACCATAACATTGCCGTAAACATCAACAGTAAATTTAATGTCCGTTGCAATCACATAACCGTCGGGAGCGGCAATTTCTTTAAGCATATATTCACCTGCACCAAGCTTTGAAACAATGTGGTTTGTGCCGTCGGAAGTCCACTTATCAACTATCTCACCGTCAGCATTTTCAAGCACCATTTCAGCACCCACAAGTTCGTTTCCGTACACATCACGTTTGGAGATCTCAACAGTAATAGGTTTGTTTTCCGCAGTTATCTCAATAACTTCTCCGTCCTCTGCAATGCTGACAGCATATTCCTTGTCACTAAGAATATACCCCCTTGGACTTTCTATCTCACGAACGATATACTGTCCGAAAGGAACATCTGTAAACTCAAAACAGCCATTCTCATCTGAGGCGGCAGTCATTATTGCAGTATCTCTGCTGAACTTCACACAGTCGGTAGTAAACAGACCGAACACAGCATTTTCAAGAGGTTCGCTCTTGTCATCTACCTTGTGACCCTCTATCCTGCCACGCTTGAGAAGATTTACGAATTGTCCGCAGTCAATATCCACAGTCCGGATGTCCTGTCCCATATATTCGAAGTTTACAAGATATTTTTCTCCGTTAAGAACATAGTGTTCATCAGTAGAAATTTCTTTGACATAATACCTTCCGAAAGGTATCTGTACATCAAATTTTGCAGTCATATTCTCAGCAAGTGAAACCTCTGAAAGCAGTCCGTCCGCAGGAATAACAGAACCGTCAGCGGCAGTAATATCTTCTGCGGCGAATAGCCCGAAACGAATGCTTGTATAGCAGTCCTTGCCGTAGATCCCGAACAGTTCATCACTTTCCATAACCTTAGAAAGCGATATCCTCACGCTCTGATACTCATTTTCAAAAGCTGTATTCACTGTATCTCTCACCTCAAATTCCTGTCCTGCATATGTTAGTTCAACATCTTTAGGCTCATTGTTCAGCACATATCCATAGGGAGCTTTTATCTCTCTGACCTCATACTTGCCAAGATAAAGCGGTTCGGTTTCAGCATAGCCGTTCTCGTCTGTCGTGATCTCCGAAACAACATCTCCTGCATAAGCTCTGATCGTACCGTCGAGCGTAACAATATCTTCTTTTGCTGTTATCTGAAATACCGCGCCGCTGAGATCTCCGTTCGCAAACACGGGAGTGTAAGTTGTTGGATTCACGATCATTTCACCGTTTTCATTTGTGTATGCGGAGGAAGCCGTTGCCACGCTTGTGAAAATATCTCCCGTTTTATGAACGCTGATCTTACCTTTCTGGGCGGTGTTTTGCTTTTCAACTTTGACGATAGTAAGCGAGTTTTCTTCCTCTGCATTTTCTGAGGAAACCGAAAATGATACTGGAGTTTTATCAAGCACATATCCGTAAGGCGCCTGCACTTCAACAAGTGAATACTCCCCGTATGGGAGCACTTCGGGAGTGATAAGATAACCCTCGGAATTTGTGTAGAACACATCAATGGCAGTAGGAGATGGATAACTATACATCATAGTCATCTTTTCTCCGTCTGCATTGTATATCTCAAATCCGGCACCCTCGTAAGGAATTGTTTTTCCCGTTTCGGAATCGACCTTTACCACCTTAACATAGCTTTCAAACTCTGCATTGTTGATAAGATAGCGGTAGGTCTGTCCGTTTTCGCTGATGTTGACATCAAAATCAGCAATAAACTCAGTACCTTCCCAGCCCTTGGTCTGATGAACCGTGTAAATTCCGTATGGCATATCCTTGGTCTGTGCAAATCCGTTTTCATCGCAAGTCAGATGATCACGTTCTGTTTCAACAGCATTTGCATAAGAACCCGAAGATTTCAGATACACTTCAAATTCAGCTCCCACTTCCGGAGTTTCTATCTGAGTAGAGCCGTCATCGGAATGCTTGATCATTGCGATATTTCCCTTGATAACGTCCTCAGTCACTGTCATAGAAAGTGGGTTATGCTCAATGAAATAATTCTCAGCTTCTGCACCTACTGAGTAAACTGTTTTGTCAATGAGATAGCCCTCGCTTGGTGAAATTTCCTGAACAGTGTAGTTTCCGCAGACATACTCTTTGGTCTTAAAATATCCGTTTTCATCGGTCGTATAGGTATCTACGAGCTCGCCGTCCTTGTACAGTCCGTAAACTGCTCCCGCAAGCGTTCCGTTGCCCTGTGCTGATGCTGTTTTGGAATCCTGCTTTGTCAACTCTACAGTAAATTTCTTGAGGATATTTTTGAATGTCTTAGTTGTGGTTGCGTCTGCCGTAAGGGTTGCAGTTTGCTCTGCAGGAACTACATATCTTATTGGAACATTTTTCTCGGAAATGGTGTACACGATCTTCTCATTATTGCTGTTGTAAACAGGAATATCGGAAAGGATTGCAATACCGTCCGAACCTGTTTTTATTGTGTAGGTCTTACCGTTGCCCGTAATAGTGAACTCTCTGTCGCCGTTCTGATTGTCCTCGGACTGCTTATTTATCTTTATTGAACCCGTTTTAAGCTGATTGTTGAACTTCACATTCACAGTCAGATCAACATCTCCGCTTGTCAGCGTAACATTCTGAGCCTTAGGAACTTCGTATCTTGTATCTACATTGATCTCGGATACGGTGTAGGTGATCGATTTGCCCGTAGATGTGTTGTATACCTTTAATCCGCTAAATTCGGCAACGCCGTTTGCATTGGTTTTCTTGGTGTAACTGCTGCCGTCGTTTCCTGTGACCTTGAACTCTCTGCCGCTTACGATCCCGTCATCGGCGGTCTTATTGACCTTAATTTTGCCTCTCGTAAAATCTTCGGTCACAAATATATTTTCGTCAGCCTTTAATGCGAACACTTCTTCAGAGATACTGTAACCTGTCGGTGCGGAGATCTCCTTAACGTAATACTGCTTTTCAGGTAACTGAATGGAACCTGTTCCGTCCTTGCCGATAGTGATCTCGCCGACCTTGTTTTTACAAGCCTTATCGGTATATACTCCGTATTTTGCAACCGTTCCGTCCACCTTGCTTGTGCCTGAAATCTTAACCGTTCTGTCTGAAGCAAGAACCTTAGTTATTTCAAATTTCACATCATTTTTTGTTATCCTGAACGCCGACATATTCATAGCGGTAGCAGTCTTACCGTCAGTCTTGTTGTTGATAACAACGCCCTCAGAACCGCTTGATTCGATTCTCCAGTGTGTACCTCCTGTGCCTGTGCCGTCCCCGACTGTTCTGGAATTGATAAGACTTTCCGAAACGCCGATAGACTTAAGGTAGCTTATTACATCGTTTCTTGAATCAAATTCGCCCATATATATCCAAGCGTGATCCTCACCAACCGGATTCTGAGCGACCACCACAGAACCTGCTGTAATAACCGAACCGTCAGCACACTCCCAATACGGGCGGTCCGTTGTCTTGATGTTTTTCTTTTCGACTTCGACCTTTGAAGTCTTTCCGTCGTAAGTTATGGTGCAGTTATCATTGACTGTAAGCCAATGATCTGTATCAACAGGCACAGGGTTGTTCCAACTGAACCCCGATGTTTTGTATCCAAGCTGCGTAAGAGTATAGTACACAAGACCCGAACAGTCAATGCCGAGATTATTTATTGTTTCGACCGACAGCGGAGTGTACTGACCCTGATCATACGCATACCAATACCCCTTGTTACCAAAGGTATACGGCGTACCCAGCAAGGTCGCCGCCTTTGCGATCACCGTATCCGCTGACGGGAATGCCAGGTTTTCCATAGGTGTGCTTGCGGCACTTGCTGTGATTGCTCCGCTCATAGATGAACCGAACATAGAAAAAGCACAGAGTCCTGCCATGAACCCTGCGCTGAGTTTCTTTAATATTCTATTTTTTATCATTTATCATTCTCCTTTTGCTTTTTACAATGTCTGCTCAAATTCTGTTTCTTCCGGTTGGATCACTTCCGGCTTTGTTTCTCTCACAGCAACCAGCCCGATACCGGGCAGATCTACTATGATATGATCAAACTGCTGCTTGTACTTTTCTATCTGTTCATCGGTAAGTGAACAGGAATCCCATTCGCCGTATTCGTTCAGACAGTTGCCCGAAATATAGAAAGTGCCGTGAACAAGTGTATTTCCAACTATCCTGTTAGGCTTTGAACCGTTCAGCAGAAACTCATCATTGCACCAGCAAATAGCATCCTGCTTTGGTTCAAAATATATTGACTCGATGCTGCCGCCCACAACTTCCTGCATGGCATGGATATCATCTTCAATATCCTTTACATATGGTTCTTTCAGAGGTTCAAACACAAGTATCCTCATTCTTTTGCCTCACTTTCACAATACTCTTTCAGCGGACAATCGCCGCAGTCATCAAACATCGCACAGGTACGCTGTATCTCTTCTTCGGATATCCCACAGTCAAAATTCTGCTTTTTCTGCTCGTTCTGCCATACGATGAGTGAAACACCGCTGCTGTCACGTTCGACCTCTACCGTTACAGCATTTCCGTGTCTGTCATAAAGCCCTGAAAATTCTGTTTTGCCTTTTGCCGTTAAAACCTGTGCCAATATTATCTTCTTCATAAAAACCTCCTAATCAAAAAGCGAAAGCTGCCTAATAGCTTTCGCACGTTCGCTTGTGTCATAATTTGATATGAGCAGTTCGCCGTACTGACAGCCTGCGTCATAACGCTGTGCTAAGTTGTTAAGTCTGCTTATCTCCTCGATGTGGGTATTAGGCTTGTCCCATATCTCCCTTATCTCAGGACAGTCATTATACGAAACCAAAAATCTGCCTTTGATATCAAGCAGAGCGTCACGCAGTCTGATATGATCTTTTGCAGTAAACCCTACGTCCTTGTAGTAATTCTCTGTAGCAAAATACGGCGGATCGCAGTAGAAAAAGCTCACAGGGCGGTCATACTGCCGTATCAGCTTTTCAAAATCTTTATTCTCAACTACTACCTTCTGCAACCGCCTTGCGGCAAGGTCGATCATAGGGAAGTCCGACCACATCGAATGCGGCTGACTTCCAAAGCTGTCAAGACCGCTTGCATAGCTGTAACGTATAAGCTGATAAAACTTAGCCGCTCTGTCAACGTCATAAAGCCTTGGCAGTATTCCACGCTTATGCAGGCTTGAAGTCAGGTCAAAATCCTCTCTTGAATCGAGCACATATCTCAGCTTGTATTTGAGTCTGTTCGGTTTATCTCTGACGCATCTGTACAGGTTCGTAAGGTTTGAATTGAAGTCATTATACACCTCAAAATCTGCACCTGGCGGCTTGTGAAACAACACCCAGCCTGCACCGCCGAACACCTCTATATACCTTTCATAGTAAGGCGGAAATCTTGCAAGAACCTCGTCACGAAGATTTTTCTTTCCCCCTACCCATGACATAAAACTGTTCATGTTTTTCCTTTCTGCCGTTAGAACCAACAGCAGAAAAGTCGCTTTGCAAGCACCAGATTTTTGATCTGCTGTTGGCAAAACGACCTTAATAAATATTAGATTTTACGCTGTTTTCAGCCCTTGATTATCGGGTCAACATAGCTGAATATTATGCGTTTCTGTTCAAGGTAGCCGTCGGCTTTGTTTACCTCATTACACAGCTCCTTGTATTGCTTTTCCGAAAGCACAGGCTTTGTTGCTCTCAGCATTGCAGGAATATTACCCATACAGAACTTGAAGTCTACTTTGGCTTTAACTCTGTTTGTGTGCATCTTTGACCTCCTTATCAAGACGTGCGATCTCTTTTTCAGCAGACTTAAAAGCCACGGCAAGAGAACCTATCATCATTCCAATGAACAAATACGTCATTTACATCATCTCCATTTCCATATCCTCATCTTCTGTCTGTTCATCATCGATAGAAGTGATCTCAACATACTCGCCGATAACATTCAAGGCCTCATAGTAACTGCCCGAAGATGTTATTCTGCTGCACATTTCCTTTGCCTCATCATACATTCCGTTCCTTTTCAGCGTTTTTGAGGCTATGCCAATAAGATTAAATATATTTCCGTCCTGACCTATCAGCGGACATTTTGGCTTTTTGGACATCACGAAATCTCCTTTCCGTAATATTTTCTCAGCAGACCTATGATAAAAAGCTGACCTTTTCCCGTCACAAACGTCTGCCGATAAGTCTTTTTCAGACCATTGACCTCGAATACCGACTCCTTGACCGCAAAATATCCTCTGTCGATATATCTCTGATATGGCAGATTGTTTGACATCAGTACACCCGTTCTTTTGAGCCAGCGAAACAGCCTTGTTCTGCCGATATTGAAATTTTTATCAGCAGCAAGCTTTGCCATTGCGTTCATGTCGATTAGGTCATCTGTTCCTGCCACCTGATTTGCAAACTCCACCAGCGGTTTATCATGACGGATACGTTCATTCAGCTTTTCGATAGCCGTCATCTGAAGTCTGAACAGGTCACGGTACGGCTCGTCGAGAAACGGGAGGTAGTTTTCAATAAACATTTCTTCGTTTGAAACATAGACGCCTGTTCTTCGGATAGTCGGTAGGACATCATCAAATATCCAGCTTTCAAATTTCTCAGCATAGGGAAGTCTGGAGTGAGATATAAGTCTGTAAAGATTACATTCAGAAATAAACTTAGCACCTTGCTTTCTGCCCATTGAATCTATGAGGTGGTGAATCACCACCCCATCTTTTTTGCAATGAGTTTTTATCGCATTGTTCGTATCGCTATACCCCAATGCGAGAGCCACGTCTTTTCCACAAAACATCACCCTTCCGTTTTCCTCGATAGTTCTCACCGAGCCAAACTCCTCATTCACAAATGTTTTTACCATATTATCCATTTGCATTCTCCTTTTCGATATCTAAAATATACTTTGCCAGAGCCTCGATAACATTAGTTGTCACCGCATTTCCTGCCTGTTTGTAAAGCTGTGCATCGGACATTCCTGTGGCTTTCACCCTTTCAAACTGCTCATCGGTAAAGCCCTGCAGTCTCCAGCACTCCAAAGGCATAAGCTTTCGGATATATCCGCAGTAAACAACGCCGTGCCTGTCCGTTACAGTTATTGTAAACATAGGCTCGTTGGGAAGTTTAAATCTTCGGCCTTGCTGTCTTGTTTCTGCTTTTGCAGGGTCAAGCACAGCTATCGGGTCTGTTATGAGGAACACTCCGGATTTTTCGCCTTTGTGATGACCGATACCGCTGTCCTGCCTTGCGGTGATACATCTTGCAAGCTCTGTGACCTTCGGCTCTGGATTCATATCTATCCCCAATGCGTAATATCCCTGATTACAGCTTGTTGTAAGGGTATGAGCTATCTCCTTGCCAACTCTCCCACGCCTTGAATTCATATTTGGATATGCAAGGTCAATACTGTCGCCGGGCAGAGCTATCTGATAGCCTGACTTAGTTTTTGATTTTATCGGCAGGCCGATTATCTCATAAAGGCCTGTTTTTCCGCCGAATCCGCCAGCCTGACTTGTAAGGGTTATGCTCAGTCCGTCGGCTGAATATACTCTGTTGCCCTCTCTGCCTGAAATTCTTTTGACAAGAGTTTTTGGATTTGCGTCTGTGAAAGACAATACTTTTCCGGAACACTTTTCTCTATGAAATCCGATAATATACACTCTTTATCTGGATTGGGGTACACCAAAATCTGCGCTGTTAAGCACTTCCCATACGACATCGTACCCCAATTCATCCAACGTACTAAGGATGGTCGCAAACGTCCTGCCTTCGTTATGTGATAGCAGTCCGGGAACATTTTCAAGGAGCAGATATTTAGGTTTTTTAATGGCGGCAATCCTGGCGATCTCAAAGAAGAGAGTTCCTCGGGTATCGCTGAATCCTTTCCGTTTTCCAGCGATCGAAAAGCTTTGGCAAGGGAACCCTCCGCATATAAGGTCGAGATCGGGCAGTTCGTTTGGGTCAATTTTTCTTGCGTCATCGTAATACACCTCGCCTTCCGTATCGTACATTGTTTCGTATGCTTTTTTAGCATATCGGTCAATCTCGCAGTACCCGACGCACTCAAAGCCTCCTGCTTTTTCAAGTCCCGAACGGAATCCGCCGATGCCTGCAAAGATATCGAAATACTTTATCATTTATCACGTTCCTTTCTGCAATAAAAAACGGCCAAGCTTTCTTAACTTGACCGTTACATTGACATATTCATTTCTTCTTCCTCAGTTTGTTCCGATTCTTCTCTGATAACGTGAAAATCGTCCACGCCTGGTATAACTCCGAGCGTTCTTCCGTTATCAAAAACGCAATGCACAGTGCCGATGTCATCAACGTGATCGACCCTGCCAAACGTCCCCGACTCAACAGGGAACGGGTCATCATTCATTCTGTCAAGGCAGATGCGAGTTCCTTCGGGATATCTCTGTCGCAGCCTTTCAACGTTTTCTTTATTGTAATACATTTCACATTTCTCCTGTCAAATTTATTTTCTCATCTGTTAATACAGCCTCTGCCACATTAGGATCACCACCTCTCTAAAAAACAAAAAAGCCGATCCTATTGGTTTCTCTGTTTTAAGAGATACCAACAAAATCGGCAGATCCAATAAATTTGTATTGAAAACTTTGTGAAAGTTTTTTCATAAAAAATCGGCAGGCTTAGAGCATAATATACTCAAAGTCTGCCGTTTTGTTTGACGATGTTTAATTGTTGAGGGTTCAGATCCTTTTTTACGAAAAAGCATCTACGGTTTTACACCTGAAATTTTTACCCTCAAAACGCAAAAAAAACTCGTAAATACGAGCTTTTCGAGGTGTGCATCTATTTTATTGCACAAGTATGGTGCGGCAAACGGGACTTGAACACTCAAGTTTTTTGAGGAAATAATCGGCAAAAAAGGGGGAGAAAATCATGGGCAATGCGTTGGTTTTGAATAAGGACTTCAAAATAGTCATGTCAAACAGCATGGTCAAGGGCAAGCAGGATGTGTTGACACTGTGGCAGCATAAGATTTTTCGCTTGCTCATTTCGCAGATAAAGCCCTCAGACAAGGGTCTGGAAACATATACTTGTAAGATAACGGACCTTGCGAAGTATCTTGGAATGAAACCTAAGTCCATGTATGGTGATATTAATGAGCTTACGGATAAGCTTATGCAAGCGTTCATTAAAATCAATACGGGTGGTATTGGAAATCGTGAAAGTTGGCTAAAAATCAACCTCATTTCTTCCTGCTCATGCAACAATGGAATACTTACTATCAGGCTTAACGATGATGTTAAGCCTTTTGTTTTGCAACAAAAAGGCTTTTATACGCAATACGAGATCGGCAGTATCCTGAATTTCAAATCTGTATATGCTATCAGGCTCTATGAGATTTTGCTCTCCGACTTCAAGGCAAGTTTCTTTTCAAGAAATAGGCACAAGTTTGAGTACTCTATTGAACAGCTCAGACAGCTTATGGGCTGTGAGGATAAGCTTTTAAAATTCAGCCAATTCAAGGAGAAGTGCATTGGCAAAGCGATTTTTGAAATAAACAACTCTGATACATCAGAGTTCACGTTGACAGCCAAGTATAACAAGAACGGCAGAGCAGTTAAGGGCGTTTCTTTCATTCTTCTCGGCAGAAGCGAATGTTTTCTGCCGTGTGATGATTACTATAATATCATCAAAACAAGCATAGAATGGAATGAAAGTTGGGATGAACCTGACGCCCCGATTTAAAAACCACCTTTTCCTAACGAGGTGGTTTTTAAAGTTAGGAAAAAGTGGTTCTAAAACATGAAGGTGTGTTGAAAGTTAGGGAAAAGTGGTCGATTGGTTAGGAAAAGGTGGCTTTTCGTTAGGGGAAAGTGGTCTTTACGCAGACAAAAATCAGGTTTTTCTGCTCTGAATTGTTGAAAGTTAGGAAAAAGTGGCTCTAAAACATGAAAGTGTGTTGAAAGTTAGGGAAAAGTGGTCGATTGGTTAGGAAAAGGTGGTTTTTCGTTAGGAAAAGGTGGCTTTTGGTTAGGAAAAAGTGGTCGCTACGTTAGGAAAAAGTGGTTTTTAAACGCTTGAAACAGCGTAGATACGCCATTTGCGACCTCCCTAAGTATATATAAGTAATTAAAGTATTTTAAGTATATAAGTAGCGGATCGATGAAAAAAGCAACATGAAAATTGTCACTAACAGCTTGTCGGTGATGATTTTGATGATGTTTTCATCATCATGGCATAGAACAGGGTAGCTCCCTGACAGGCAGGTTTAGTGTTCTTCATCTGCCTTTTCTATGCTTTTTTAGATTATTGAAGAACACAAGATATCTGAAAGGACGATGTTTCATGAAGAACACAAAAATTATCGCAGTAGCTAATCAGAAGGGTGGAGTCGCAAAGACTACCACAGCCATTAACACAGGTGTTGCACTTGCTATCAGGGGACGCAAGGTCCTGCTTATCGACTTTGACCCGCAGGAGTCACTGTCACAGTTCTTTGGCTGTTATGCGGCTGAAAAGAATATTGCAGGGCTGATGTATAACGTCATCAACAAGCGTGATTGCAATATCTCTGAGTATATCGTACACAATGAAGTCAACAAAATTGACTTCATTCCCTCAGAGCTTAACGCCATGAACAAGCTTGAGAAAGACCTCATTTCGGTAAGGTCTAAGGAAACAGTGCTGAAAAGAGCGTTTGCAAAGGGCAAGGAAATCATAGAGAAATATGACTACGTTATAATCGATTGTCTTGCAAGTCTTAATGTCATGCTTGACAATGCTCTGACTGCCGCAGACCATGTGCTTATTCCTTGTCAGGCTTCGCCTATGTCTTTTGGCGCTTTGCCAAATTTGATACTTCAGGTAAAGGAAATTCAGGAAGAACTGAATGACAGCCTTAGCATTCTTGGAATAGTGACTACGATGTATAGCAGAACTAATATCTGCAAAAATACAAAAGAAATGATCGACAATACCTACGGTGAGTTGGTATTCAAAACATACATAGAGCAAATGTCGGCTGTAGCTGAGTCACCGATGAAAGAAAAAGCTGTGGTGCTGAGTTCGGCACAGCGTAACAGGGTGTCAGCACAGTACAAGGAACTTGCAACAGAAATTGAGGAAAGGGCGTGAGCATATGAAATTTGATAAGATATTAGCAACATCTCAGAGCCGCACCAAAGCTCCGACAGAAGATACTGTTATCGAGGAAAGCAGAATAATCAAAGATAATGCGGAGATACCGCTCACGGATATAGATTTTTATAGCGACAATAATGTTGCACAGCCTTTTAACATTGACGAAGAAGAGCTGAACAGGCTTACAGAGTCTATCAAGAGCATGGGACAGCTTACGCCTGCCACTGTCAGAGAGCTTGACAGTGGCAAGTACGAGTTGCTTTCAGGTCATAAGAGATACATTGCACTCCAGAAACTTGAAAAGAAAACTATCCTTTGCCGTGTTTGTGATTTTAATGACAAAGAAGCATTCAAGGCTGTTTGTCACGCTAACATACAGCGCAAAGGTGAGAAGCCTACAGAGATATGCAATATGTTCAATGGATACAGACAGCGTTTCGGTGAGGATATGTCGGTAACGGAAATGTCAACTTTTTTTGGTGTTTCCCCAAAAACGTTATATCGTTGTATCCATATCAATAATCTTATTGACGAGCTTAAGCCGTTGGTCGATACTGGTATGCTGTCGATACACGCTGTTGAGATAATAGACGCTCTGAATGATGAACAGCAGAAAGTGCTTTTTGGCTATCTAAAAAAGGTAGAAAAAGCTTTGACACCAAAGGCGGCAAAACAGGTCATTGAGCTTGCGGACCAAAACAAAGACTTTACAGTTGATGATATCGACAAGGCTCTTAATCCGCCAAAGATTAAAAAGGTCTATAAAAGCTCTGTTTATAACACAATACACAGTGTTGATCCGTTGCTCATTCAAGGAATGAGTGAGCAAGAGTTGGACGAGCTTATATATAAGTTATTAAAACAGCATATGACCGAACAGCAGGAGGGCGGTAACGAAGTTGCTAAGCCTGTTAGGTGGGACGGCAAATCAATGCAAGTAGAGGTCGATACTGCTGTGATAAGAATATCGAGAAAGTATGATATCAGACGTATGCTTGAAAGAAATGTATCGGCATTTGACATTGCTACACAGTTGAGAAATCATTGCATTAATATGTCTTATGGAACACCTGACGGAGAGTACACCATCTTCTGCGGTGATACAATGCTGATTAAATTCACCAATCGTATACTCAATGCCAATGGTGCAACAAGACTGGAACTGACATGGCGTCAGGTAGCCGATGAACTTATAAAACTCACAGAATTGTCCATGGACAATCTGAAATCTGAATAAGGGAGATTTAAATCATGAAGAACGAATTTAATTTTGCAGACAATATCGACAAAACAAAGATAACTCTGATAAGGCACTACATGGCGGAAAAGGGCATGGACAGTGCAGACTTTGACGAACAGCTCGCAAAAGAAATCAACGAAGCTGTTGAGGTCATGTATAGAAAATACGTCCCTAGAGCTGTACGAGAGCTGTTTGCTCAGGAAAGCTTTACGCTGAAAAAAACAGTCGCTCCTGCGGTCAAGAGTGAAGATAGCAGAAAGGAAGTTGAGAACAATGGCTGAACATCATCTCGGAGCAATAGATTTTGAACTTTCTAAGTTCAAGAACAAGTCAAGAATAGAGGGCTACAGAGCCGCATACTTCAAGGACGATGAACATCATAGTGGCTCTATGACGTTCGTTTTTCGTGGACCTTTAGAGCCTGTTGTCTATGCAAGATATCCATATGAGGAAGAAATGATGTTTGAGGTCGGCTATATTGGTTTTATCAATGATGAGATATCTTTCAGACCATATAAGAAGTTGCCGTATGTCGGACGCTATACGGCTGAAAAGGTGACAGAAATGATGAATGAGGACAGCTTTAAGCCTGATCCAAATGAGCTTGGCAGAGTGAGATGTTTTATTCACAAGCAAAAAGAAGTGCTTGCATGGGCGCATGAACTTGGATATACTTGTTCATTCTCTAACGTTGAATATGTCACTGATGTTGACGGAAAGTCAATTCCTACGATATATTCAAGGATAAGACGATGAAAGTCGCTGAGTTGTATCAAGGCTATAACGGAGAATTTTTTGAAATTCTATCTTTTTCAGATAATGCCGCCTGCATTATATCGGCTAACACTGGCGTTTACTCTGCGGTGGCTAAGCCTTTCATAGACAACTACACAATAGATTGGCGTTTCAAATACGATTTTAAAACACAGGAAAAAGCAGTTAAGGCTACAAAGGAGCTTAGGCAAATGTATTTCAATTTTGAAGATAAAAACAGAGTAATGTCGATATCACAAGATATTGACAGTTGTATTGCAAGAAATGCAGACGGCTATCATTATGACCTTGACAGTGCATATGATGAGCTGATAGAGAGTAACACGGCATTCGATATTGCCTGCACAATGGCACTCGTTGTCAAGCAACATAATCAGGTCGGACGTGATATGAGATATCACAGTGATGTTGTCGAGTGGGCTAATGATTTTCTGCAAAACAATGATATAGATTTTGAGCAGTTCAAAATTCTGCCACTGTGTCATAGCCATGCTATAGTGCTTAATGGCTTTGCAGAAATGGTAAAGGAGAGGTCTGAAAATAACGGACTGAGCATGACAATAAATAGCGGAATGTCATTGTGATAGTTTTTTGTCCGTGGACAAAATAAAGGTGTTTAATGAGTGTTTTTTTAATGCACAGTCAATGAAAAATGCCCTTTTTTATTGACTTTATCATAAAAATCTGATAAAATAAAGATGAAAACAAATGTATCACAGAAAGGACGCGTATGTTAAAATCCGAAAAAGCCAAGCTATATGACGCAAAGGCGAAACAGTTGCTTTCAAGAAAAGATGTATTTGCAAACATTCTCAAGTACGCAGTAAGAGAGTTCAAAGACTGTACCCTTGACGAGATAATCGCTTGCCTTGATGGTGAGCCTGAGATTGGCAACGTTCCTGTTGATGACAGCCCTGAGCTGATAGACGCAGCAGGCAGTGAGTCCGTTTCGGAAAATGACGGCATACGTAGCTTTGACATCAAGTACAAGGTCAAGCTTCCGAACAGCAACGAGCAAGCCGAGCTGATAGTCAATCTCGAGTCACAGAACAAATACCACAATGGGTATACACTGGAGAAACGAGGTATATACTATCTTAGCCGCCTTATTTCATCACAGTACAACGTTGAGTTTGCAAATTCAAATTTTGATGATATGAAAAAGGTGTATTCCATTTGGATATGCACCCACGCTCCAAAAGCATTGGAGAACACTATCACAGAATACAGTTTTCAGCCGACTGCTATAGTTGGAAATGGTGCTGTAGACAATAAAAAATACGATATGATGTCCCTTGTAATGATAAATCTGGGAAAGTCAGATAAGAATTACAGCGGATTGATAGAAATGCTTAACCTGCTTACGAATATGAGAAGAGTATCAGTGGAAAAAGCAATGGATATTCTCGAAAAGAATTATGGAGTCAAGTTTAAAAACAGACTGAAGGAGGTCGATGATATGTGCAATTTAAGTCAGGGCTTTTATGATGACGGCAAAGCTGAGGGCAGAGCTGAGGGCATAATTGAAGGCAGAGCTGAGGGCGAAGCCAAGGGCTTAATAAATGCCGCCAAAGAACTTGGCGCAAGTTATGAAAAAACACTTGATATGGTAGTTGATAAGCTGCACATATCACATGAGGACGGCAAGAAATACATGGATATGTATTGGAATGCGTAATGCTGACTATAGCGTAGTTCAGAAACTGAGGTCGATGATATGTGCAATTTAAGTCAGGGCTTTTATGACGAGGGCGAAGCTGAGAAGTAATTTTGTCCGTGGACAAAAATCGAATACAAACGTAAGGACACTTGAAGTTTCAGGTGTCCTTTTTTGTTGACAAAAGTCACTTTAAATGATAAAATGGGAGAATGAGGAATGATTGGTTGTATTATATTCATAATAATATTCTTAGTTGGAATTTTATACACAGTGAAAAATAAGAACAAAAAGAATGAGTTAATGGTATCGTTATATGATATACTCTGCTTATTGACGGTGTATATAATGTCAACAGAATCGACACGTTTACTTTTTCCACGATTGATAGTTATTTGGCTAATGGCAATATATATTATAATTCGTGAAAAATATTACAGTCCATTGTCGCAAAAATGGAAAGTAATTTTTGTATGTGCAACAATCATTCTTCTAATAATTCTATGTTGGAAGTGGACACGTGAGTTTATTTAAATTCTTGTTTAATTGCAGGCTAAAGTTTCGACGTTTTTTATACCAAAACAGATACTTGATTGAACGAATGTATAGCACAGCATGGTTTTTGATGTTTTTTAACATTATATTAACTTTAATTATTCGGAATGGATTTTCTGAAGCAATGCTAGTAATAATATCAATATGTTTTTTTCTGATTGATTTTATAAGGTCACTAAATAAAATGACGACATCATTACGTTCATTTTTATTAGATAGTGTCTTTTTAGAGCTTATATCGGTAGCCGTACTTTTTGATGTCTTTAACAAAATTGCACATTTAGGAAATAATTCATATGATTTCATCATACAATATGTATTGATAGTATTAGCAATAACCATTTCATGGTCAATTGTCAGTTGCATGGCTAACAACAAAGTTGCTACATTAGCAAATATTATATTATCTACTGCGATTGGATTGATGATATACATTAAGGACGCTATTTTTGATGTTCTACCTGATAGCCTGTTTCAAAAATATGATTCTTCCGATTTTTTGATATCGATTGGCTACACACCAAAAGGAATAGTGCAGGCAGCATTAAATTACGCATTCTTACCATTCCTAATAAGTAATATAATTGCTGCTCTTATTTGTGAAATAAAAGGATATTGGATTGATAAATACAATGACGGCAAAGATATTACGATGGAAATGATAAAAGAGGATATAAATGAGAAAGAAGTACATAGCTCGAATGAATCCGTAGAAAAGTCAAGCGAGAAACTGGAACAAACTCAAGCTAATATAAAAATGCAGATGAATATAATCGACAACCTTTTAGCAAGAGGGTTTAAGCTATCTGAAGCTTTGGAGCTTGCAGAACTTGACGAGGAAACATATAACAAGTTCAAAGCTGAAAAATGATCTTGTCTGAGGGCAGAAAAAAATCGAATATAAACGTAAGGACACTTGAAATCTCAGGTGTCCTTTTTTTATGGTAAAAGGAGTGATTAGACAATGGAAAGAATATTTTACATTTCACTGGGTGCAGCTCTTTGTATAACAGGAATTTGAGGAATAATCAGAGAATTTATTCCTGAAAAATACAGACTTTTCAAGAAAGGCAGGAAAAAATAATGATATTCTATGATGAAGAACACGAGGAACTGTTTAATAAGTTGTGCAAGAAAATGCCCTATTTAGACGGCTATCACTTGTCACTTGCGTATCTCCTCACGATGGATAACGTGCTTCGTGAACATATAAGCGCACTATATGACGTTAGAAAAGACGTGATTATTTTTGAGGGCTTGAACAAGCCTTTTCAGACGCATACGAGCAAGAAAACAACACGCTTGGCGTTTAACCTTTGGGACGGATCAGTTTATGATTCGGACCCACCTGAAACATATATCAACGAGGACGATGAGAAAGCATACGTACCAAGTAAGTACTATGCACCAGATAGTATTTTCAACTGCACATATGCGCCGTATTACATTGAAGCGCTCAAGATGAGGTTCGAGATTTTTATGTAAGTAATGAAATGAAGGTAATGATATGAAAGCTAAGAACTATTGTCCTGAATTTGAAGAATACAAAACCATACGTCAGTGGGCGCTCTTAGGACAGTTGCCGAAAAAAGACGCTAAAGGCGTTGAGCTTTGGGCAAATAGGAATTGTCAAACCTCATATGTGTACTATAGCCCTGATGAGGTAGAGCCTGCAACAGAAAAAGAGTTGCAGGATTTTTTTCAGCCTGAGAGGGACAGAAAAAATAAGCTGGCAAGACTTAACCGCAAGTGGCGTAAAGAAGCCGAGGAAAAGAAACGCCAAGAGGAGCAGAAAAAGATTTTTGACGAAGCGGTTGAAGCTGCCTTATTGCCTTATAGAAAATTGATATGGAGATTAACCGAGAAAACAAAAGAGCTTTATCCGAAAAAAGAGTATCCACAGGCAATTGTTATAGACACCGAAACCACAGGACTTGACCCTTTTCATGATGAGCTATTGCAGGTGTCTATCATTGATGAGGAGGGAAACGTTCTTTTCGACAGCTACTTCAAACCAATCAGACACACAGATTGGTGGGAAGCAGAAAGCGTTAATGGCATTTCACCTGAAATGGTAGCGGACGCACCATATATAAACGAGAAAGCCGCTGAACTATATGCGATATTATCGCAGGCACATTGGATAATCGGCTATAACGTTGATTTTGATTTGAGATTTCTCATGGGAAGCGATATCATAACAGATGAGGAGTACAATGCATTTCGTACTGAAGATGTGATGATACAATTTGCTGAAATTTACGGTGAATACAGTGTGTATCATGAAGATTATAAGTGGCAGAAGCTCACAACAGCGGCAGCGTACTATGATTATGATTGGGCTGAGCATGAAGAAGCTCATAACAGCTTGGGTGATTGCTTTGCAACGCTTTTTGTGTATCATAAAATACTTAGCGGAGAATAAAAGATAATTGACACTAATAATGAATAATATGGTAGAAAGGATTGATATAATGCCTAAAGAAATCAAATCGTGGTTAGTCTTATTATTTATTACAATTGTGATGTGTTTGGGAATTTCTGTCATAAACAGCGAATTAAAAAGTATTATAAATTATAGTACTGTTGGCACAATTATAGACAAGGAATACACAAAAAGCACGTTTATAACACATCAACGATACCAGTTTAAAGTTAGTTTCATCGACAACGTGGATGGAAAAGACGAAGAAAGTGTGGAATGGATAGATGTTACACCAACAGAATACGATGAGTATGAAATAGGTGACAAGTATGAGGATAGCTCAAGAGGCAAGAAGGAGTAGTTTAATAATGGAAGAAAACTATATTGTGATTGATACAGAAACAACAGGCTTGAACGCAGCAGAGGACGAGCTTCTTCAGGTGTCTATCATTGATAATGAGGGCGCAGTTCTTTTTGACAGCTACATAAGACCCACTCAGCACACGGAGTGGGCAGAGGCGGAACGTGTTAATCATATCACGCCTGAAATGGTAGCAAATTCACCGACTATAGAAGAGGTCATGCCTGAGATAAATGATATCTTAAAAAGATATGATAAAATCGTTGGGTACAATGTCAGGTTTGACGCAGATTTTCTAAAACACAACGGAGCAAAATTTTTAAACGCAGAATATGCTGACGCAATGAAAATGTTTGCACCGATTTATGGCGAGTGGAATGACCAAAGAGGAAGCTATAAATGGCAGAAACTCACTATAGCGGCAGACTACTATGGCTATGATTGGTCCGAGCATAAAGAAGCACATAACAGCTTGGGTGACTGCTATGCTACGCTATATGTGTATAAGAAGCTCACTACCGACACAATGACTATCGAGCGTGTTATTGACGGCAAGAGAGTCGGTATCGAGCTAACGCCTGCGGAGATATCTCAGGCATACTATATCAAAGAGAGTGACGATAGACGGCAGGATATACTCAACGCTTTGGACGAAATGGATAGTCTGAAAATAGGCAACATTGACCTTTCAAAAGATTTTCTGAAAAACAGTACCACTTTTATTGATGACGTTATCTATCGTTACGAGAAAATGGACGATCACCTTGAGGATTATAACTTGGCTATAGAAGATGTGTTGGATAACGCTGATAAAAACTATGCAAACAAACTTGTATCTCATTACGCTCAAAATATGAGTGCAGCCGATAAAGAGCAGTATATTGAAAGTGCTGAAATGGCTATGGATTGGAATGATACAAACGAGCCTGCAATTTCAAGGCTTGAGTATATGCTTTATACAACGTTAATAACTGAGAGAGATTACGATAAAATAAAACAAGATTGTTTAAAAGTTCCCCAAAACAATACTGGTGAGTACATTGATAAAATGATTAAAACAATGAGAACTGAAGCCAAAGCTTACTTTATTGAAGGAATAGATGAAAATAGAAAGAATGGGGTCGAAATCTCAGACCTTGATAACATTATTTATAAAAAACTTATTGATGAGCGTAGGACAGAACACACAAGAGCGGTTTTAAGTGAGAACTATAAAATATATCAGTTAAAAGATGGAGAAAAATATCATGGAATAAGATTCGAGCCTTACCATATGATAGAAGCGATTGGCATTAATCTTAATAAGACTGATTATGACCTTGTTTATGAGGGGAAGATTTCTGAGATAAAAGGTAACTCTGTCGATGAAAAGCTTGAGAATATATACTCAAAATTCAATAGGTATGAAACAATGCCAGAAGCTTTCATGGGTCATTCGTTGTCTATAAGTGATGTTGTGGAGATAGGAGATACGGCATATTATGTTGATGACATTGGATTTAAGAAGCTATCTCCTTTTTTAGATAATCATGAGCAAAATGAAGTTCTTGATATGACAGGTCAGAACAGAGGTTTAGGAAGATAAAGATAGAAAGAGGGAAATAAATATGACAGAACAGGACGTTCAGAATACATTGCATAGTCTTGACGTTATCAAGCAATTTCTGGCTTCGGGAAAATCATTTTACGAGTTCTTTGAGGAAAATAAGGACAAAGTAATGGCAACGTATACGGATAGCATAGATACGCCGTATTATAGCAGACATATTGACCGTCATTGGCTGTCTGAAAAAATCTACATAGAACGTAGACTTGGCTCTGATACTTTTGGTGATAGAACTGCCAAAACTGAAAACATCGTTTTAGTTAATGTTTACGATCCAAGCAAGGGAAGCATTTTAGATAACACGATAGACGGTATGAGTTGGGAAGAACGTCTGAATTTGCCTATTGAAACCAAAACCATTGGGAAGTATCTTCTTGAAGATTTAAAACCCTCGGAAAGTCTTTTTATACTTTCAGCATATTCAGATTTGTTTGGTGAGGAACACATAAAGAAGGCATATCTCAAAAGCTGTGTTGAAGAAGCTGAAAACGAGTTAGCTGAATTAAGATCATATGAAGATATATCCCCATACGGCGGAGAAGATGTTTCCATTAGCAATTTTGAGTCTTATTTATTGGAAAATCTTGATAATGCTCAGGAAATGGGCTTCGCTAGTGTCGGAGAGGCAGCGTTAAAGTGTGTCGAGCTAGGGTTGATAGACGAAAAACGGAGAAAAAATGTTATTAATGAGATTTATGATAGTGCAGAAAGCATTAAGCAGGACTACGAAAAAGGTTGGTTGTCAAAAGATGATGTAAAATATCTTGCAAAGCGACACGATCCTGTGGTTGATGAGCCAAAGCGAATCGCTGATAGTCTGTTTGAAATTAAAGAAATGTCAAAAAAAAGAGAGAAGTTGTCAGCGGCAGTAAAGTTGTACTCTGCCAAGAGTGAATATTACAAAAATCGCGGCAATCTAAAAGAGTTAAAAACTATTGACGATAGAATTGTGGCGTGCATAGAGGGTAATGATTGTTATTCTAAGCATATTGAAGAAACATATAACAGCGTTTTACCATATCTTTCACATACTAATGGTATTCAGTATTTGAAAACTGAAGATATACCTATTTCCATACATATGAATGGAATAAAAGCGGATTTTGATGAACCTAGAATAACTACGGATGCAAATCACAAAGTTATTTGGGATTGTGTTTTTTATAAAGTAGAGGAACCTTCTGCGGACGTTTCCTCATTATACGAGTCCCATTACTTCAAGGCGGAAGCGTGTGATGAATTGTATAGGCTTATTGGTGAAGAGCCACCAAAAAGGTATGAAGGTATTCAGGCGGTCAAGTTACCACCTGAAATAGCGAAAAAAGTTGATTTAACCTTAAAATTTATCGACACAGAAGATTACGAGTCAAGTGTTAGGGTTATAAGCAAGATTGATGAAATCAAAGGCAGAATTAGTTTTGCTGAGGCTGACATGGAAAATTTAAAAGATATAAAGCCTAATCTTTGGAATAAAATTTTTAGACATTCTGAAGTTAAGAAAAGAGAAATCTCATCAGCCAATCTGAGGAATAACAAGATTGAGTTAGACCAAGTATATGATGAATTGAACGAAATAACTCAGAAAATGATGTGTGAAAACTTTGAAGATTATTCAGAAAATCGCACTACCAAGGAAAGCATAGAAATAGATTGTCCCGAAGAAAAAAGTCTTGACGAAAACATGGACTTTAATCAATTGCCTTCTTTTTTAGATAATGAAGAGCAAGATGAAGTCCTTGACCTCACAAGTAAGTCAGGGAGGTCGCTTTAATGAAACGTGCTGTAAAGCAAATGCTTCCTGTATATGTTCTTTCATTCTTAGCTAATGTTGTATCGGCAATAGTTATATTACGCTATGGTATGTCGTATTCAGGACAGTGGGAGTTTTTTTATAAGAGAGTAATTTTTGTGATTTTTTCAGTTGTGACCTCATTATTGATCTGCGTATGGGGGACACAAAGACTAAAAAAGATAGAAAAAGGAGAGGATAGCTAATGGCAGGCTTTTTGGTTTATATGACCCCAGCTGCATTTATTGTGACTTGGGAGTTAGCTAAATATTTCTTTGGCGACAAACTTATGATTAAGGTGCTTGAAAGTATATCGATATCATTTTATGCACTAGCATTTATATTTGGAATTGTCTTAGCAGCGAATACCTTTGGTAATTTCATGAGTGGCTTTGCTGTAGATAAGCTTAATGTTTCGATAAATATAAACTATAAGCTGATGATATGCATACCTGTATATATAGCATTAGGAATCTTATTTTCAAGGATTGCAAGAAAGATTGCTATCAAGAATGATGAAAAGAATGACGAGGACGATAGAGGTGAAAAGATATGACAGAACAGGACGTTAATAATACATTACATAGTTTTGATGTTATCAAGCAATATCAGGCGTCAGGACAGTCCTTTGAAGATTTTTTTGAAGAAAACAAGGACCTTGTTAAAAATGAGTATTCTCACGAGTTTAAGTTTATCTATTACTCACATTCAACGCACAGAGTATGGCTATACGGAAGAAAGTGATGAAGTATATATCAAAAGGCTTGGCGTTGATGATAGATATGAGTGTTGTACTATTAAGGACGATGACGAGTATATCGCAGGACGTTTGACGCAAAGCGTTTCAAGTGATGATATCATCGACTATCTTAAGCATTATGGTGTAAAAGCCGCAGAATTTCCATTTGTTTATTCTTCTTTTTCAGATAATATCGGTAAGGAGAATTTGAAAAATGCCTACCTTGATACCTGTTCTTGGGAAGTAAAAGAAAGATACAGTGAACAGCAGGATATTCTTGATTTTACACCAATCGATATCGAGCGTAAGACTCGATTTACAATGCTCAAAGAAGAACTTGCCTGCTGTGAACAGGTCGGTTTTGACAGTATTAATCAGGCTCTTTTGGAATGTGCAAAGAAAGATATCTTTAAGGACGAGATTTTAAAATACGCTGTATTTACTGAAAATGAAATTGAGTCCGTAAAAAATGATTTATCACAAGCCGAGATCGAAACAATTAAAAGAAGGGCGGATATGGTCAGCATTGCCAAAGAACTTATCAATGAATTTACAGTAATCGAATTTGAAAATGACGCAGATTTTTCTGACCTTTCTCATATACCGATTGCCTATACTACTGATGAGATACTTGAATTTCCAATCAATGTTTTTGTTGATCTCGAAAAAATGAGTTTGGTGAAGCGGTATGATAATAACAGAGAATTTGACAACGAAAAATATTTTGGAGAAAGTGAAGACAAAATGTATATGATTTTGGGTAATCTTGAATTTGATGAATTAGTGAGCGTTCCTGATTATGTTAGGGAAGAAATTGAAAAAGATAATGCACTTGACATGACAAATAATAGGTCGTTGTCATTGTAATTTTTTTCTCGAGAGTTTTCCCTGAAAACAAGCCTATAAATGTTTTAATCAATTCAAAAATGCACAATATTTGGTGCGAAAGTTTGGCTATTCTGCCGTTGACGTGTTTTCTTGCTGTATGGTATAATATAGGTGTAGAAAACATATGGGAGGTATAACAATGGTAAAAGATTATAAGTATTATAAAAACTTGCCCGAACTTGATGAAGCGAAGATAGAGAGCCTTATCAGACCGAGCAATGAAGTTGATGATTTTATCAAAAAAGGGGAAGAAAAGCTCAATGACCCTGAGTTTGATAAAAAAACAATGCTTCTTTACACCATTGACGAAATAAAAGATTTTGTCGGTGAGGAGTTTTGGTCGGCTACGGAACAGCCACAGCACTTAGCAATGACCGAAGAAGAACGTTGTCTTGAACGAATGAAAGCATACTATGATAAGATTTTCAAAGCATACTATAATCAGCTTGACGGCATGGGTGAGAACCATGATTTCAGTGGCTCAAGAAAAGCTTTTTTACGCACATCGAAAAAATTCCAGATACAATTCAAGAATATGCTTTTTGAGATGAAAGTCAGCGAAGAAGATTTTTGGAAAAGGTTTGACCGCAACTCTGAAAGATACTGGCTGTCACTTTACTATCCACTTCTCCATACGCAGAGAGAACTGCCCTCAGAAGAACCGATAGAAATGCTCAGAACACACTATATGTTCTGGATAAACCATATGATAAAGGAATTTATGGACGATATGTACATCTATTCGCTTAATCTTCAAGCAGGATATTTCAGCTAAATTTGTCCACGGACAAAATGAAAAATTGACACAAAGAAATGATTGTGATATAATCTAGTTTGGAAAAGGTAAACTTAAACGGTAGGCGGTGTCCTCCCACACGGAATGGTCTGAATATTGTCAGCCGAAAGGCTCAGGCAAAATAGGATATTCGGGAGGTGATAGAATGGACTTAGCTTTCTTTGTCTTGACTATCGTGCTGATTATCGCTCTCAACGAGCTGATAAAAAGCATAAAAAAATAACCGCCCCTCTACCAAAGCTGCGGTTATTTTACATAATTTAAGCTGAGGACAACCGTCTATACGGTTTACCTTTTCTATATATAAGTATACATCACTTTAAGATATATGTCAAGTCTAAAAAAGGAGGAAAACCATATGAAGAACACAATGAAAGCCATAGCCGCCTTGATAATCAGTGCGACAATGATAAGCATAACCGCCTGTGGCAACACAGACAACACATCATCAGCCCCTCCAAAGGCAACCACAACGGCTTCAAGCGCAGAAGCTTCGGCAACTACCACAACAGAAGCCACACTGACCTCTCAGAGTGAGGAAACAACTTCCCTTTCGGCTACCACAACGGGAACGTCTGCAAGCACAAGAAGCACAAGCAGCTCTAAATCATCGACTGATCCAAAGAACACCGCAAAGACGAACAGCTCTAAGGCTAGTAATGGCGGCACAGTGAATAATAATCAGAGCTACAGCCACAGCACTTCAAACAATGGCTCAGGCAACAACAGCTACAGCAATGACAATAACAACAGCTATCAGCCACAGCAGACGGAACGTCAGACAGAAAGACAGACAGAACGTCAGACAACGACTACAAGACAGACAACAACGGCAAAGAAAACGCAAGCTCCGAAGCCAAAGCCGACTACAACTACAACTGCTAAACCAAAGTTTAAGCTTACACAGAATGATATAGACAGAGCAAAAAGAGAACTTCAGGCGTATTCAAGAACGTTGTCACATGATTATGTGTATTCATTATATGAGGAATGTGGGTATTCATCACCCGATGACTTCTATGAGCTTGACGAAAGTACATCTAACCTTGATAATTCTTCATGGGGTACGCCCGATACAGTTTCACCTGATACATACTCATCATATGATGAATTGTACCAAAAGGTACGAGGACACATTGACGTTTTATATAAGCGTATAAAATATGACTCACACGTTGTAGTATACGTTGAATGGCATGGTGACGGATCAGCTATCAATAGTGACGGCAAGCCTGCATGGGAAATATACCTCCTTTACTGATATAAATAAAACTGAATAGAGTTTAAAAGCAATTCGATTTTCTTTCGGATTGCTTTTTTTATTGCGGAAATTCAAGTCCTATGGGCTTTTTAGATAGATAAAAAATTTTTAGGAGGAAAACAAATGAAAAAGAAAAGTCTTTTCAAACGTCTGAGCAGTGTTGCACTTGCATTTCTGCTCAGCTTGTCGGCTCTTACACAAGGCATAACAGCCAGTGCGTTCTCCGACAAAAACCAAGCCACTCAGCAGTGGCTGTCAACATGGAGCTATGATTTCCGTGGCTCAGGTCTGCCAAATGGCTATGATATTGAAACAGGGAAATACAATGACACTCACTTCACTGGATACTTTGCATCAGAAGTGCCGTATTTCACAACATCTGATAACAACTACGCTTACTGCATTAACTTTGATAAGCTGCATAATAGCGGAACAGTTTCAAAGCAGCAGACACTTAATGATTACATGAAAAAAGGTCATATTCCTGATGATATGCAGTATCAGATAAAAGAATTCTGTATTTACAGTTACAAGGGAAAAACTCAGTACGGCTATTCCAAGGACATCGAACTGTGTGCGTCAAGTGTTATGTCACAGGCGGTTTCTGCACGTTTTTTTGATGAAAGCACAACAGGGCTTTCAAGCAATGAAACAAAGCTTCTCAACAGTTATTACTACAATGGCAATAATGCTTCTGCTCATCATCAAGAGTTGGTCGAGTGCTACAAGAAAATGAAATCCGAAATGCTTTCACACTATGATATTCCTAAGGGTACTTCGAAGAAGCATGATATGATTGGAAAGAACGCAACATATCCTGCAAAATATGATGTCAAGACAGGCAAGTGGACAGCCACAGTTAAGCTTGACAGCTCTCTATCACAGTTCAGCGTTTCAAAGCCGAACGCAGTTACTTCTCAGAAGTCAGGCTCACAGATAATTCTCACAGCCGATAATGAGAAAGACTTGAAAAACACTGTCATAACGATAACAAAGACAAAGGGCAAGTATGTTGACCACATTGACGAGTGTTCACCTCTTATCCTTTCGGGCGGCTCAGACGTTCAGGAAATGGTGGTTTCTTGCTACGAGGATAAAGACCCAGTAAAGGCTTATCTGAAAATAACAACACCTATAGGATCAGCTCACATCAACAAAACATTCACAGATTACTTCGGCAACGCTCAGACAGCCACAGCTGATATGTACAAAGCCGTCAAGTTTCAGCTTGCTTGCAAGGTCGGTGACAGCTACAAGTTTGTAAAGGCAACTGGAAAGGACGGAAGCTACAGCTTCACTGACCTCGCTTCACAGGCTACAGACCTTACGCCAAACAATAAGGGTGATATTGATGTAACAGGTCTGCCAGAGGGCGATTATGAGTGGAGAGAAATATCCACGGCAGACGGATATATGATTTCATCAAAGAAAGCTATCACTGTTACCGCTGACAAGACGGCTAAAACGGAGTTCATCAACAAGGCTTCTGCTCCTGACAAGGGCAAGATAACAATTCACAAGCGTGACGCTGAAACAAGAGCTGACCTTGCAGGCGCAAAGTTTGAAGTGGCAGCAGCCGAGGATATCTACGTTGGCAATGGCTATTGTATCTATCCGAAAGGAACAGTTATCGACACCATTACCACAGGCGCAGACGGCATAGCTGAAACAACAAAGGCTATCTACAAGGGCTACAGCTACACTGTGACAGAAATTGAAGCACCAAAGGGCTATTCGATTTCTGATGAGCCAACACAGACTATCAAGCTTGTTGAACAGCAGGCGGAGTTCGTTGTGGATTTTGACAACGAGCAAAACACTATTCCTTTTGAGATAACAAAGACTGACATATCAACAGGTGAGCTTATCCCTGATTGTTCTTTTGAAATTCTTAATGAAAATAAAGAACAGGTCATCACAGGAACTACAGACGAGAACGGCATTGCAAAGTTTCAGCTTGCTATAGGCAAATATTTCTATCGTGAGATTTCAGCACCTGATATTTACGAGATAGACGATACTCCTTATCCGTTTGAAATAACTGAAAACGATGATATCGTCAAGGCTGAAATGACAAACAAGAAGAAAAGTGGCTCTATAAAGGTCACAAAGACAACAACAGGTAATCTCAATATCGAGGGCATTAAGTTCTTTGCAACAGGAATTTCTGATACAAACAAGGACTTGAAGTTTGAAGCGACAACGAATGAAAATGGCGTAGCAATGTTCGATAAGCTTGTTATCGGCAAGTATGTCATCACAGAGGACGGATCAACAGTTCCTGCGGCTTACCTCACTGCTGATGAGCAGGAAGTAACAGTTGAATACAACGAAACAGCAGAGGTTGCGTTCGAGAATATCGAGAAAACAGGCGAGATAAAGGTCACAAAAACCACTGTTGGCAACATCAATGTCAGCGGTATCACATTCAACCTGAGAGGTACATCAGACAGCGGCAGAGATATCGACATTCCTGCGGTAACTGATGAGAACGGCGTTGCGATTTTCAGTGAGATACCAATTGGAACTTATACTATCTATGAAGATGAGAAAACAGTACCAACTGCATATCTTGTCGCTGACCCACAGAACGTGACAGTAACCTATGCTGAAACAAAAGAAGTTCCTATTGAGAACAAGGAAAAGACAGGCTCTATCACAGTTCACAAGACAACTGAGGGTCAGAAGAACATCGAGGGAATAAAATTCTATCTCAGAGGTACATCTGATAGCGGCAGAGCTATTGATATCCCTGCGACAACTGATAAGGACGGCATAGCAAAGTTTGATGGAGTTCCAATCGGAACTTACATGGTTATCGAGGACGAGGAAACAGTACCATACGGCTATCTCGTAGCTGACGAAAAAGAGGTCAAGGTCGAGTATGCTCAGACTATTGATGAAACTATTCTTAATAACGAGCAGACAGGAACAGTTAAGGTACACAAGAAAACTGCTGATATGACTAACGTTGAGGGCATCAGATTTATCCTTTCAGGCATTTCCGATACTGGCAGAGAGATACGCATTGAGGCAACCACTGACAAGGACGGACTTGCGAAGTTTGAGGGCGTTCCAGTTGGTACATACACTATCACCGAGGACGGCAGCACAGTTCCATACGGTTATCTTGTGGCTGACTCCAAACAGGTGACAGTGGCATATGCACAGACTGTTGACACAGATATGGTAAATGAGAAAGCTCCTGATACGCCGAACACAGGCGTAACGGACAATGACTCAGACGGCAGCAAAGCACTGTGCAGCGTGGCTATCATTCTCGCAGGAGCTGCTATCGTGATGTTCAGCCGAAAGCGAAAAGAAAGATAATTGATGCTGTCTGAAAAAAGACAGTAAAAAGGGGATCAATTTATCATACATGAAGAAAGCCCCTGCAACTGGGCAGGGGCTTGGGAGGACGGGAATGAATAATGTGAATATCGATTTTAATTTCAAGTATCCAGGCAAAAAAGAAAGAGTAATCTATACAGTAACATCTATTTTAAAAGATGAAATTCGATTGTTTGGCAAAAGTATCATTTCAGCTATTCTAGTATGTGTTTGTTTTGAGAACGGATGGATCTTACCGCAAGAACACTGTGGTAACGATGATTTTATGATAGTTATGTTTTCAATTTTCTACTTTATGCAGTGTGCTATATTGATAAATATATTCTCGAAAAAATACACATATGAGGGAAACATTATAGCCAAGTTTCATAATGGGGAAATCACTTATAGCGGAAAAACTAAGATAGGCGGAAATGAAGATGAATAACGAAAATGAACTCCATGATGTAACTTTTAAAATCAGGTATCCTAGTAAAAAGGAAAAAATTATATATGCGGTAAAGTCCATTTTAATAGATGAGTTGACTATTCTTGCTGAAAGTATTGCTATAGCTGCAATACTTTGCTCTTTCTTTTCAAACGAATGGTCTATACCTCAAAAATACAATGTATTTATAGTACTATTGTACGTTGTATTTTTTGTTTCACAAATATTGATACTTTTAAGGGCTGCATTAACAGGGAGATACACCTTAAAAGAAATAATCATTCGGAGAGTTGAGAAATGAGCATATTTAAAAGATTGGAAAATCACTATAAAAGTAAGAGCTACTTGACATATCATGCGGCTAATGAGCATGAACAACTGCTGTTATTTTATCCAAATTATAAAAGCACAAAGATATACGTCATACATAAAAGTGATGACTCTAAGTGGTTTGACCTTGGTTGCCTTGAAAGAGGCGATGATGAAAAGCTCGGTGTTTCATTTTATGACGGCTGCGATAACAATTTTAATAAAATGATAGCGAAAATGAAAGGCGTAGATAAGGCAGCTGAGGACTATAGGTTTACAATCTTTTATGACCCCGACACGGATACTTATTGGGTAGACAATTCATTAGAGCTGTTTTTTGAAAATCAAGAAGATGTTATCGCCAGATATTTAAAAGAAAATGGATATCAGTTAATAAGCATGACAGGAGAAAAATAATACATGGAACTTGGGCAAAAAGGAAAAGGACTGACATTTAAACTATATCATGATGTTCCTGAACGCTACAAAGCCACAGCCGCAGATACGGCACGTTTTGAGAAATTTTTAAAAATCATGATAAAAAAAACTACAAAGGCTATTGGCAAAAATTTAACTCGCTAAAAATTCAGACTTTTAAATAGTATAGCATATTTATTTTCAAAGCACAAGCAGTTTAAATAGAAGAAAACGCCTGCAACGGGGCAGGGGAGGTAGAGTAATGTGAACACTCTTTTTTTGATTATATGCTATGTACTTGTAATAGGATCTTGGTCTTTGTTGTGGTCAATATACACTGGTGATCCTTTATATGCTTGGCGAAAACCAATTGAACTTACGAAGAAAATAGCAAAGCGTTTCAAGGTGAAATCATGAATATACTGTATATCTTATTCGTTGTATTTTATTTGTACAATTTTGTCTCCCTATTTAAACTAAGAAAACGTGATAAAAAGGAAATAAAAATGATAAAAGAACAAAAAGTCATAGAATGCATAGCTGACGAGCTGAAAGAAAAAGGGTATAATGTAAGACTATTAAGACGTATTGATGATTGTGCCGCAAGGTACATAATGTTTTACACTGATAAAAGATATTTTGTGACAGAGATATCAGAAACAATTGATTTGAGAGATATGGTACGTGATATACCTGAACTAATGCTAAATGTTGGCGGTCTTGTGTACTGCGGTGGAGTAGTTTCACTTATGTTTCATATCTTTTTAGAATGGACCAAGGATATCACAAACAACATCTGCTCAGAGATTGATGAGAAAAAAGAGCATTATCCACAACTGACAGAGCAAGAGGTCATGACATGGATAAATAATAACAAAATTATAATAATAGGAGCTGATAAGAATGGTAAAAGTACGCATAGAGGGTTTGCCAGAAGAAGTTGAAAAGTTCACAGAACAGCTTGAAAAAGACGGATATGAGTTCTTACAGAAAAGCGAAAACTATCCGAACAGAAATTCAGTTTATATCAGAAAATATGTGGAGATAATGGTTGATGATGAATAATATCATAAAGATTTTCAAAAAGCACCGCAGAAATCACTATAGTGGCATGGGACAGTGTTTTTCATTGATAGAGCAACAGCTCTGTACAGAGAACTTGATAATTCATGACCCTAAGTCTAATGTCATAGCTGTGACAAAGCGAGAAGATTTTGGAGGTAAAAATGAATGAGTATAGATACTTTATAGCAGACGATAACAAAACAGGAACTCTGATTTGCAGTAATGAAATAAAGGGCAAAGATATGCTGCTCCTTGTCGGACACATTATCTATTTGTATAATGCAGCATCTGTTGATGATATCGTAGACAAGCTTGTAACCATGTATGGCTTTAGTGTTATGAAGGAACATATTACAGCTCTTGACCTCAACACTAATCCTGATACGCCTTATACATACTATGACCTTATCGATGAGGGTGGCTATTGTGAAAGTGATGGATATATGTACACCGATATTAACAGAATAAAAAAACTCTTTTCAGGAGAAAAATCCCAGAAGATGTTACGCACTATCGGTCGATTTAATGCTAAGAAAGGATGAGATTCTTGTCAAATTATAGACAATTAAGGTTTGTCATTTCAAGAAATGGTGGCACGGCAAAAACTGTTCTCAAGACTTCATACGATATTGTAAGTTTACCATACTTGCTAACATATGTTATGGGGCAATTCTTTGAGGAATATGCGGACGAAGGCGTTGGTTTTAGCTCAAGCGAGCTTACTGATATGCTTTTGACTATGTATCCAAACGATTTTGCGGTATCAATGGACAATACGGATCTTGTTATTGATGATTTAGAAACATGGGAAAGAAATTGCAGTTCATATGATATCATAAGAACAATAGGAATTTTTAAGCCAAAGAAATTAAATCTTTCTGAAAAGCTATTTTGTAACTTAAAGAAACACTGTAAACAAAATGGGTTTCTTGCTGTGTACGCCGAAACAAACGAAGAAAGCCTGATTATTTTTTACAGACCCAAAAGTAATCAAAGAGTATTCGGAATACGAAGAAACTGTTATTCAAAAAATGGCAATAGCATAGAAATTGGTCTTTTAATAAATGAAAACACATTTTTGTGGTTTAAGACAGCAGCTATCGTTTCCTATAAAAATAATAATTTAAAATCGATATTCAATGATGTGATACAGGAAATAAATAAAATCACTATTGATGAAAAAGCATTGCCACAAGATAAATTTTGTAATCCTTATGTGGCGTGCTTGGAGTATCTAAGCAAATATGGGTATTCAATAAAAACTATAGAATGGGAGTAAAAGCAATGAAAAAACTCAAAAAAAATTTCTTCTCAAAGCTTGCAAAACTACATAAAAGGAATAGTGATAGACCACAGATGTATAACTTGAAGGGAATATCTTCTGACGGAAAAGTTGTGGAGTTCCCGTATATTTCTGCTGATAAATGTGGAGTAATCAATATAAAAGGACTTCCCGTTGGAACATATAAGTTCACCGAAGTTATAAATGACACACAGCAATAATAATCGCAAACACGAGCGTGTGAAGAAATTCATACGCTCTTTTATTATATAAAAATTATGGAGAATATTCAAATGAAAAAGCTAATCAAGCGTAATTTCTACAACATCACTTTTATTATCGCAAATGCAGTCAACTCGATAATTGTTGTCAATAACGAAGCAGATTGGTCAACTCCGTCAGAGTATATTAAGGCAAGAATACTACCGATCATGATACTTCCTGCACTTATGGGATTGATCTTTATATTAGCTGAAAAGAGAAAAGAATAAGGAACTTTTGGAACGTCTGCTGTGATGTTCAGCTGAAAGAAAAAGAAAAGGTAATTGATATTGTCTGAAAAGGCAGTAAAAAGGGGATCAATTAATCTATACATGAAAAAAAGCCCCTGCAACTGGGCAGGGGCTGGGGAGGTAGAGATATGAATAATGAGAAAATAAAAGAAATCGAAGACTTCTCAAAAGGAATGTGGTTAAATTATGGTTGTAAGGTGGCAAAAGAAATACCAAATAGGCAGTTTCTAATGATAAAAACATCACACGCAAATAGTATTTTAAATGGTCTTAGCCTGTCGGGTATTCAATTTTCTGCTAAGTATGATGAAAGAAACCTTATGTTATATTATTCTCTTAATGATAAGATAAAGGTAAAAGAAATACTTAATAAAGCAAAAACTGATACTGCCAATTTTATCGAACAATTACTTTCTGACTATGATTGGGGTTCTAAGGAAAGCTATGCTTCCCTTTTGCCTGAAATAGCTGATATTATGAGTATTTCAACTTCTACATTAGAAAATCATCCTCCTCTTGTACAATTACGGCTTGAAATGGCATATGCACATTTTTGGTTTTCTGATAAAAGAACTATTTATGACGTACTCAGTTCTATCTTGAAAAACTACTTATAAAGTACAAATGTTATAGACAAATCGAGCAAGAGGTCATGACATGGATAAATAATAACAAAATTATAATAATAGAAGCTGATAAGAATGGTAAAAGTACGCATAGAGGGCTTGCCAGAAGAAGTTGAAACGTTCACAGAGCTATTAGAAAAAGACGAAAAATACGAATTTCTTCAGAAAAGTGAAAACTATTCGAACAGAAATTCGGTTTATGTTAGAAAATATGTGGAGATAAGGTTAAAAGAACAGAGTAACCTAGATACATAAGTGTGTCACAGTGACACACAACTTAAAATTGTAAACCCGAGCGTGTGAAGAAATTCATACGCTTTTTTTTATACCAGAAAGGAGAAACAACATGAATATTGAAACGCCAAAGAAAACTAAGTTTGATATCTTGGAAGAAATCATGATAAGCTTTCAAGATGATTATGAAACAGATTATGCTCAAACCCATTGGGTGAAAACCTACAAAGAGCGGAAAGAGAGATTAATTCAGCTTCAAGAGGAAGAATATGAACTGCAAGCGAATGTAATTGATGACGCTCACGCTCTGGGCTTTGTTGAAGGAGTAAGATATGCTCTCAACATCATGGATATGACAGATGCAGGAAAAAATAAAGAGCTTTTGGAACGGCTCTTAAATATTCTTGAAAGAGAGGTCGATGTGAATGGCAAAAAAGGATAAAGAAAAAATGCTGTTTGCAGGAATACGAAAAGGAATTATAGATAAAAACAGAATTTGCAAAGAGGTTGAGATTTATACGGACGGATATAAGCTCTATCTGAAATATGAGCGTAATCCAGATACTTGTGCAGTGTGCGGAGAGCATACACATAGCAGAATACTATGTAACGGCAAACCAGTGTGCAGGCAGTGTATGATGAAAATGAAAGAATGGTCTGAAAACTACCAAACGCAAAAAATACATCTGTTAGACACAGGCTATGCGTCAGCAGTTTCATTGAGTGGTAATCGTTACTTGGTGTTTATTCCGCAGGATTTAACGGATACCATGTTTAAATCCTATGATAAAAACAAGACACTTGTAGGAGAATTATTTGATGATGAATTCTTGGTTATCAATGACAGAGATGAACAGGATCATAATTGCTATTTCTGTGGCAAGGTTAATGCACCATTTGAAATAGAAAATAAGCATATATGTTATAACTGTGCTAAAGAAATTGCTATAAAGGGGGAGTGTAAAGTGTGATTGAAATAGAACGAAAAATAAGTCAGTTTACTAGCTGTGGAAACCTTGACATCAAGTGCTGCGAAAATTGTGTAAACTATGTTTCAGGTTTATGTATACTGAATAATGTCGCAGTGGTGGACGAATATTCTGACTTTGATTGTGATGAGTGGCAGTTGGAGCAGGAGGAAAACTATCAAAAAAGAGGAAGAAGACTATAGGAGGTCTGTATTACAATGAAAATTTCAGTGAGAACAACGCATTATACTAACGATAATAGCCCTCAGTTGAGAGGTTATGCTACAGTAAAGTTTGATGACAGTTATGTGCTTGAGTCGGTGAAGATAATGGAAAGGCAAGACAGTAATGAGATTTTTATTGCATTGCCGTCACTGATGGTTCGTACAAAGGACCAGAACGGAAATTATGTTATCAATGATAAGGGTGAATATGTTAAGGAGTTTAAGGAAGTTTTTCACCCTATCACCGCAGAGAGCCGAAAGGTGCTAAATTCGGCTATAATGGACTCATTCAGTAAAAATGATGGCAAGTATACAACAGTGGAGTTCGGTAATGACAGGTTTCAGCCCACTTTGGCAAGAATATTTGAAAGTTCCGTTAAAGATATAGAGGGTGTTGGCTCTGTGATTTTTTCTGACAGTTTTGTGCTTGAAAATGTTCAGGTCAGAAATGGCAAAAGCGGTGAATATTTTGACTCGCCCAAACGTAAGGTCAGAAATGAGAAAAAAACGTCAGGCTATGAGTATGTGGAGTTCTTTCACCCAGTAAAGGCGGAAACCTACAATGAACTTCGTGACAGTGTTGTGAATGGTCTGAATTATACGAGAAATATGAAAAGAATGAACTCATACGATAACAGCAGAGGACAAGACGAAGTGCTTGACATGACAGGTGAAAGCAGAGGTCTAGGAAGATAATATAAAAAAAGCCGTTACAAAGCTATACGGCTCTTTTTTTTGCGCAACAACCCATATAAATGCTACTCTTTTAAGAGAATTGTTTGCGGAGGATTATAAAAAGATGAAAAAATTTAATTTGCAGGAATGGCTCGAATTTCATAAGTTTGCGTCTAATCTATATGCCTATCCATATGATGAACAGCTTCAGATTTACAATATTAACAGAAATGCTACGGCTGTAGCTCCATTTGAGGTATGGAGCAATATTGGACTTCGTATCAATGGTGGTACAAGGTCAATGACCATTTATGACAAAAACGGCATAAAGAAACATTTGTTTGATGTATCTCAAACTAACGGAAAAGATATCAAGCCGTGGAAATACAACGTATCATATAATGAGTATATCTTTGATATGTTGGATAAGATGTACGAAAAGAATGGTAGTGAAACAAGAGCAGATCGTGGTGAGAAAACCTTTCATAATAACATTTATGATTATGTTTTCGAGTCGGTGTATTCACACCCAAAGTCACCAACAGGACAGCTTTCAACGGAATTATGTGAGCTGATCGCAGAAACAGTTACATATACAGTATGCGAAAGATTAAACGTCATTGAAGAACAGTACAAGTACGATTTTTCAAACTTCCCTGTAATCAATGAAAATGCTCAGGAGCTTGTAGGTACTGTTGCGGCAGTCTATGTCAATGTCTTTTGCCGAACTGCAAAACAGCTTGTAAAAACTGTGTCACTGGAAGAAGCTCAGGGCAGACAGGCTATGCGTAAGCCAATTGTCAATGATGATATTTCAGAGTTTGAGCAGAAAGTCACAGTTGAAGAAACAACAGTGACAGATAATGCTGATATCGAAACGGAAAATGATATATCTGAAAAAGAAGATGATAGATATGTTGTTGAGCCTGATGATACGGTTGAGCCTGAGCCTGACTACAATGAATTTGTAGAAGTTCCTGAAAAAGCTGAACGTCTGACGCTTACCGCTGAGCAACAGGAAACAGTGCTTAAACAGATTTTTCAGGCGGATTATAAAAAAGTTAATAAGCAGGCAGTTATCAAGTTCTATAACATCAACAAGTCAGCTAAGGTGCTTATGCGGTATACCTATGCTGTATATAAAGGTTCACACCCTATCGAGCTTGCTGAAATGCCTGATGTAGTCAAATGGTCTGCGACTTCCAAGGGCGTTGTCTTTGCTGACGCTAATGGAGCGGAACTATACTGTGTAAACTGGCGTACTGCCTGCGGCTATGTTAAGCAGCTCATCAGGGATAACGAGTATGCCATAAGCAACACCATAGAGGCAACATCTGAAAAAGAAGAAAAAGAAACGGAAAAATACCGTGGTAATATTATTTCCGCAAGCACGATGAAACAGCAAAGACTGTATTCAAAGTTTGTCGAGCTGTTTCCTGATTTTCTGACGGACTATAAATATCTCAAGCTTGAAAGCGACTTAGGCTTTATGACTTTGTCCTTGGACAAAATCGGTAGCAATTCTGTAGCAATGGCACATTACTATGAGCAGAATGGCGATTTAATGGTTGACCCTGAAATAGTGTTTGATATTGATAGTAAAAATAAAACACTTACTGCAATTTCATATCAACAGGACGGCATGAGCATATATAAAACGTATGAACCAGACAGTGACGAACAGGATAATTGCAATTCTTTTGTAGATACTTGGTTCAATAATATTTCAACTCAGGCGTATAGACCTGTCAAAGCCATAAACATACATGGAAAAGAGATAACATTTGCGAATGTTTTGTCCATGGACAAAAATGAGAATGAGGACAATATTAAACCCATAAGCACCACGCTTATCGTTAATATTTATGGAGGTCCGGGGGCAGGAAAATCAACAACTGCATTACAACTTGTTGCCGAATTAAAGAAACTGGGGTATCACGCTGATTATGTTTCCGAAGTTGCAAAAGAGCTTGTATATGCTAAGGATTTTGAACACCTTGATGGAACTTTAAAAAATCAAAGCAAAATACTTTCAGAACAAAAAAGGCGTCTGGATATAATGCTTGACAATGTAGATGTGGTAGTCACCGATTCGCCTCTTTTGCTTAACACAGTCTATCTAAAAGAAAATGCACCTGAGTATATAGAGAGCGTTTTTTCTCAATATGAGAATTATAACAACTATAATGTTGTTGTTGAGCGTGACTTGTCTGTCGAATTTGAGCAAGAGGGCAGAATTCATAATCTTGAAGAAAGCATAAAAAAAGACGGTGAGATAAATACACTGCTTGACTCTCACGATATAGATTATCAGCGTTTTGACAGAAACAATATTGCAGGTATACTTGACGGAATCATTTCGAAAATAAATGATATTAAGATTAATGAAAGTATTATCGCTGACAATACAGAAGATGAGGACAATACGATCGTTATTTCCGAAAATGGTGTATCGAGAGAGTATATCATTGAGCAAAAACGAGATAACATTGTTAATGTTGTTGACAAAGAGAGCGGTGAGTACGCAGTTGAAGTTGACCTAGAAAATAGGGTAGCGGTCAAGTTTATTTCCTCTTTTTCAGATAATCAAAAAAATCAGTTCTTTGAATATTTCAAAGACTATGACGCTGTATATAACAAAGAAAGCTTTATACAGTCAACGGCAAAAGCACTTCTTCTCGGAGCTGAAACGGATGATGATTATGTCATTATAAAGCATATTGAAATGATTGATAATGACCCTGATAACATCAAGGTTGTTGATGATAACGGCTCTGAAAAATCATTTGCAGAACAGGTCGATGATGTATTTGCAGGAAATGCAAACCGATACAATGACTTGAAGGTATGTGATACACCTCAGATATTGCTTGACGTTGGCTGTGAGCAACTTCCAATGCTTTATACGCAAAAACATTTGAAAAAAGTTGTTCAACCAAAAGATTTGGAAAAGCATACACATGGCTTAACTACAGAACAAATAAAAAAGCTACCTGAATGGCTTGCAGATCCAGTAATGATATATGACTCATTATCAAGACAGGATAGTTTAGTAGTTGTAACATCAGAAATTGATATTGATAATGATCCTATAATCGTAAGTGTCCGTCCAAGTGGTAATGGAAATTATAATCTTAGAAGAGTAAACTCAAATTTTATAACAAGTGTATATGGAAGAGAAAACTTTGACAGACATTTGGAACTAGAGTTACAAGCAGATAATATCTTGTATATAAACAAACAAAAAAGCCAAGAACTGTTCAGTGTGCTGCGACTACAATTCTCGCAGGGCTTAAACGCTCTTGACTCTAATGTTATTATACACCAAAGTCGCAATATTGTCAAGGGTATGCAGCAGGAAAATAATGCAGAACAACTCTCTTTCTTTGAAAATTCGACATTGGAAGATACGGAAGTTGAGATACCTTTTGCAGTTGGTGATGAAATAGATTATGGCGAACGCCATTACACGATTTCAAAAATCGACAAAGAGAAAAATACAGTTACGCTCCTTGACTATAATACAGGTTGGTATCCTATTTCTCATGATGAGGACCTGTCAATGGTCATTGCCGAGTTTGAAGCGGTGAGGGAAAAGGAGATAGTTGAGTCTGAAGCATTGGCAACTAAGCCTAACAACTTTGTTAAAATAGATGATGAAGGCTCAGTCAATAGCGGCTCTTTATCTGAAAATTTTGTTATCACTGACGAACAGCTAGGCGTTGGAGGTCCAAAGCAGAAATTCAATAGAAACGTGACAGCTATTCAGCTTCTAAAAAAGATTGAAGAAGAAAATCGCAACATAACCAAAGATGAACAGCAAGTGCTGTCGGAGTATGTTGGTTGGGGCGGTATCACTGAAGCGTTTGATAAAAATAATAGCTTGTGGTCGCAGGAGTATGAACAACTGAAAAATCTTCTGACGGAAGAAGAATATCAAAATGCCATAGGTTCGGTGCTTAATGCCCACTATACACAGCCTGTTGTTATCAACGCAATGTATACAGCGTTGTCAGAGCTTGGCTTTAGTGGCGGTAAAATACTTGAGCCAGCCGCAGGCGTTGGAAACTTTATCGGCTGTGCGCCTGAGAATATTGCAGATAGGTCATTCTTTACTGCGGTGGAGATAGACAGCATATCAGGCAGGATTGCAAAACAGCTCTACCCTGAGTCAGAAGTTCAGGTGTGTGGCTATGAAAACGCAAAGCTCAGAGCAGGCACGTTCGATGTGGCAGTCGGCAATGTTCCTTTCGGTGATTACAGTGTTGTTGATAAGAAGTATAATCGTGACCATGCTATGATACACGATTATTTCTTCCTAAAAACGCTTGAAATGGTCCGTCCAAATGGTGTGATAGCTTTTATCACGTCAAAAGGAACAATGGATAAGCAGAGTAGTAAAATCAGAAAGCAAATAGACGAAAAAGCTGAGTTTATCGGTGCTATAAGGTTGCCGAATACGGCTTTTAAAGCTAATGCAGGCACAACAGTTGTCAGTGATATAATCTTTCTGAAGAAGAGGTCATTTCCACAGACAAAACTCAGTGAATGGGTCGATACCGCATATAATGAAGATGGTCAGCGTATAAATCAGTATTTTATCAATCACCCTGAAATGATATGTGGAGAGCTAAAAATAAAGTCAGGTCCATATGGTCCTGAAATGACAGTTGACCCTTTTTCAGATAAAAGTCTGAAAGACGCATTGTCAGAGTGTGTTGAAAATCTAGTGAATAATACAGATGTGCGCTATACACAATTATCTCTCAGACCAGTAGCCGCTGAAGCAGACGATACGCAGAAACAGGAAGAAGCATTGCCTGCACCTGAAAACATTCCTGACGGCTTTTACGTTTCAATTAATGATAATATCTATAAAAGAAACGGAAGCGTTCTTGTAGAAGCAAAAAGGAAAAGCGGCAAGGCGTTTACAGAAAGAGAAAAGGGAATGCTCACTCTTGCGATAGACCTTGCCAAAGATTTGAGGTATGCTGTAAACATTCAAAATACAGATATATCGGACGAGGACTACGAGAAAATCAGAATAAGTCTTGAAAGCAAGTATAATTATTTCTCCGTAAAATACGGCAAGATAACAGACCCGAACAATAAACTGGTTTACAACACTCTCAGATATGTGAGGGACGATAATCTCGATTTTCTCAAGAGCATTGAAACACCAAAGTTTGAAAAGTCAGATATTTTATTGAAAAGAACAATACGTCCGTCAATAAAAATAACTCACTGTGATACAGTTGAGGACGGCTTTCAGGCTACTCTTGCGGAATATGGATATATTGACCTTAATCATATATCAAAAATCACAGGATATAAGGTAGACGAGTGCATTAACAGACTTAACGGCATACTTATGTATCGTGACCCTGACGAATTGTTTTCTGCTGACATTCAGCCTACTGATGGTTGGTTGACGGCAGACGAATACTTGTCGGGAAATGTGGTCGAAAAGCTAAGAAAAGCAAAACTTCTATCATCAAGGTTTCCTGAGCTGAAAGTAAACGTTGAAGCACTTGAAAAGGTACAGCCTGAAAAAATCAAAGCAGTTGATATACTAGCTCAGATAGGCTCATCATGGATACCTGAAAAATATATAGAGCAATTTGTAGAAGAGGTTTTCGGCATTGGTACAGTTGTTGAACACAACACTGCAACAGCAAATTGGAAACTGTCAAATAAGGTCAATGGCAATTATCACTCGTCCACAAGCACGGAGTATGGAACAGCGGATATAAATGCTATGTACATACTTGAAAACTCTCTTAATCTGAGAGATAGCACAGTATGGCGTGATAAGCGTGATGAGCTGGGTCACTTGGTCTATGATGATAAGGGAAATAAGGTCAGAGAAAAAGACGTAGAAAAAACCATAGCTGCTAATCACAAGGCTGAGAAAATCAAGGAAACATTCAAAGAATGGGTATGGACAGACGCATATAGAACGCAGGACCTAGAAAACATCTACAACTCAAAGTATAACACAGAACGTGCAAGAACGTATGACGGCTCACATCTGTTTTTTGCAGGAATGACAAGTTCAATAGAGCTTGCGGATCATCAGAAAAATGCAGTTGCACGAGTTTTGTATGGTGGAAACACATTGCTTGCTCACGTTGTCGGTGCAGGAAAAACATTTGAAATGACAGCCGCTGCCATGGAAATGAGGAGAATAGGTGCTGCAAATAAACCGCTGTTTATTGTTCCTAATCATCTGATAGGACAGTGGGGAAAAGAGTTCTTGACGCTTTATCCTGACGCAAATATTCTTCTTGCAACATCAGAGGATTTTGAGAAAAGCAGGAGAAAAGCGTTTGTTAATCGAATAGCAACAGGAGATTATGACGCAGTAATAATGGGCTATTCAACTTTTGCAAAGATATCAATTTCGCCTGAAAAGCGAAAAGAATACTATCAACAGCAGATAGATGAGCTTATAGACATTATCCAGAGTTCTGATGATGACGATAATCTGTCTGTTAAGGACGCTCAGAAAAAGAAGAAGCAGTTAGAAACAAGACTTAAAAATCTTGAATATGATACTGAGCAGGACGATAATATCTATTTTGAAAACCTTGGCGTTGACGCACTTTTTGTTGATGAAGCACATAATTTCAAAAATCTTTCCATAAACACAAAGCTGTCAAGGATTGCAGGCATACAAACGACTGAGTCCAAACGAAGTGAGGACTTGCTCTTGAAAATTCAGTACATTAAGGAAAAGCAGAATGGATTGGATCGTGGCATTGTATTTGCAACTGGTACGCCTATCTCAAACTCACTTACTGAAATGTATGTCATGAAAAAATATCTCGAGCCTGATTATCTCAGAGAAAAAGGTCTACAGCATTTCGATTCATGGGTTGCCGATTTTGCAGAAGTGACAACAAATATAGAGTTATCTCCTACAGGTAACTCGTGGAGAGCCAAAAAACGTTGCTCAACGTTTAAAAATTTGCCTGAATTGATGAGTATCTATCGCAGAGTGGCAGATATCCAAACAGCAGAAACATTGAAGTTACCAGTGCCAAAGCTGAAAAACGGCAAGTATACGATATGCCTGACTAAGCCGTCAGAGGAACAGAAACTATTTATCTTTGATTGTGGCGAAAGAGCAGAGGAAGTTCATCAAAAAAGAGTTGACCCTAGCAAGGATAATATGCTGAAAATAACCAATGACGGAAAGATGTGTGCGTTAGATATGCGACTTGTTGACCCAACTGTAGAAGATAATCCTGACAGCAAGGTTAATATGGCGGTAAATAACATCTTCAACAAATGGGAAGAAACAAAAGATGATAGCCTGACACAGGTAGTTTTCCTTGACCGCTCTACGCCGTCAAAGGGTTTTAACCTATATGATGATATCAAGGAAAAGCTAATAGCTCTTGGTATTCCTGAAGAAGAGATAAAATTCATTCATGACGCAAAAAATGATAAGGAAAAGGTAAAGCTCTTTGAAGATGTGAATGAGGGCAGAGTGCGTATACTTATCGGATCTACGGAGAAAATGGGTGCAGGCACAAACATTCAGAAAAAACTATGCGCACTTCATCACATAGATGTTCCATGGCGTCCGTCTGATATCGAACAGCGTGAGGGACGTATACTCCGTCAGGGAAATGACTGCAAGGAGGTCGAAATTTTCCGTTATGCAACAGAGGGTACATTTGATAGCTATTCATGGCAAACAATAGAGTATAAGCAGAAGTTTATATCCCAAGTTATGACAAATAAACCGCTCGGACGTTCGATAGATGATGTTGACGAAGCGGCATTGAACTACGCTGAGATAAAATCTTTGGCAACAGGTGACCCTCGTATTAAAAGACAGCTCGAGCTTTCAACTCAGGTGGATAATCTGCGCCGTGAAAAGGCAGAGTTTGAAGCTGATAGAATGAAAGCAAGAGAAGAAATAACATTCACTATTCCTACGCAAATAAAAAGAGCAGAGAAGTTTATCGAGATATTCGATAATGCAGTAGAGTATTCAAAGCAATATCCACGTTCTGAGAATTTCTGCGTAGAAATAGTTGATAACAAGATAACAGATAGGGAAGAAGCAGGCAAGGCTGTAAAAGCATTGCGAAAAGTTGGTGGCGAAGAGCCTATTGATGTGTGTGATTACAGAGGTTTTAAAATACAAATTCAGTATTCATCACTTGGCGGATATGGCTCTTTCAAGACAATAGTTTCGCACGAAAATGCAACGCTCTTTACTTCTCTTGGCGTGTCGAACACAGATGTTTTTGATAACATTGATAATGCTATAGACGTTGATATGCCACAGTTGTTATCGAAACATAAGGAAGAGTTGAAAATAGCTCAAAAAAATATGCAGAAGTCAAAAGAGATAGCAGAGCGAGAGTTTCCAAAGTTAAAGGAGTATCAGGAAAAGAGAGAAGAACTCAATAAGCTCACATCGGAAATAGGCTTGAATGATAACTCAGGGGATATGGATATAGTTTTCAAACAAGACGCTGTTAATTCTGTTGTCGACAAGAGCTACATCCGAGATAATTCAGGAACGATAATTGCAAAGTTCACCTATAGTGTTCCTGAGAGTTATATAGAGAAGATTTATAACGATGATGATAACCTGAGCTTGGAATATGGTAGCCTACAGGAATACGTTAAGAGTGTTCAGGGTGATAACCGATTTTATGAAAAATCTAAAAAAGCAAGAAAAATCGTTGATGATGATATTCCTGCGGTCGATGATACGATGTTCTTAACGTTTAAACAGTGCCGTGCAATAGTTTTGGAGGAAGATAGTGAGCTTTTGACATTGCAAGGAGTTAAATCAAACGGAGAGCATATTAAGGTAGGAACATTTGACTATGATTATCAGACATATCAAACTTTAAGTTCTGTCGGAAAGCTCTATTCTGAAAAGCTTGGTATTCCATTTGGCGATGAAGATATTGCTGCTTCACGCAATAGAGGAATTTAAGATATAAGCCCTTGATTGATTGTCAGGGGCTTTTTTCTTTCGGAGGTGAAAATTATTGTATAAAATTCAGATAGGCTGTAATAGGCGACTATCAAAGATATTTTATATCGATGAAAATGCGTTTAACAGCTATTTCGGGTGCAGTTCAGCAGACGAGTTTAAAAGAACTGTAAGACAAGAGCCATATGCTTGCAAGATTTTGTCCGTGGACAAAAGTGCAGAAGCATTTTCACTTGCTTTTGCGGATAGAGTATTGAGCAGATTATATATAGCTGAGTACTTAGTGGCGGACTATGGCAGTGAGCATAAAGCGTTAGGAATTATTCGTTCAGAAATAAAAGATTGTATCGCATTTGACGGCTATATGGACGTTATTGACCTTAAGAGCATTGAAAATATTGATTATGCTATCAAGCTCTATACAGACTACATCAATAAAATAATGAATTTAGTAGAAGGTGACGCTGAGAAGTATAAGCGACGCAAAGCTTTAAAGTCAATAATTGAGTTGGCAAGGCATAGAAATGTCAATTTATACTCTGAAAAGGGGGATAAAATCAATGGCAATACGCCGTGAATATATAGGTTCGGGCAAGAAATTCATACGTTATTCTCCTGAAGAAATGGCAGACGCACGGCAAACGGATATGCTTGACTTCTTATCCCGAAAAGAGGGTTTTACCTTTATAAGAGTAGGCTCTGTATATCAATGTAATGAGCATGACAGCTTGATTATTCAAGGTGACAGACAACGTTGGTATTGGAATTCGCAAAAACTTAAGGGGCTTAATTGCATCGACTGGCTTATGAAAATAGACGGCATGGGCGTTCAAGAAGCATTTGAAACAATTATAGACTTGTCGGGAAATATTAAGACGGAGTTTGTGAAAGCTCCTGAAATAAAGAATGAGCCAAAAGAATTTCATTTGCCACCTAAAAGCGAAACGTATAGAAACGCTGCCGCTTATCTCACGAAAACACGAATGATAGACTCTCATATAGTCAGCTATTGTATTAAAAATAGTTACATATATCAGGATCAATACAAAAATGTTGTGTTTGTGGGTTTTGATGATAAGAATGAAGCAAAGTTTGCCGAGAGCAAGATAACGAATACCTTTTATAAGCGCAAGCCCAAGAATGTAAGCGGAAGTCAAAAAGAGTTCAGTTTCAATCTGACGCACTTGACACCTGAGGGCAACAAGGATACTGTTTATGTCTTTGAAGCTCCAGTTGACTTGCTAAGTCATGCAACGATGTATGTCATATCTGAAAAGAAAAGGGCTGAACGATTGGGGCAAAAACCTGATTATGATGTTTGGAAAAAGCAAAACAGGCTATCACTGTCGGGAACATCAGATGTTGCATTGCAATCATATCTGCAAAGATATCCTGAAATAAAAAACATTGTGCTTTGCTTAGATAATGACGAAGCAGGGCGAAATGGAATTGCAAAAATAAATGAGAAGTATGCTGACAGGTATAACATTACAGTTCATGTTCCTAAATTGGGCAAAGACTACAACGAAACACTGGTCAGCTATTTAACTGTAGCGGAGAAAGCTACAGAACAGAGAACAGTTGATAACAGTGAAGAAGTTGCTGTTACAAATACAACTCAGCGGTCACGCTGATACAAAAAATCAAGGAGTGATTTCTATGAAAAACAAGAAGATGAAGAAAATTGGTGCAACGCTCTCATCATCAGTTGCCGCATTGTCAATGATGTTGATGAACGCTGTATCCGCAAGTGCAGACGCTATTGATGTGAATGACAATGGCAAGGCGGCTGTAGTCCTTGCTGACCTGTCTGGTCTGCTCAAGTGGATCAATGACTTGGGTGACACTGCTAAGTATATTGGCTATGCCATATCAGTTCTTGCAGTTATAATCGCAGGTATCATGCTTATTGGCGGTGGCAATGGCGGTATGAGCAAAACAAAAGGTGTATTTATAGGAATACTTGGAGGCTTAGCAATACTCGGCTTTGGTCCTAAACTCATTCAGGATTTTCAGTCAGCAACAACGAGCGGTATGCTTTTTATCAAATAAGCGGAGCGAACGGTACATATTGTATGTACCGCTATGGGTCTTAAGCTTTGAGCCTATAGCGGTGCATACAGTGCATTAGAATCAGAAAGGACGGATAATTATGAGAGAAAGGTTATACAATGGTGATTTTTTTAACTTCGATTTTTATATCGAACGTACAGGAGGAGTCAGAGTATAATGAGAGTATCAAAAACGAAAAAATATGCGTTTTCTGTATTCATAACACTGCTTATAAGCACAATGTCATTGAGCATACTTGCATTTGCGGCTGACCCTCGTACACTTCTGCCTGAAGTGCAGGAGATAATCGTCAAGAAAACTTGGCACGGAGAAATGGTACAGAATGTTGAGTATACGTTGCTGAAATGGCTTGCATATGTTGTGGATTACATTTCAGAAGCTGTGGATCAGGTGCTGAATTTTAATCTTTACAACGTTATAAAAGACGTTTTTAACATAGATACTATTATATACCCTATAGCGTGGGCGTTGGCAGGAATGACAGTGGTGCTTATAGGAATACTTATCATCGTCAATGCAGATAAGATACACATAACAGACTATGTACGAAATATCTTGACGTCACTGTTTTTCCTTATCGCATTGCCGATACTCGTTTCATCATTTAGTGACCTTAAAACTGTGGGTGTGCAGTTTGCAAAGGATAATACAACAAAAGATACTGCAACAAATAGGACGATAGGTGAGTATATTCTCGCAAGCAATATTTACAACGTGAATAGCAGCATAAATCAAAATAAATTGGTAAAACAAAGTCAAGTATCGTCATTTGGTGTAAATCCTAACACTGTGTACTCAATGAATATTAATCTAGGTTTAGATCCTTCAAAAACGCAATATAGGACAGTTACAACAGCAGACCATTATGATGTGACTCCTACATACAGATTTGATGATTTGACCTTTGAGCATAAACTTGAACTGTTAGACCTTGTCGATGACTATGCTTTTTGGCAACAGCGTGTCGCATGGGCGCAGGCTAACGCTGGAGTACAAGACAATTCTGATACGGAAGAAGATGATGATAACGCATATAAAATAACAATAACACGAGGAGAGGGAGATAACAGACATTCAACAGATTATTACGTTATAACCTCACAAGCTCCATATTATCAAGCTTCATTTGAATGTTACTTAATTCGTGAAGCAGCGGAAAATGCTGCCCACGAACTTCAAAATCGTGGCATAAATATACAAGCTAGTCAAGTGGCTTCCATGATAATGTATTGCCAAGACTCCGATACTTTTGAGGAAGCTATAAACAGGTTGAGTAAAGGCGCATTTAGAGAGTTAGACTTCTACGGAAACACAATGAGTGCTATTCAAATACTTAACATTTCCAATATCGAAGATTTTGCGGATAATGGATTTGAACATCATAGTGGCGGTAGTTTTGAACAATTAAAAGAAGCGTCCGATTTTAGTGACGGAGATATGTCAGCACAGTTTGATAAAATGTGGCAATATGTTTCTGTCGGTCACTTAACGGAAAAAAATCACTTCTATCGTGTTAATTTTCTATGGGGGCTTTTCATGCTTGTAATAACGGCAGTGTGTCTTATCTTTGCAGGACTGAAACTTGCGTCCTTGTTGTACGACATAATGTTTGCACAGATAGTAGCACCAATAGTTGTGGCAACAGATATGGGTGGCGCAGGACGGCTAAAAAAGGTCATACTGAATTTGCTTAACTGTTTTCTATCCGTGATAATAGTTGTACTAGATTTGCGTTTATATATCCTGATACTTACCAAAATTCAGGACTCATCATTGCTATCAAACCCTATAGCTGTTATTTTCATAACAGTTGCAGGCTGTAAATTTGTAATTGACGGACCTGACCTTGTGGTACATCTTCTTGGCATTGACGCAGGCGTTAAGTCGGGCGTATCAACTATTATGGGTCTGCGTTCCGCAGGACAGATAGCTTCAGGTGCAGGACACACTCTAGGTCATATAGCAGGCAAAGGAATTTCAAAAGCGGGTGGCACAGTTGCAGGCGGTATCGGAGGAGCTATCTCAGGTGGTATTAGTGGTGCGAAAGCGTCAATGGCTAATGCTAGAAACAGTGACAATAAAGCTGAAAAAGGAATGCGTGGTGCTGTCGGTGCTGTTGGCGGAGCTGTCGCAGGCGGTGTCAGCGGTATGGTAGGCGGCTTTGGAAGTAATAATGGCGTTATGGGCGCAGCTGCTAATGGCACAGCCGTAGGCGGTAAAGCAGGAGAAGTTGCTAACAAACCTATCGGAGAAGTGGCTAAAAGTGCAGGACAAAATTTATCAGGCAAGGCAATGGGAATGGGTGAAAAACTTGGTGTAGGTACAAGTGGCAAGGACGGAAAAGACGGCACAAACGGAATAGACGGACTTAATGGTAAAGACGGCTTGCAAGGTGAAAATGGCAAACAGGGTGAGCAAGGTGAAAGTGGTGAATTTTCGTCAAACATCGATAATAGTTCATCTGAAAATGCTGTGGCGCAAGGCTCTTTTGGCTCGGACAGCATATCAGGCATGGATGGCTCACAAACAGCTAGTGCAGTTACACCACCTAGCATTAGCACTTCGGGTGGAAGCTTTGGCACGGATACAAGTGCTTCATCAGCACAAGCTGTTAATTCAGGTAGCTATAATGCTCAAACATTTGCAGATAGACAGTATCATGCAGAGAGCAATACAACAAGCTATGCAGATACAGCTATGGCAACAGAAAAAACACAGCCTACATTTGCTGAGAAAGCAATGCGTGATGAAAATAAAAGAAAATAAATTGGGGCAGGCGTAATGCTTGCCCTTTGTAACTTAGAAAGGGGCAGAGTAAATGAATGATGATATAAGGGCAGGCTTAGTGCCGAAAACCACAAAATCAAAGGTCATGTTGACAAAACATCTGACAAAGTATCGTTTTTTGGGCATAATAGCTGTTTTCTTTTCTTCAATGTTCATAGGAATGGCGTTTGGCTCGTTGAGATATGTATTTGTGGTGTTCTGTTTAGTCATATTTATGATATGTACGGCAGGCTCTCCCTCAGACCCTCGCAAGAGCTTTGGAGGAAGCTTGCTTGACTTTCTGAGGTTTTTTGCTCAGAAAAAAACATACTACGGCTCAGGAAATGTGGATTGTGCTGATTATCTGAAAAAGGAGGAGGACAAGCGTGAAGCTAAGAAAAGAAAAAAGGAAAAATAAGCGTGTAAAAATGAATGCAAAGAATTGCCTTTGTACATACTTAAATTTCAATTCATTCCGCTTGACAGAGCAGGATCTAGCAACAGTTGGCGGTGGAAGGACAAATCTTGCGGCTAACTATGTGTTCAGGTTAAAGCATAATAACATCGGAAAGTATATGTCTGTTGTGGCTATTTACGGCATTGATATCATGCACTATTCCAATGACGATAAAATATCAGCGTTTAATGCTTTCGGTAGTGCAACTCAGCTTTTGGACTTGCCTCATAAATACATTTTCAGTCACAAGAAACCTGACCTTTCAAGGCAACGTGAGTTCTTGGAATACAAAAAAACGCAAACACAGCACCCATTTACAAGGGCAATGCTCGATAAGAAGCTCCGACAAATAGATGATCTGGAGAGAACTCACCGCAGTAATCTTGCATATATGTTTGTTTATGCAAACGATATTGATACGCTTTATGCAGCGGTAGAGCAATACTGCAATGCGTTTTCTGATACATCTATGGCTCTGTGCAATTTTGACACAACAATAAGCTTTATGAGAACGCTTTTAAGCTTTTCGGACTGTGAAAATCGTGATATTGATTATCAAAATATCAATGCTTATGTTCTGCCCGACACAGTAAAATTCGGTCAGAATTATTTTAAGGTGAACAACACATATGTGACATCAGTTGTCATAAAAAGTTTTCCTGCATTGCTTGCTCCACTTGCTTTAACACGGCTTGTATCACAGAAATATAGTGACATAGTATCTATGTGGGACGTGTGTACCGCTGCTCGTGATGATGTTCAGGAACAGTTGAAGCAATCAATGGACGAGCTTAACTCTCGTTGGGCAATTAGGCTCGGCATGGCTGATAACATTGATACTCAGACAGAACTTGCAAAGATACAAGAGATATATAATTCAGTAGTGAATGGTGCTGAAAACATGGTGTATATGACACTGCGTTTTTATATCTTCAATAAAGACCTGTCAGCATTGAAAAAGCGTGTTGCAGTAGTGCAGAAAGAGTTGGCTACAAACAATGGACTACGTTCTTACGTCCCTGAAAATCAGATGTTTACCGAGTTTACAAGACTTATTGTTGAGGGCAATAATATTCAAACGCCAATGCCTATCTATGATACATACGCCAAAGAATTTCCGTTTTATTATCAGGAACACATTGATGATAATGGATTGTTTATGGGCTACACGCAGACAAACGGACTTGTCTTTCTTGACTCGTTTCTGCGTAACAGATACCGCTCGTCATATGATATGATACTTTGTGGAGTAAAGGGCGGTGGTAAGTCTGTAACGCTTAAGTTAATGGTGCAAAATCAGCTTATAATCGGCAACAAGGTTTTCGCTATTGATATTGAGGGTGAGTATAAGGACCTTGCTATGATGTATGACGGTCAGGTCATTACAATGGATAGACGTGCCTTTATAAACCCTCTGCAGATAAGGACAGTTATCGATTGGCAAAGCGAAAACAAGCTTGATGAAGAAAACGATGATGATACACAGCAACAGCTCCTCTCCAAAGAAAGTGCTATCGAAACAAATTTTATATCTGAAATATCACGAATATGCACTTTCATGTATCAATACGTTCCGACAATGACCTATGATGTTATGACAGCTTTTAGAACTGCCCTTGTAGAAACTTATCAAAAAAAGGGTATAACAAAATACACTGATGTAAACTCTCTTTCGCCAGAAAACTTTCCGATATTTTCTGACGTTGTTGATGTTATAACGTCAAAGATCTCTTCGGGAACGCTCTCAGCAGACGAGATAACTTTGTATAAAACATTGCTTATGTACGTGAAAGAATTATCTGTTTCGGGTGCATATGGAACAATGTTTGATTCGCATACAAACATTGAGATAAACAATTCAAATCTTATAGTTTTTAATGTGAAAGCATTGTCTGAAATGGACGAGAGTGTGTATAACGCACAGCTTTTCAATATACTCTCGTTGATGTGGTCTGAGGTTTGCAAGAACGTTGCTCATAACAATAACCTTGTAAATCTTCTTGACCGCCGCAGAGTTATCTGCCTTATCGATGAAGCTCATCGTTTCATCAATACCAAAAACACATTGTGTACTGATTTTATCCTTAAACTTGAGCGTCGCTCAAGAAAATATGATGCAGGACTTTGGTATGCAACACAATCAATTCTTGACTTTATGCCGTCCGACACTGGTGAGAGTGTGGATACAGTTAAGAAGATATTTCAGCTCGTGCAGTATAAATTCTTGCTCAAGCAATCATCTGATAGTATTGAAATTCTTCATAACATTTTCGGTCAGTTTACTATGTCTGAGTTATATGCAACGGACAATTTTGAAGCAGGAGAAATGTTGCTGTCACTAGGCTCAGGCAAGAACAAAATACACTGTAAGAACGCTGCTACAGAGTGTGACCTTATGTACATAGGTAACTCTCAGGACAGGGACGAGATAGTAGACAGCATATTCAATCGAATGTATCTTCTTAATTGGAGTCCTCAAAATCTAGCTGATGAAATGTATCGTTCTGAGCAAAAAACGCAAGAATTTATCGAAACGTTCACAAGGGAAGTCATTGAATATTTCGGCTTTAAACTGACAGATAGCGAGTATCTTTATTTGACAGTAAACAGGCTAGTAAAAAACCTCGCAAAGCGTTTTGGTGACAAGTACAACGTGAGAAAGTGGTGAGTACAGTATGGATAAGATTAAGCGAAACAACGCCATTTATATAGCATTTCTGAGCATTTCAATAGCTATTATGGCAGTTATTATAATCATACCTATGGTGCAATCTATGCGCTATGTGCGCCATACTGTAGACTACAACAGCATAGTTGCAATGGGTAGTTATCATATAAAAATATCAAATGCAACGTATCTTAAAGATAAAAAAGAGCTTTACTTTGCATTGTCGGCAAAAGAGGAAAGCAACTATTCAGGTAGCATAAGTTCAAAGCCTGAGATAAGCAACTACACGCTGAGATACTATGATGACAATGGCAAATATCATACAGAAGATATGCTGAAAAAGTATACTGTTTCACAGAAAAATGACCTTACAGAGATAATAACAGTATCCGATATTCCTTCGGGATATGACTACGTTTACCTCGAGTTAAAGTGTACGATCGCTGCCTATGACGAGCCTGACACAGTTGACGAATTTGGTGATGTAATAAAGGGGCAACACCATGATGAGATAGTCAAAGAACAGTATTTTATGTTTGACAAAAAGGACGTCAGAGTGATAGACAGCAAGGACGATAATCAGGACGATATGAGCATTGTTATTGAAGAACAGACAGATAGTACATCTGAAAAAATTACAACTACAGAAGCCAAAAAGGATATTAAATCAGATTTGAAAAATGATAAAAAAGAGGATAAGCGCAGTGAAAGTTCATCAACCACAGATAGTATATCAGAGAGCAAGTCTGACAAAAAGAAAACTGAAAAGGTCACAACATCTACAGTGACATCGACTAAAAAAGTTGACGTAAATCCACAAGATAATCACGATTGGCAGGATACACAAGCACAGCCAAGTGGCGGTAACGATAACTATCATAATGACAATACATATACTGAAACACAGCCATACTATCATGATGAGCCTGCACAGACAGAGCCACCATATCAACCGCCTGCAACAACTACAACAGCGGTCATAAAAGCACGTTCTTTAAAGATAGAAACAATCTATGAGTACAATGATGTTAAGATAAACGTAGGTTCAACGGCACAGCTTAAAGCAGTTGTAGGTCCGTCAAATGCTGTGAATAAATCAGTGATTTGGCAAAGTAACAGACCTGATATTGCGGAGGTAGACAGCAACGGAAATGTGCATGGAATAAGCAGTGGAAAGGCTATAATAACTGTCCGTGTTGCAGACAACAGTGCCATAACAGCAAGCTGTATGGTGACAGTAAATTAAAGGAGAAATACAATGAATGACGAATATATTTATCAGTATCCTGCGCCTGAGTACATGGAAAGATTCAAAGAAATGGTAGCGCAAAGAACAACAAATACCAATGGCGCACGAAAGAAAGTTATCGTGTGCTTTGGCATTAGCATGGCTTTTTTAGTCCTTTACTGTCTGCCGTTTCTGAATTTTATCGACACATATTTATTACTTGTTGCAGTGATTTTTTTATGCGCAACAGTGATACTTCTTAAAGGGATAACAAAGAAAATAGGCACTCATAATCTCATGATACAAGCTACAGAGAATGACATGGTGCTGACGTATTATTCTGTCGGGGCAACGCCTAAAAAGGTATTGACCGTGCGTTATGAAGATATAATCGAGTGTCAGTTTTTCGATAAATCTTATACAAAAATACAGATAACTTTTAAGAAAAATAAGCACTCATATCTTAAATCTTATAGTCAGACAGGAGAAGAAGTGAGCAATCTAGTTGACACTATGGTTTCATTTGAACTCAATCCATATTCCTATGAACAAGGCTTTTTTATGTACATAGTACCTGATTATTTCAATATAAAAAAATATGCTCTGACAGATAAAATTCTTAAAAAATATGGCAACATAAATGAATATTTCACTCGCTTGTCTGAGAGTGAAGAAGTTGAATAAGGTGGTGTAAAAAATTATGCCAGATATTCGTTTGTCTAGTGATTTGATGAGTAAAGTCGATAAAATTGCGGCTGAAAAAGAAATGTCACGAAACAAATTAGTCAACAAAATAATTGAAAAATACGTTGAAGCAAGTGACAGCTTTGTATCTGATATTCTTCCTGATGTTGTCCGCAGTATTGTCAAAGATGAGATAAAGAAACTTGACGATACTTCAACAGAAGTAATAAAGGATATGTATGTAACTATCATAAAGCTTAGAAAAATAACTGAAACACTAGAAACTTTCATGCTTCCAGAATACAATGAAGTGGACTATGATACGTTAAAAACTAACGAACTTTTGACTCTTATTGAGCTGTCTGAAAAGCAAAAAAAGCGTTGATTTTTGAACAAAAATCTTCATGCTTTTTTAGATAACAAATATTGCAAGGAGATTTTAGGGGGAAAACGCTATTTAAGTTATTTAACTTTGCTGATTTTAAGCTGAAATTTCTTATTTAAGTTAAATAGTCTATCCTATAATGTGGAAATTTTCAAGTGAAAAAGTTATTTAAGTTATTTAATTTGTCAGAAAAAGGAGTATTTAAGTTATTTAACATTGCTTAAAAAGAGGTATTTAAGTTATTTAACTTTCTGAATAAGTAGCCCCATTTTAAGTTCACCTAAAGCTCGGTACTACCGAGCTTTCACACAGGGAGTGTACCCACTTCCTTTATGCTCTTTGAGGTTATTCGTTCATGTTCTGAGCAAAATTCATTCATTCAAGTTCCCCTGAAAATCAATAGTTGGAGGTGCAAATTCAATGCCAAAAAAATTAAAAACATTCTCGTTTTCTGATACCGCTGAGAGAAATCTCAGCCTGCTTATGAGTGACCTTGAAATACATTCAGCGAGTGAATGTATAAGATACCTGATAGACGCAGAGTGCGTTCGTCGTGGGCTTATAAAAAAGGACGCAATGTCTGAAAACTTTGGTGCAGGAAAAGGTGACAGGTCAAATGCAAACTCAGTAAAAGACAAAGACGATCTATTGAGAGAAATACAAATGGTCAGCATTCAAATGGCAAAGTACAATAATCGTATTGAGGATATATATAAGATGTGTTATGAGGTCCGTGACGGAGTTAATTCTCAATGCAATTTCATGGACGCTCCTTTCACGTCTGCGGATACTATGGTTGAGGGCGCAGCGGTGAGCAAAGCAGTGCAAGGCTCATGCGAAACTTACGAAGCAAGAATGCGACGTTTGTCCGTGGACAAAGCAAACCGCCGCTAACGGCGGCGTATCTAAAAAAGAAGAAAAAGGGGTGATACATTGAAAAAGAAGCACACAACGCCTGCGGTAGTTTTTCATCTTGATATGATACAGCCTACGAGTAAGAAGTGGGTAATAGCCAAAGGATTTGACGGAATGTCTTATATGAACAGGGACGGAAAATTTCTTCCGAAAAAAGAGAAAACATTTAAGTCGCAGGCAACAGTAAATAAAGACTATATTGATTACATGAATAAGAATGGCGTCTTTGATACGAACTACTCAATGCTCACAGAAAAACAAATGGATACTTACAGAGATTATGAGCGTCAGAGTAAATCTGAGGGTTGTCCGAAATATGTGGGCTATCTGTCATTCGATAATCAGTTTCTAGTCGACAATGGTCTGATGATAGGTGAAGTGCTTGACCGAGCAAAGCTGATGGATATCGCAAGAAAAGGAATCAATTCCTTGATTGATAAAAGCAACAAGCTAAAAAATGAAAACACTTATTGGTATGCGGCTATTCATGAGGATACAGACAATATCCATGTTCATTATACTTTGCTTGAATATCACCGCCTAGAGGATAGAACAGTAACATACAAAGGTAAAGGGCAGGACCTTTTAGAGCAGGACGCATTTAAGAAAATGAAGTCTACAGTTGCTAATGAAATTATGACAAAAAAGCTGACACCTGAGCTTACGGCTTTCAAGCGTAAAAATCTCATACCTGAGTTTTCTTCTTCCATAGTAGCGTCCAAAGAAATGATAGAACTGTTGAAGCTCCTTCCACCAAAACCACCACATTCAGCGTGGCAGTATGACAATGTAAAAGTTCGTCCGTATCAGCGCAGGATAGATATGTGTGTTGATAAAATTATTAGCTGTAACGAAAAGCTTCAGGCAGAGTTTGATGAATACGTTGAAAAGTTGAAAATGGCAGACGAACAGTACAAAAGATTTTATGGCGAAAACTCTGATTATTTTGAATACTCAAATAATCAGCTTGACGATTTTTATAACCGAGCAGGAAACAAGCTCCTGCAGGAACTTGCAAAATTGCAATATAGACTTGATAAAAATTATGTCAAAGAAAGTGACTTTACAGATATGGAAAAAGCCGTATCTAAAAAAGAAGAAAAAATGGCATACAAGGAGTTCAAAGAACATCTGAGTAAAAATGAATTGCTTCAGGCTCAGAGCTGCCTGAAAAAGCATAGCAAATCGAACGATACATTTGCTTATCAGCTTGGAAAGCTTTTGCTTGATAACTATGATGATAAAGAAAACATTGATAATGGAATAAAGATACTCAGCGAGATCGCAGAGAAAAAAGACAGTCGCTGTTATGATAAAGCAAACTACCGATTGGGTAAATATTATGAAGATATAGGCAACACCGAAAAGGCAGAGGTACATTTGCTTCGTTCGGCAGAGGATAACAACGTGTATGCGATGTACAAGCTAGGAAAAGCGTATCTAAAAAAGAATAAAGAAACAAACAACAAGGACGATTTGAAAAAGGCAGAACGTTGGCTGAAAAAAGCGGCTGACTTCGATGACCCATATGCACAATGTTCATATGGTATGCTTTGCTTCAAGACAGAACGTCGTGACAAGGGATTATATTATCTCGAAAAATCAGCGGCTAAAGGAAATGAATTTGCAAAAATGATAATTCAGACTACAGTAAATCGTGAAGAAGCAAGGCTGAGAAAGCAAAACAACAAGAGAAAATTCCGCAGTTTCAGCGCACAGCAAGCTTTGGTTCGTTCTAAACGAGCCATGAATGTATGTTGGCATTCGGTTAAGTCACTCATGAGCGAGTATGACTTTCACATCAAGAAGTTGCAGGAAGAATATGACTATGAAAATAATATTGTAAATGAAATGGACGGCTATAGCTATTCAATAGATTAGGAGAAATACAATGAACAATGATTTTGATGAACTGAATAAAAGCAGAATAAAGGTACGGCTTTTAAAGGCGTTTGGTTTTGGTGGTCTGATATATGTTATAATAAACTTGTGCCTGAATTATTTTCACCTATCCCTGACGTTCATAAATGCAAAGCATAAAGGTATAACAGCGGTGGAATATTTCCGCTTGAAGTGGACGTATTTTATTACAACAGATAATTTTCCGTTACCAATGGTAATTATGATATCATTTTTCATAGGCATAATGCTTGCGCTGCGTTCTGAAACACATTGGCGTATCAAAAATGAAAACAAAACTATAAAGGGCAAGCAGCGTTTTATGAATACTAAAGAAATGGAAAAAGTTTTATATTCGTTTGATTGTGATAAAATGAAGTCGGCTAAAAAGTCAGGAATCATCATTGCAAAGGAAAACGGAAAGTTCTACATAGACGCTGAAACGATACACAGCTTAATTATTGGTACAACTCGTTCAGGTAAAGGTCAGACGTTCGTTATGCCTATGATTAGGCACATCGCAATGTCACAGGCTAAACACTCTATGGTAATAAATGACCCTAAAGGCGAGATAGCTGAAAACTGCACGGCTATGCTGAGGGAAAACGGCTATAAAGTAGTGTTCCTAAATCTGCGTGATACAAATATGTCATCGTTATGGAATCCGCTTCAAAAAGCCATTGATGAATACAAAAAGGCAAGAGATAATAATGAGGACCTCGACAAAACTATAGACGAAGTGCAATCGTTAGCAACGGTCTTCACAGCCGATGAACAATCTCAGCCGATTTGGCCTGAATCGGCTAAATCGCTTTTAGTTGCGATGATACTGTACTTGCTTGAAAAAGGCTATGATGACGGCAACCTTGCCAATGTTTCTATGTATTCAATATACAATCTGTTCGTTGAGTTCGGAACGGAAAACGAGGTGCAAGTGGTCAATGGTGCAAAGCAGAGTGTTAATGCACTGGACAGCCTTTTCAAGTCATTGCCCCGTGGGTCTGCTGCCAAGGCTTCATATGCAACTTCCCGATTTTCAGAGGGTGACTGCCGAGCAAGTATTTTCACAACGTTGTCATCAGACATATCAATATTTGGTTCAGACAGCGGCATATCTCGCCTGACATCAGGCAATCAAATCAACTTTGAGGAGCTTGCCGACCCTGAACACCCTATGGCGATAATAATAATTGTCCCTGATGAAAAGAAAAACCGCCACGTTATAGCCTCTCTATTCGTCAATCAATGTTATAATGCACTTGTTGACTACGCCAATAGATTCACTGGTCAGAAACTGCCTCAGAGGGTGCATTTCATACTGGACGAGTTCGGTAATATGGTGAACATTCCTGATATGGATACAAAGATAACAGTTGGAGCAGGACGTAACCTGCTCTTCGACCTCTTTGTGCAAGACCTTAATCAGCTTGATACAAAGTACGGCAATGCTGCGAAAACGATACGGTCTAATACCGGTAATCTTATCTACATCAATTCCCTTGATGTAGATACAAATAAGTACTTCTCCTCTGCTCTCGGTGACAGGACGATCGAGTACACCACATACAGTGGTGATCTGCACAGCTTTCTGTCGCACCAGTCGGGTTCTGTTGACGGTGTACCCCTCATTCGTCCTGAAGATCTATCAGAGCTGCCTTTCGGAACGGCTGTGACAAAACGTCAGCGTTGCTACCCCATACGAACGCTGTTCGACCCTTTCTACAAGCTAGGCATTAAAGCACAGAGCATATCTGAAATAGCTGAAGGCATGGATTTCATACACAGAAGTCTTGATGAAACGATATATCCCCTCGATAGCATATGGCAGAGGTTATTTATTCCGATAAAAGACAACAAGGGTTATATGTATAAGGCTGTGCCACGAAACAATCCTGCCGAAACACAACGGCTGACACAGGCGTATAGCCGTGGTAGTCAGACTATGGTCCTGCCAATTTGTTTTGAAAACCGCATTTATAGAAAAATGCCTTTCAGTGACAAGCCCGAAGAGCGTGAGTGGACCGAGATACCTTGTGATAATGACCACATTGCCGAACTAGGAAAAATCAACCTTGACGCATACATATCATCAGACGGTCATTACAAGACTCGGTGGGATAACAAACGTTTGGAACTAAAACGCTACGCTGCTCAGAATGCAGCTTCATCAAAGGCAAGCAAGACCGACTATGCCAAGAAAGAAAGTCCTGCTCCGTCACCGCTTACTGAGGCATTGCAAATCATCAACAGACAGTCTGAACTGGGTGCAGAAAACTGCTACAACAGGTTCATTGAGGACAAAAACAAGGATGCTGCGGAAAAGCTTATCAATCGGGCTTTAGCAAAAAGAATGATTACTAAAGAACAGCATACACTGCTGCAGCGTAACATCGAGCAGTATTTCAATCACTAGGCTTGCAAACCGTATCTAAAAAAGGATAAAATGCTTGACTTAGCGCAAGGTATAGAGTATACTTTAGATAAACAGAGATAGGAATGTACTCATTTATATGCTTAAGGATCTGAATTTCAGGTCCTTTTTTTGTTGCCTAAATATATTGGAAAGGAGGAAGGGAAATGCGTATACCAAACAGCTTTATAACGGACCTCAGAAGCAATTACACAGATTTTGCCGTAGCCTGCAAACTATATAGCCTTGTCAGCTCTCACACCAAGCGTAGCAGCAACGGCTATGAAGTTTGCATTAAGCAGGAAACTATAGCTGCTTCCTGCAAATGCTCTGTATCAAGCGTAAAACGCTCTGTGTGCCGTCTTGAAGAAATGGGTATAATTACGCATAAATATCGTTTGGACGGCTCTGAGGGGCGTTTAGGGGCATATCACTATGCGTTGAAGCCTTATGACCTGAGCAAAAACTATTTCTATATGAATAATCGTAAGGCGTACTCTGCCGAATTGTCACCAAAGCTTTTCTATGTGTATGCAGTATTCTGCAAACTCATGTGCAATGATATAGCAAGATTTTATCAGTCGCTTAATGACCTTTCTGCGCTCATCAGGCTGAGTAGGGCAGAAGTGTCAAAGGTCATAGCTGTGCTTATTAACAGGTCCATGGTGCGCAAACAGCTCAAACGAACTAGAGCAGGAGATTATACGGACAATACATACTTCATCATCACTCGTAAACAAGGTTGCATAAAAAAAGCAGGACCTAGATCCAATAGGTCCTGCTCAAATGGTTTGTGTTCTCGTGGGAGTTCACAACTCAAACAGCTATATAATAACACCTCGGACGGGATTTGTCAATCCTTTTTGCGAAAATTTTTATTATATAAGCCGATTTTATTTTATTATGGGGGTAGTCCCTGATTTGCACCTTCATATTTATAACCCACTTTGTATTAATATCTAAAAAAGGTCAGATAGAGTAATTCTGTTATATTACTTAGTTCAGAATATGTAGTAATATATATGGCTTTTGATATTTTTGAAATTTGCCCTTTTGCCTTTTTTGGATAATTTTAGGAGGACTTTTTTTATGTTGAGAAGAGAATATTTGATAAGATTGCGTACAGATATGCACTTTACCCGAGAAAACGTTGCTAAAGAGCTTGGCGTTAAAGACCGCTATCTCAAAAACATAGAGGACGGGCGAAGCCTATCTACGGAAGCTATAACACGGCACTTTATTGTTTTGTCAAAGCTTTTTGGTATATCAATAACCGACTTGGCGGCAATGGAAGCACTTTATCAAGTTGCCAATATTGAGCTGATAGATACGATGTCAAATGAAACCACCAAGAGCAGTATTGACAATGTCGACTGATTTCGTCTTGCTTTCCTCAAAGCAATGACTATATATGTTTAACGTTGTAGTTGGGGTTGAGTGACCTAGTGTCGCTGATACAGTTACAGCGTCTATGCCAGCATTTATCTGCAGACTGGCGTTGAGATGTCTGAACGTATGAACGCCATAGAAGGGTAAACCATTTTTCTTGCACATTCTCTCAAGCCACTTGTAAGGCGTATTTGGGTGCATGGGCTTGCCATTTGCCTGCGTGAATAGCCTATCAGTTTTGACAATTTCTAAGCCTTTTCCTTTTCTGTTCCGAAAATCAAATTGCTGAGAATTTTGGTAGAGCTTCAGTAGCTTTGATAGTTCTTTCGGTATTTTAATAAAACGTTGCGATTTTTCGGTCTTAGTGACATCTGTATAGATACCCTCTATTGGCGTGTAATTTGAAGTCCGCTTTATCCTGACGTTGCATTTATCAAAATCAAAATCGTTCCATTCAAGACCTAGTATCTCACCTCTGCGTAGTCCTGTAAGCATAGCAAGTGTAAAGAATATTTGATATTTGAATTGAACGTGCTTTAATGTGCTTAATAATGTCTTGGCTTCATCAATGGTGTAGATTTTAATCTCTTTCGGACGCATTGTTTCGCCATTACCATTGATTTTAGGTATATCAACATCTGAGCAAGGGTTGTCTTTTATGTATCCGTATTTCACCCCATACGAAAAAATATTCGTAAGATACGTCATGTAATTCTTTATAGTTTTTCGTGATAATGGATTTCCTGTGCGTAGATTACCACCTTTTTCAGATAACTTATTAACATATGATTGGATAGTTATAGTCGAAATAGTTTGCAGACTGTTCTCGCCCAAATCATGATTGATCCGATTAGCAATCAATCTTTCTGAATTGCGAGTTGTTTCACGATGATTTTTTTCAGCGTAATTTGTATACCATTCGTCAGCTAAGTGTTTAACTGTCATTTGTGTGTCTGTTTGAATATTTTCAAAAGTGTTTTCTTCGGCTGTTTTTTGTACTGATTGAGATGAAATAATAGTAGTCAATTCTGATATAATATCATCTTTCTGCTTTGAGCTTTCTGTTAAAATACGAATTTGCTCTTGTAAAATAGTATTTTGCTCCATTAAAAATCTTATTATCTCATTATTTTGCTTATCATAGAAATTCATTGATTATTCTACAGCTATCTCCCTTTTTTGTCCGTGGACAATTTATTATAAATCCAATGGATATTATACCACAAGTTGGATATATTTCATGTGTTAAATATAAAAACAATAATGATATTGTGTGAACGAATGTTCATTTTTAACACAAGAGAGAATGACTTCCAAAGGTTGACAAAATGTCTGACATATGTTATAATTAAAGCAAATAAAAAATCACATTAGGAGAGATCAAAATGAAAAAATTATTAGCTATGATACTTGCGTTAGGAGTTACGTTTTCTATTTGTACGTCTTGCGGTTCTTCAAGTTCTGATACCGAAGATGAAGACTCATCTTCGACTGTTTTGGAAAATAGTGATGAATTGCTGAAAAGCAATAATAAAGTCGCTAAGACACTTTTTACGTTAGTGAATAGTCGATACGCTGATGTTATCGTTGAAGGCGGTGAATATACAGAGGGCGAATACACATTCGATGTAACTGACGCCATGGAAACAGAGGGACAAGACGATACTATAAAGCGTGAAAAATATAGCGAGGAAGCGACCAAAGCAGATATTGAGCAAGTGTGTTGGAAAGCTTTGAAAAAAGCAGATATCGATAAGGGCATTTGTGTTGTCAAAATTGCCGACTCTGTAATCACAATGGCTTGTTATTCTAATTCTGAGATAAGTCAGTGCGCAGGCATTTATCCTAACCCAAAAACAGAAGCTCCTTCTTTTGGTATATCAAATATTCCTGAAGAATATAAGCAAGTTCCGTCATATGATGATGACGATGAAGACGCTGGCGTAATGGACTAACTTAACTTTTTAAAGCTCAAGCCGTGGCATAGTCTGCGGCTTGAGTATTTTTTTGTCCATGGACAAAAAAAGCCTGTGAGTGTAAATTCTCACAGGCTTTTGTATTTTAATGACTTAGGGAGTAATATAATGATTTTTACACTTCTTCAAAAAATCATTTGTGATTTGAAACGATATTGTATCAAAAACATTAAGCGGTGTCATATCTCTGATAAAACGATTAATATCCTTATAAACAAAATTTTTCCCTTGTATTGCTTTGCAATGCTCACATATATTCATCGCATAGCTGCGTCTTAGAGTTTTGCTGTATGCAACAGAGATTCTTTTAGGATATTTGTTTACCATGATTTCATCAAAAGAGAATACATCGCCGAGTACCTTAACTCCATAGTATTCAATATCCTCGTTTATCATGTGTAACTCTGTGTTTTGATATTTGAGAGCTTTAATTTTATCCCAAGGGTATGTGAAGTTATCAAGAATATTGCCTGTATACACAATATAGGTCAATATTTGAGCCTTCTCTCCGCAATTGTAGCAAGTTTTGTCATATGAATATACAATAAGTTTACCAGTGGATGTTGGAACATCGTTGGAACTTGATAAATCACACCCTGTCATCAAATCAATGGTGTATCGGTCATATGTATACTCCTTTCCGCCTTTTTTGAAAACAACAACATATTTATCTCCTATCTCCCTGATAGAATATGCAGTGTAAAGTTTTCCTGTTTTAGTGTTTACAAACTTATTCAAGACGCAACCCCCTATAAAATTTTATTTTCATCCATATTTTTTTAATAAAAGTCTTGACAAATGCTGAGATATGTGGTATAATAAAAAGGAAATAAGAAAAGTGAGCGCATTAAAAAAGCACTCACTTAGGTATATAACTTTTGGCGAAGCTATATACCTTGAAATCACAGTTGTTCGAGCAACGGTGAAAACATTAAGTGAATGCGATTTATTCTGTCGTTCATTATAACACAGAATTTCGATAATGTCAAGAGTGTTTCATTGTTTAGCGGACTGTGAAGCACTCTTATTTTTATGCAAATATATCCCCGTCAGGCTTTAGGACCTTTCGGCTGGACTCAGAATAAGACATAATGATGTTGTAATCTTTGCGAAATCACTAACAACTACGCCGTGACGGTTGGTCAGAGCAACCGCAGCGAGTATAAGCTCTGTGGAGCCGAGCTACCTGTGAAAGTAACTAAGCAAGGGTGTCAACCCCGTGCCGACATTGCCACAATGCAGTCCCATTGTTTGGATGTCACCGCAGAGGTTTCGTGCGCCAAAGGGAAAAATCATTATAAGCGTAAGCAAAAAAATCAATACGACTACGGATTGTTTTTACATACACTCGGTCAAGCGGTATGCTTGGCTGACCAAAGGGTATTAATCATTAATGCTCTTTGGTCAATCAAGCAAGTTTGTTTCTTTTTTAGATATTAGCACAAAGTTCGCAGAATAAATACCCTACGAACTTTGAACTTAATCTTTGGTGCGGCAAACGGGACTTGAACCCGTACGTCAAGGACACACGCCCCTCAAACGTGCCTGTCTGCCAATTCCAGCACTGCCGCATTTACTATTCTTTTCGCTGAACTCTTTTGTTTTGTTTGTGTTCCGTGTCATTCAGCTTAATTATTATAGCATTTATTTTTTCTATTGTCAAGGCTTTTTTTCAAAAAAAATCGACTATTTATAAATATACATATCACATGCTTATTTGTATATATCAAATTCAGCTATTGACAAATCAGTCAGGCGGTATAACAGTTCTGTTAGGCTAGATATTCTAAACCAAAGCATACCACACGGTACATCTACACAACCTTGTAAAAAATTCAAACCACTCCGCTGCCCAAGGTGGGACAGTTTCACTCATTATGAATTTTTTCAACAAAAAAAGGACTTCATTACGAAGTCCTTTAATTATTTGTGCAAACTCAGAATTACTTGAGCTCAACAGAAGCGCCAGCAGCCTCAAGCTTTGTCTTGATCTCCTCAGCGTCAGCCTTTGAAGCACCTTCCTTGATAGCCTTAGGAGCACTCTCAACGAGTTCCTTAGACTCCTTAAGACCAAGACCTGTGATCTCCTTAACAGCCTTGATAACAGCCATCTTAGCATCGCCGAATGAAGTCAGAACTACGTCAAACTCTGTCTTCTCCTCAGCAGCAGCGCCAGCAGCACCAGCAGCTGGAGCAGCAGCAACAGCAGCTGTTACACCGAATTCTTCCTGGATAGCGTCAACAAGCTCTGAAAGCTCGAGAACGGAAAGTTTCTTGATCTCTTCTACAAAATTCATAATCTTCTCTGAAGCCATGATAAAAATCTCCTTTTTATTAAATAATTTTTCGGGTCAAAGCCCATTCGTTAAGCGGCATATAAATTATGCAGCCTCGTTGTCCTTGTCCACAACAGCCTGAAGTGTTGCGGCAAGTTTCTGGATAGGACCCTGAAGGGAACCAACCAGCTGTGCGAGCAGAGTTTCTCTTGAAGGGATCTTCGAGAGAGCCTTAACGCCTGCCTCGTCATAAACGTCCTCACCAATGTAACCGGCCTTGAGGAAGAACTTTTCGTCCTTGCAGTCCTCAGCAAACTTACCGAGTATTCTTGCAGGAGCTGTCTGGTCGTCGTTAGAGATAGCGATAGCTGTTGTACCCTCGAGTACGTTTGTGATACCGTCAAGACCAGCTTCCTTAAGAGCAAATCTCAGGATAGTGTTCTTCTCAACGAAATAACTTACGCCAGCCTCTCTCAGCTCTTTTCTGAGCTTTGTATCCTCTTCAACAGTGATACCCTTGTAATCAACGAGTACGCCTGCAGCAGAGTTCTTGAGCATTTCAACGAGCTGTGCAACTCTTTCCTTCTTAGCGGACAATGTCTTTTCGCTTGGCATTTCAATTTCACCTCTTTGAACTAATTTACGCAAACCGTAAACTAACAAAAGAAAAATCCCTTTCGTCGCAAGACAAAAGAGATACAAAGTCATAATTACTTTGCTATTCCTTTCCTCGGCTGGACTTCCGCAGCTTCCTGCTGCCAACTGTCTTTAGATACGAATGCTCTAATATTATAACAGACCCTTGACCTTTTGTCAAGAGCCTGCTATGCTTTTAATGTAAACTTTTTGTGAACTTAAATATTTATCTTGTGCTTGTTATACTTGCTTGATATTTTAAGCCTTGCCACAGCCTTGTTAAGAGCTGCCTGCGTGTGATAATATTCTGAAATGCTCTGCTTCTGCCTGAGCTTCTCCTCAGCTCTCTCCTTGGCGGCTTCGGCACGCTTTTCATCTATCTCCTCAGGGCGTTCCACAGTGTCCGCAAGGAGCGTCACATATGACGGCATTATCTCCACAAAACCATCGCTTACCACCGCATAGTGCCACTGGTCGCCCGTTCTGTAACGCAGCTCACCTGCGTTAAGACAGGTTATCATGGGCTGGTGATTAGGCAGTATTCCGAAAGAGCCGTCCTGACCCGGGAATATAAGCTCGTCACATTCTCCCGAATAGAAAATGTGGTCGCTGGCAAGTATTTCAAGCTTGAATGTCTTTACCATTTCAGCTTCTCCTTTCGGTGAGGGTCATCACTCGTTTTCAAGCTGTTTAGCCTTTTCGATAACATCGTCGATAGTGCCTGCGTTAAGGAATGCAGCCTCTGGATATTCGTCCATTTCGCCGTCGATGATCTTCTTGAAGCCTCTGATCGTTTCTTTCAGAGGAACATATTTGCCCTCTATGCCTGTGAAGTTCTCTGCAACATGGAAAGGCTGTGAAAGGAATTTCTGTATCTTTCTTGCTCTGTAAACAGCCGTCTTGTCGGCGTCGTCAAGCTCCTCCATGCCCAGGATAGAAATGATATCCTGAAGTTCCTTGTACTTCTGCAAAAGCTCCTGAGTCTTTCTTGCAACTTCGTAATGCTCCTGACCTACTACGTCAGGCTCAAGTATTCTTGAAGTTGACTCCAGTGGGTCAACGGCAGGATAGATACCCTGTTCAACTATCTTTCTTGAAAGCACTGTTGTTGCGTCAAGATGTGAGAACGTGATAGCAGGGGCTGGGTCTGTCAGGTCGTCCGCAGGGACGTATACAGCCTGAACAGATGTGATAGAGCCTTGCTTTGTGGAAGCGATACGCTCCTGCAAAGCGCCCATTTCGTTTGCAAGGGTAGGCTGATAACCAACGGCTGACGGCATTCTGCCAAGGAGTGCCGATACCTCAGAGCCTGCCTGAACGAATCTGAATATGTTGTCTATGAAAAGCAGTACGTCCTGATGTTCCTTATCTCTGAAATACTCAGCCATTGTAAGTCCTGTCTGAGCAACTCTCATTCTTGATCCAGGAGGCTCGTTCATCTGACCGAACACTAGGGCTGTCTTTTTGATAACGCCTGAGTCTGTCATTTCGTGCCAGAGGTCGTTGCCCTCTCTTGAACGCTCTCCAACGCCTGTGAATATGGAATATCCGCCATGCTCTGTGGCAACGTTTGTGATAAGCTCCTGAATAAGCACAGTTTTACCAACGCCTGCACCGCCGAACAGACCTATTTTACCGCCCTTTGCATATGGAGCAAGAAGGTCTATTACCTTTATGCCTGTTTCAAGAATCTCTGTTGCAGGCTTCTGATCTTCAAATTTTGGCGGCTCTCTGTGTATCTCCCAGTAGTCGTCAGCCTTGACAGGCTCGCCGCCGTCAATGCTCTCACCAAGGACATTGAACATTCTTCCCAGGGTAGCGTCGCCTACAGGAACTTTTATGCAAGCGCCTGTGGCAGTGACCTCCATATCCTTTTCAAGTCCGTCGCTTGAAGCAAGCATGATAGCTCTGACAGTGTTGTTGCCAAGCTGCTGAGCCACTTCCATGACCTTTGTCTTGCCGTCAAGCTGTACAGTAAGAGCGTCCTTTATCATAGGTAGCTTGCCGTTTTCAAATTCAACGTCAACGACAGGTCCCATTATTTCAACGATCTTTCCTTTTTCCATTTTAATCTCAACACCTTTCCCGAAAGCCTTAACTCTCGTCCTTTTGAGCATTTGCTCCGCTGACGATCTCGGTTATCTCCTGTGTGATAGCCGCCTGTCTTGCTCGGTTATACTGCAATGACAGCTCCTTTATCATCTCCGAAGCACTTGTGGTAGCACCGCTCATGGCGGTCATTCTGGCATTCTGCTCACTGGAGAATGCCTCTACCAAAACGCCGAATATAAGACCTTTCATGTAGTTCGGCACAAGATGATCCATTACCTTTTCAGGACTTGGTCTGAACGTCACGATATCGTGATCCTGCTTTTGCAGAGGGTGTTCAAAGTCCTCACGCTCCAGCGGAAAAAGCTTGAGCATCTCAGGCTCCATATCCATGGAATTTATCATCTTGGTGTAAATAACATAAACCTCGTCAAGATATTTTCTCTCAAAAAGATCTGTGATAGTTTCGGCGATCGCCCTCGCCCTGTAAAGGGTAGGATTTTGAGCCGTGTAAAGGAACTCAGCGTCGATGGTCACGTTCTTTCTTGAAAAATAATGTCTTCCGATCTGTCCCACAACGAAAAGGCAGGTGTTCTTGTGCTTAGCCATTTCCTGCTCTGCAAGCTTTAAAACGTTGTGGTTATAAGCTCCTGCCAGACCCTTGTCGGCTGTTACCACTATGTAGCCTATCATTTTGTCCTCAGGCTTTTTCTCCTCACGCTGGTCGAAATACTTGTGCTCGAACTCAGGCGTGTGGAGCAGTATGTGGTGAATGGTAGATTGGAGCTTTTCAAAGTAAGGCTCGGTGTTTTCAAGCCTTTTCTTGGCTTTTTTCAGATTTGAGGAAGAGATAAGGTACATAGCGTTTGTGATCTTCATGATCTCGCTTACGCTTGCGATCCTTTCTCTTATCTCTCTCATTCCTGCCATGCCTTATGCCTCCTTTCGGTGCAGAGCCTTTATCTGCCCTGCTTAAATTCCTTTGCGGCAGCAACTATCTTTGCGTCTAGCTCGTCTGTCATGACCTTTTTGTCGTTTATCTCGGCAATTATATCGCTGTGATTTGCCTCAAAGTAGGAAAGCATATCGAGAGTGAATTTTCTTATCTCCTTAACAGGCACGTCAAGCAAAAGCTTGTGCTGTGCACAGCAGAGGATAATTACCTCCTCGTGCATTGAATAAGGGTGATAGAGCGGCTGTTTAAGTATCTCAACGAGCCTGTGACCATGGTCGAGAAGCTCCTGCGTTGTCTTATCAAGCTCAGAGCTGAACTGTGTGAACACTTCCATTTCTCTGAACTGGGCAAGGTCGATACGCAGATTGCCTGATACTTTCTTTACTATCTTGGTCTGTGCCGCACCGCCTACACGGGATACTGAAAGACCAACGTTTACAGCAGGTCTTACGCCTGAGAAGAACAGCTCTGTTTCAAGGAAGATCTGTCCGTCTGTGATAGAAATAACGTTTGTAGGGATATATGCGGAAACGTCGCCTGCCTGTGTTTCGATTATAGGCAGGGCAGTGATAGAACCGCCGCCGTGAGCGTCGTCAAGTCTGCATGAACGCTCCAGAAGTCTTGAATGAAGATAGAATACATCTCCAGGATAAGCCTCACGTCCCGGAGAACGTTTCAGAAGCAGGCTCATTGCTCTGTATGCAACTGCGTGCTTTGAAAGGTCATCGTATACTATAAGAACGTCCTTGCCCTTATCCATGAAATATTCAGCCATTGCTGTGCCTGCGTATGGGCATATGTACTGCAAAGGCGCAAGGTCGCTGGCCATAGCCGTTACAACTATGGTGTAATCCATAGCACCATGCTTTTTAAGATCCTCAACGAACTTCGCAACTGTTGAGGCTTTCTGTCCGATAGCCACATATACGCATATCATATCCTTGTCCTTTTGGTTAAGAATGGTATCAAGAGCAATGGAAGTTTTACCTGTCTGACGGTCGCCTATGATAAGCTCACGCTGACCTCTGCCGATAGGGAACATTGAGTCGATAGAAAGTATACCTGTTTCCAGAGGCACTGTAACAGACTTTCTGTTGCAAACGCCTGCGGCTTCACGTTCGATAGGGTAATAATCGTCATACTCTATCTCGCCCATGCCGTCGATAGGAGCGCCCAGAGCGTCAACAACTCTGCCCAGAAGCTTTTCGCCAACGCCAACACCTGCCCTTTTCTGTGTTCTGACTACCTTTGAACCTTCTGTAAGACCATGGTCAGAGCCAAGAAGAACGCAGCCGAGAGTTTTTCTCTCCACATTCTGAACTATTCCTTTAACGCCTGTTTCAAATTCAACAAGCTCACCATACATTGCATGATTAAGACCGTAAATATTTACGATACCGTCATTTATGGATATTATCCTGCCTGTTTCGTTGACCTGAGTTTTCGCCTCAAAGTCAGCTATCTCACTTTTAAGCACCGAGATAATATCGCTTCTGCTTGAACCTGCCAAGCCGTTCACCTCCCTGATATCCTGTTCTGCAAAGCTTTTATCATACCCTGAACGCTCTTGTCATACTCGACCCCGTTCACTTCAAGACGATAGCCGCCCATAAGGGCTTCGTCGGTATTCACTTCCAGCAGAACATCGCTCACGCCGTATTTCTTTTTCAGCGTTTCTTTTATTTTATCCGTCTGTGCCTTTTCAGGCGGGCAGACGCAGTAAAGCTCAGCTTTAAGTATATTTTTGCTTTTGAGGACTTCATCGTCATATGCGTCAAAAATGTCCATGATGTTATCCATGTGACCCCACTGACACATGACCTTGAGAAAGTTTCTCATATCTTGTGGAAAAAGCCTGTCTATAACTTTCTCCTTTTCCTTTATTTCCACAGCAGGGCTTGCAAGAGCGTCCTTAAGCTCGTCACAGCTTTCAAAAAGCTCTCTTGAAGCCTTTACGCTCTCAGCCTTTGGCGAAAGCTCAAAAAGCACTCTGCCGCAGACTTCCTCGGGATAAAAGATCATTTGGCAGCACCTACCTCGGAGAGAAATTCATCAACAGTTTCTCTGTCGGAGTCGCCTCCCACATTTTTCTTAATGACCTTAGCAGCCGCCAGTATAGCAAGGTCTGCGATCTGGTATTTTGCGTCGTCCATAGCCTTTTCCTTTTCGTTTGCAATGGACTTTTCAGCTTCTTTCATTATCTTAGCAGACTCGGCTCTTGCATTTTCAAGCATAAGGTCGCATTCTCTGCCTGCCTGTGCTTTAGCCTTGTTTGTTATCTCAACAGCCTGACTGTGTGCGTCGGCTATCTCAGCTTCATAGTCAGTTTTCATTTTTTCAGCGTCCGCCTTAGCCTGTGCCGCACCGTCAAGGTCGCTTTGTATCTTTGCAGACCTCTCGTCCATCATTTTGCACACTGGCTTGAAAAGAAACTTTTTAAGGAGCAGATACAGTACCAGCAGATTTATTATTACCCATACCAAACTTATATCAAGACTTATCATAGCTATGCTCCTTTCATAAAGATGTTTTGTTTTATTACTTCAGGAAGAAGATGATAAGGATAGCTACGATAAGACCGTAAATAGCGGTCGCCTCTGCAAGTGCGCAGCCGAGAAGCAGCGAGCTTCTTATATCCTTTTTAGCTTCGGGCTGTCTTGCGATAGACTCTGTTGCCTTTCCTGTTGCAAGACCTATTCCGATGCCTGCGCCTATACCTGTAATAACGGCTACAGCCGCACCAATTGCTACTAACATGATATATACCTCCGTTTTTATTCTTTTACTTTTCTACGCTTATTCTCTTACTTCAGGAAGAAGATGATAAGGATAGCTACGATAAGGCCGTAGATAGCTGTTGCCTCTGCAAGTGCGCAGCCGAGAAGCAGTGAGCTTCTTATATCCTTTTTAGCCTCAGGCTGTCTTGCGATAGACTCTGTTGCCTTTCCTGTTGCGATACCTATTCCGATACCTGCTCCTATTCCTGTAATAACGGCTACAGCCGCACCGATTGCTACTAACATAGATCATACCTCCGAATTTCTGTTATCTTAGTCGTCGTCCTCTATTGCTTCATTTATGAACAGGGACGTGAGGAACACGAAAACATATGCCTGAATGAAGCCGTCGAAAATATCAAAGTATGCCGAGAATGCCAGCGGTATCACTATCGGGCAAACGGCGTCGATAAGCTCCATGATGATATAAGACGCAAGCACGTTTCCGAAAAGTCGCATACAAAGCGACAGCGGTCTGATAACAAGCTCCATTACATTCAGCGGAGCGATTATCGCCACAGGTTTGGCAAAGCTTTTCAGCCAGCCCTTTGTTCCTTTTGCTCTTATTCCTGCAACCTCCACAAGCACAATGCTCATGATCGCAAGTCCTGCGGTAACATTCAAGTCTTTTGTAGGCGGTGTAAAGCCCAGCAGACCGATGATGTTCGCAAAGCCTATGTAGATAATGACAGTTGCAAGGAACGGAAAATACGCCATACCCTTTTCTCCCAGCTGTTCTCTGAAGAAATCTCTGAGAAAGCCTACGAATGATTCAAGCATCATCTGTTTCCTGTCAGGGATAAGTTTAAGGTTTCTTGTGAGAAGTATTGAAGCTATCACAAGTATCGCCATTATTATCCATGTTACCACGCAGGACACAGGAACGGGTATGCCTCCGAAAATCGGTATCCTGAAAGCTACTTTGTTTTGCATAGCCTCGGAAAGATTTTCGGAAATTCTCTCCAGCATTTTATCACCTCCAAAAAAATAAAACCAATAAGAATGCCAGCCTCATAAGGGTATAATAAGGTCTACACCGTTTACCCCCAGCGGTTGAATGCAATCGTCATTGATTTTATCATGATAAAACTATTTTTTGTATGCGTCCCCCTATGGGCGCAGTGATGTAAGACTTGCTTTTTGTCTACGAATATATTATAATACAATCATAAGCATATGTCAAATAGATATTTTCTATTGTAAACATACTCATAGTGTATGGATAGAGAGGAAAGGTTTATGAGAGAGATAAATTTCGAGCATTATAAGATATTCTATTATGTGGCAAAGTTCCAGAACATAACAATGGCGGCGAACTATCTGTTTTTGTCGCAGCCGAGCATAAGCCGATGCGTAAAAAATCTTGAGGACGAGCTTGGGTGCAAGCTTTTTGTGCGGTCAAAAAAGGGTGTAGAGCTGACAACGGGCGGAGAGATGCTCTTTAAGCATATATCCATAGCCTGCAAGCATATATTCTCGGCAGAGGAGGAACTTGCGCTGATAAGCGAGCGTGACAGGGCGATAGTAAGGCTTGGAGGAAGCGAGGTGGCACTGCAAAGCTTTCTTATCGACCGAATAGTAGAGTTTCACAGAGAACACCCGAAGATACAGATAAAGATAGACAGTATGTCCACCCCTGACGCTATAGAAGCGTTGAGGGCAAATCTAATAGACGTGGCGGTAGTTACCTCGCCGTTTGCAGACAAAACGGGGCTTAACATAAATGTGATAAAGAAGCTTCAGGATATCGTTGCCGCAGGAAACGGTTTTTCCTATCTTAAAGACAAGGAGATATCCCTGCATGAGCTTGTGAAATATCCTCTTATCTGTCTTAAAAACACCACCACCACCCGAAACTATCTTGACCATATATTCAGACAGCACAACCTGCTGTTAAGACCTGATATCGAGCTTACGTCCATAAACTTTGTAATGCCGATGGTAAAGAACAATCTTGGCATAGGTTTCATGCAGTATGCCACCACCAAGGCGGAGATAGAGGCAGGGAACATTTTCAGGGTGAACACAAAAGAGCAGATACCGCCAAGGAGCATATGTGCGGTGACGGCTTCCCAGTATGAAACTCCGGAACCTGTGCAGAGGTTTATAGACAGCCTGCTTGAAAAGGAAAGCGTGAATATATAAAAGCAATTTGGGGCGTTGGTGACAGCGTCCTTTTTGTGCTATAGAATAGAAAAAGCGGTGCAGAGTTTTACGCTCAGACACCGCTTTGTTTTGCTTTTTACAGCTCCATTATATATTTTTCCGCAGAAGAAAGTGCGTTTGCACCGTCTGCCGCTGCTGTTATTACCTGCCTGAGAGGTGTAGTACGGACATCTCCTGCCACAAAAAGACCCTTTGCAGTGGTGATTCCGTCCTCGCCAGCTTTCACATATCCGCTTTCGTCAAGCTCGCAAACGCCCTCTAAAGCTTGTGTATTCGGCACGCTTCCGATTGCGCAGAACACTCCGTCCACGGCAATGTTCTTTTCCTCGTTGTTTTGCGTATAGGTAATGCCCTCTGCATTTTCGCCACCTGTTACCTCTTTTATAACCGCACTCATAACAGGCACGATATTATCTGTTTCAGCGACCTTTTTCTGCAAAGCTTTATTTGCTCTGAACTCGTCACGTCTGTGGATAAGGTAAACAGTTTTTGCAAGCTTTGAAAGATAAAGTGCGTCACCAAGTGCAGTATCTCCTCCGCCCACAACAGCCACAACTTTATCCTTATAGAAGAAGCCGTCGCACACTGCGCAGTAAGAAATGCGCTGTTTCTCACCGCCTGCCACGTCAAGATGACGATATGAAGTGCCTGCGGTGTAAATAACAGTTTTTCCTTCTTTTACAGAGCCGTCCTTGAATATGACCTTCCAGCCCTCGGCTGTTTTCTCAAAGCTCTCAGCCTCGCCCTCGTAAAACTCAGCACCAAGAGTTTCAGCCTGCTCTCTGAACTTTTCTCCAAGGTCATAGCCGTTTATGCCGTAAAGACCCGGGTAGTTCTCAACTCTGTCTGTAACAGATATCTGACCTGTACCCATGTAGTCCTTTTCGCACACCAGTGCGGAAAGCATTGCTCTGCCTGCATATATCGCTGCAGTAAGCCCCGCAGGACCACTGCCTATTATTATAACGTCATACATAAAAAACACATCCTTTATATATAGTATACACTTTCTGTCCCTAATTATAAAATGAAAACCGACTTTTGTCAATCAGATATAATACATAGGCTCTGAAACGTTCTCTACTGACTCTTTATTATAGAAGTCAACGAGCTGTCTGAGGGTGATAGACTCAGTGTAGCTTTTCAGTTTGTTCTCTAATCTCAGCCATATATAATCGTCAAGCACCTGTGCAAATTCTGTGTTTTCGTCATTTACTACCGCAACATCGCTTCCAAGCACCGATGGGTCGAGAGCGTCGATTATTTCTTTGAGTGTTATCTTCTCCGGCTTTTTGTTGAGTATATATCCGCCCCTAGAGCCTTTTATGCCTTTTATGAGCCTTGCCTGCCTCAGAGAAGTAAGCACCTGCTCAAGATATTTTCCTGAAAGTCCACGTCTTTCTGCCACGCTGTATACTGTCACTGTTTCGCCGTTTTCTGAGTTCATTGCAATGTCTGCAATGGCAATTATGCCACATTCTACTTTTGTTGAAATTTTCATTTCTGCACCTCCCTAGAAATGACAATCTTATCATTTCTCATGCTTTTTATACTTGTCCTATTATTCATAGTAATCCTATCAACATAATATATTTTATACTTTTTTGAGCAAACTGTCAAGAGTTTTCATAAAAATAAGGGCATATTTTAAAAGAAATGTTAAATCTATAGTAATCCTATTGACTTTATATGATTTATGTTGTATAATATCTACAGTAACAAAGAACATCGCACCTTGACAGGCTTGCGGTGATAGCTATATAATAAGAAAACAGGGGGCGTTTCCTTTGAAATTCAATACAAAATTGCTCCATGGCGGATTTGGACCTGAGAAAACAACAGGCTCAACGCTCACTCCCATATATCAGGTGAGTGCCTTTGCGCAGGAGTCGGCTGAGCAGCTTGAAAAAGTATTCAATAATAAAGCACCGGGATATGCTTACACAAGAATAAGCAACCCGACAGTAGCGGCTTTTGAGAACCGAATGAATACACTTGAAAAAGGTGTTGGCGCAGTGGCGTGTTCATCAGGCATGGCGGCTGTTACAATGTCGCTTCTGAACATTCTTGAAGCAGGTGACGAGATAATATGCGGCGCAGGTCTTTTCGGCGGCACTATCGACCTTTTCGGCGACCTTGCGGCATTCGGTATCAAGACCAAATTCGTAAAGCACGTTACAAAAGAGGAAATAGCCCCTATTATAAATAGTAAGACCAAAGCGGTCTTTGCCGAGCTTATCGGAAACCCTAATCTTGAAATAGTTGATATAAAGTCGGTGGCTGACCTTGCCCATGAAAACGGTGCAGTGTTTATACTTGACAGCACAACGGCTACACCTTATCTTATAAATCCATTTGACTACGGTGCTGATATCGTGGTACATTCCACGTCAAAGTATATAAACGGCGGAGGAAATTCCATAAGCGGCGTTATAATCGACAGCGGAAACTTCAAATGGGATTATGATAAGTTCAAGGGTCTGGCAGAATATAAAAAGTTCGGGAAGTTTGCTTATATCGCAAAGCTGAGAAACGGCATATGGAGAAACGTTGGCGGCTGTCTTGCTCCAATGAACGCATTTATGAACAGCGTGGGACTTGAAACACTGGGTCTTAGAATGGAGCGATGTTGCCATAACGCTTTGAAGCTTGCGGAGTTCTTTGAAAGCTGTGAGGGCATTGAAGTGAACTATCCTGCACTGAAAGCCAGCCCGTTCTATGACCTTTGTCAGGAAGAACTTGGCGGCAAGGGCGGTGCTATACTCACCATAAGAGCAGGTTCAAAGGAAAGAGCCTTCAAGCTTATAAACGGCTTGAAGCTTGCAACAAATGTAACTAATATCGGAGATACAAGAACGCTCGTTATACACCCTGCAAGTACGATCTACGCCCACGGCAGTGAGGAGCAGAAGATAAACGCAGGCGTGTTCGGCGACACAATCAGGATAAGCGTCGGAATAGAGGACGCATCGGATCTGATCGAGGACTTTAAACAGTCCATAGAAAAACTTTAGGAGGAATTTACTATGGCAGTTGACTACGCAACACTTAAAAAAGGCGGCTTTATGCGCCAGAAACAGAAGAATAATTTTTCACTTAGACTTAGAGTTGTGGGCGGAAACCTTACGGCAAAACAGCTTGCAACTATTGCAGAGGTGTCTGATAAATACGGCGAGGGCTATGTTCATCTTACATCACGTCAGAGCGTTGAGATACCTTTTATAAAGCTTGACGATATCGACGAGGTAAAAGCGGCTCTTGCAAAGGGCGACACAGAACCGGGCGTTTGCGGACCGAGAGTAAGAACTATCACAGCCTGTCAGGGTGCTGCGGTCTGTCCAAGCGGCTGTATAGATACATACGCTCTTGCAAAGGAGCTTGACGAAAGATATTTCGCAAGGGAGCTTCCTCACAAGTTCAAGTTCGGTATCACCGGCTGTCAGAACAACTGCCTTAAAGCGGAAGAAAATGACGTTGGTATCAAGGGCGGCATAAAGGTTGAGTGGCGTGAAGCTGATTGTATCGGCTGTGGCGTGTGCGTAAAGGCTTGCCGTCAGGGCGCACTTACAATGGAGGACGGAAAGATAGTCCTTGACAAAGAAAAGTGCAACTTCTGCGGACGCTGTTTTAAGGCTTGTCCTACAGAAGCGTGGGATACTATCCACGGCTATATAGTTTCATTCGGTGGACTTTTCGGCAACCATATCAACAAGGGCGAAACTGTTATCCCATTTATCGAGGATAAGGAAACTCTTATGAAGATATGTGACGCAGCGATACAGTTCTTTGACGATAACGCAAAAGCTGGCGAAAGATTCAAGTTCACTATCGACAGAGTGGGCAGAGAGAAATTTACAAATACTATACTGGAGGTTTATAACAATGGCTGATTTTAAAATAGACGATACAGTGGATATCACCACAGTGGTTTGCCCGACAACATTCGTTAAGGCAAAGGTAGCTCTCGAGGAGCTTGACGACGGGCAGATCCTTTCCATTAAAATGAATGACGGCGAGCCTGTTCAGAACGTTCCAAGAAGCATTAAGGAAGAGGGTCACAAGATATTGAAGCTCATTGACAATGAGGACGGCACTTATGACCTTATCGTACAAAAGGTGGGAGATTAATGTCAGTAAGAGCAAATAAGGATACTTTCGAGAGCGAGATAAACGAGGCAGGAAAGCTTGTTATCGCAGATTTCTATTCAGATTCCTGCGTTCCATGCAAGCGAATGTCACCGCTTCTTGCGGAAACTGAGGAAGAAGACCCTGAGGGCATAAAGCTTGTGAAACTCAACATCAACTTTGACGGGGAAACTGCTCAGAAGTATAATGTCACAAGCGTTCCGACACTTGTGTTCTTCAAGGACGGAGCAGAAAAAGCAAGACTTACGGGAGCTGTAAAGAAAGCACAGCTTGCCGAAACAATAAATTCAATAGATTAAGGAGAAATGGATATGACTATAACAGTAGCAGGCAATAAAAAGGACGTTGCAGAGGGACTTACAGTGGCACAGCTCGTTATCGACGAGAACGTTGAAACACCGCAGTATGTTACAGTAACTATCAATGACGAATTTGTGGAGAGCGGAGCTTTTGAAAGCACAGTTCTTAAAGACGGCGACGTTGTAGAATTTCTTTACTTCATGGGAGGCGGACAGTAATGGCATTTACAGACGAACAGCTCGAGCGTTACTCACGCCACATCATTCTTAAAGAGGTTGGCGCAAAGGGACAGAAAAAGCTTCTTAACGCAAAGGTACTTATCATAGGCGCAGGCGGACTTGGCGCACCTGCCGCTATGTATCTTGCCGCAGCAGGCGTTGGCACTATCGGCATTGCAGACGCGGACGAGGTAGATCTCTCAAATCTGCAAAGACAGATAATCCACACAACTCAGGACGTCGGCAAGGTAAAGGTCCTTTCCGCAAAGGAAACAATGGAAGCTATCAACCCTGACGTCAAGGTGAATACATACCGCACCTTTATCGACAGCGAGAACATCATGGATATAATCAAGGACTATGATTTCGTTATCGACGGCACTGATAATTTTCCTGCAAAGTTTCTTATTAATGACGCCTGCGTAATGGCTAAAAAGCCATTTTCACACGCTGGTATCATCAGATTTAAGGGTCAGCTCATGACCTATGTTCCAGGTCAGGGACCATGCTATAGATGTGTGTTCAAGAACCCACCTCCGAAGGACGCTGTTCCTACTTGCAAGCAGGCAGGCGTTATCGGCGCAATGGGCGGCGTTATCGGAAGTTTGCAGGCAATGGAAGCTATCAAGTATATCCTTGGTGTAGGAGAGCTTCTCACAGGCTATCTGCTTACTTATGACGCACTTAAAATGGAGTTCAGAAAGGTAAAGCTACCTCAGGATACAAAGGGCTGTGCAGTATGCGGCGAGCACCCTACTATCACAGAGCTTATCGACTATGAACAGGCAGAATGTGACGGTGTACATCTATGATAAAACTCATCAAAAGCGATTATGAAAAGATACTGCATCACGCTGAAAGCGAGCTTCCAAACGAAGCCTGCGGTCTTATCGGCGGAGTAAAAGAGGGCAGTGACAAGATAATAAAAAAGGTCTATCTTCTCACGAACATAGACCACTCAAACGAGCATTTTTCTCTTGACCCTAAGGAGCAGCTTGCTGCTATCAAGGATATGAGAACAGAGGGACTTGTTCCTCTGGGCAACTGGCACTCACACCCTGAGTCACCTTCTCGCCCTTCTGACGAGGACAAAAGGCTTGCTTATGACAAGACAGCAAGCTATATGATACTCTCACTTATGAACAGAGATGAGCCTGTGCTCAATTCTTTCCATATCGAGGGAACGGATTCCACAAAAGAGGAACTTGTAATAGAATAGCAAAAAGTAGGGGCGAACAGCGTTCGCCCGCAATTCGTCCCCTCTCGTTTCGTAAGACACAAACAAAAAGCAGTACCCCAAAAGGTACTGTTTTTATTATTTCATCATGCAGATCAAACGGGCGAACGCTGTTCGCCCCTGCAAATGTATCAGCATATTTGCGTGTGAAAAACTTATGAAGCCTTTGCGCTCTTTCTGACCTCTGTGTAGCCTGCCGGTGACGGGATCTCATAATCGTCTGTGGAGTTTATGGCTCTCATCATGCCTGCGATAAGGTCAGGCTGTGTGATAGTGTAGTCAAATCTGTTTATGATGCCAAAGCCCTTGTTGCCGTTGTAGCCGTTGTCCCAGTATACACAAACAACGCCGTTTTTCTTTGCCGCCTTGATAAGATATTCAGACCAGTAGCGTCTGAACTCATTGTAGTCTGCAAACTTTTCTGTCTTGTCCTGTGCGCCAAATTCGCCGATAACAACAGGATAACCTTGACTTACAAACTTCTCGTTAAGAAGTGCCATTTGGCTGTCAACATAATCCTCCTGACCCCAGTTGTCATAATTCTTTACCGCATATTTGCCCCACTGAGTTTTTGCGGTCTTGTTCTCGTCAATAGTGAAATTGAATGGGTCATAATAGTGAACTGATATCATGATACGCTTGCCGTCAGCCTTGCAGCCGTTGTCGGTCGGTATCTTGAAGTTGTATTCATCACCTGCTGTGTAATCGATATTGGTGTTCCAACCAGGGAGAAGCAGCCAGCGTTTTTCATTGTTTGAACCTGTTGCTCTTACTGAGTCAACAAATATCTGATTGTATGCGTTGATGTTTTCATAAGCATTGGCGTCAGGCTTGCCGTAATCGTTGTTGAATTCCTCGTTCATGGACTCGAAGATAAGGTGCTGGTCATAGTCCTTGAAACGGTCTGCTATCTGAGTCCAAACCTTGCCGTACTTGTCCTTTATCTCGGTCTGCTTGTCATCGTCTTCAGCACAAAGCAACCAACTGTGGTCAACAGTGTAATATCCGTCGCCGTGCATATTCACTATAGCGAACATATCGTTGTCAACAACATAGTCAACGACTTCCTGAACTCTGTCCAGCCAGTCAGTGTCTATCTTGTAGTCAGGACCGTCTCCTATCATGTCAAGATAAGAAACAGGTATTCTTACTGTCTTGAAGCCCTGCGCCTTGACAGTGTCGATAAGCTCTTTGGTTATCTCAGGGTTGCCCCAGCAAGTTTCGCTGGGAAGTCCGCCGCTGGAAGCTTCAAGCTGATTGCCTAAGTTCCAGCCAAGCCCCATGGCTTCTGTTATCTGTGTTTGGTCAAGCTCTGTCCACTTCTTTGCTGTGTCTTTTGCCTCGCTGTCGGAGTTTTTTCCGCAGCTTGTCACAGCCGCTGTCATAACTCCTGCTAGCAGCAGAGCCGCAGCTCTCGATATGAATTTTCTCATTTTTTATATAACCTCTTTCCTTTTTGCGTATGTAAACGATTAACGCTAATGACTATTATAGCACACTGCACAAATTTTTTCAATAGTGAAAAGAAAATTTTATTATGTGGTTGAAATGAGAAATAAGTGGCTGCATATTGCCTGCTGCGGCGAATATCCATATAAATAAGCATTTGCACTTGATTTTGTAATATTATGTGTTATAATAGTAGATAAACTTATAAGTTTACTTTGGTAAACAAAAGGGGATATTCATATGGCAGCACTTCTTATAAGATTATTTATAAAAGACAGGGATAACGTGAAAGATAAAAACGTCCGAAAAAAATATGGCTACCTAGGCTCATGTACTGGTATAGTCCTTAATATCATGCTTTTCCTCGGTAAGCTTATTGCAGGATTTGTGTCAGGTGCTGTGTCCGTTATGGCGGACGCTTTTAACAACCTTTCTGATGCAGGTTCGTCTATAATGTCGCTGGTTGGATTTAAAATGGCAGCCAAAGCCGCAGACGAAGACCACCCTTTCGGTCATGGCAGAATGGAGTATATCTCAGGTCTTGTCATTTCGTTTATTATAATGATGATGAGCATTGAGCTTGGAAAATCTTCTTTTTCAAAGATCTTTGCCCACGATAAGCTTGCTTTCTCGGTAATGACCTTTGTGATACTTGCCTGCTCTGTGGCTGTGAAGCTTTGGATGTGGTATTTCTATAGAAAGCTTGGAAAAAAGATAAACTCTACCTCGCTTTTCGCCTCTGCCGCTGACAGTCTTTCCGATTGCGCCGCAACAGGAGCTGTTATGCTTGCAATGGTATTCTCTGCGTTCACAGGCATAAACATAGACGGCTATATGGGCGTTCTCGTTGCTCTCTTTATCTTCCGCTCAGGCTTCATGACCTGTAAGGACAGCGTTTCGCCGCTTTTAGGCTCAAAGCCCGATAAGGAGTTCGTTCAGGATATTGTTGATACCGCAATGAGTTTTCCTGAGATAATCGGTATCCATGATCTGCTCATACATGATTATGGCGTAGGGAATACCGTTATCTCCTTTCATGCTGAAGTGCCATGCGAAATGGACTTTATGGCGGCTCATGAGCTTATAGACGATCTTGAGGATAGCATGAAGGAAAAATATCACTGCGCAGTGTCTATACATATGGATCCGGTGGCAGATCATGACGAGCAAACTATCGAAACTAAAAAGATAGTAACAGACGTTGTGAAGTCTATCGACCAATGCCTTAGCATACACGATTTCAGAATGACAAAGGGCGAAAACCGTGAAAATCTTATCTTTGACGTTGTAGTGCCTTTTGATTTCAGACTTTCAGACAGCGAGGTAAAAGCAAAAATATCAAAACGGCTCACAGAATTTGACGGAAGATACAACGCTGTTATAAATGTGGATAAGGGAGATACATTATAATATATAAGGCAACACCGCACAAAAATCTGACAAAAAAATTTGACTACGCATCTGACGCACGATCTTTGTGAGGTATTGCCATAAAAAAGACTTGCTTTTTTTCTCAGGATTGGTTATAATATAGGTATAACGCAAAGCGTTTGCGGTGCGTGGTCTATCATGATAGGAGGAATATAAAATGGCATTCACAGTTACAAAGGATACTATTATAGGCGATATAATGGACGCTGATGAAAATACAGCACCATACTTTATGGAAATGGGTATGCACTGTCTGTTCTGCCCTGCGTCAAGAGGCGAAACTCTTGAAGAGGCTTGTGCTGTTCATGGCGTTCCTGTTGAGGAAATGCTCGAAAAGCTCAACAAGCACTTTGCAGAATAAGCGTTTGGAACTACTTTCGCCGCCCAGCCGCCTTTTCAGGGGGCGAGCGGCGATTTTTTTCTTTGGAGGACAGCTTTGGATAAAAGACTTGTGACCTGTGCAAAGCTTTGTACAGGAGATTTTGTATGCGACGTGGGGACAGATCATGGTTATCTGCCCTGCTTTATGATAAAGGAAAATATGTGCAAAAAGGCTCTCGCCTGTGATGTTGCACCAATGCCGCTAAAGTCGGCTGAGGAGCATATCAATCGTGAGGGGCTTTCAGACCGCATTGGAACGGTACTTTCAGACGGACTTGACAATGTTCCCCCGGAGGGCATAACAGACGTTGTTATGGCGGGCATGGGCGGTGAGCTTATTGCAAGGCTTCTGGAAAAATGTCCGTGGGTGAAAAACAGCGTAAACCTCGTTTTACAGCCTATGACAAAATGGGACGTGCTTAGAAAGTGGCTTTATGACAACGGCTTTGAGGTAAAAAAAGAGCTTGCCTGCACAGAGGGTCAGTTTGCATATTCTGTTATGCAGGCGGTGTATACAGGCAAAACGCCGTCCTATGATTGCGACGACAGATATTTGCAGTTCGGCTTTGTTAAGCCTGAGGGCGAGGGGAAAGAGTATATCGCAAGGCAGGCAAAAAGAATTTTTGTCGCAGGCAGCGGAATGATGAAGTCTGAGGACAAAAAGGAACTGGGAGAAAGGCTCGTTAAGCTTGCACAGAGCGAGCTTGACAGACTTTGACACACAAAAAGGAGCTGACAAAAATGACGACAGTTTATGATATTTATAGTTTTATAGAGGATTTAGCCCCATACCGCTTGCAGGAGGGCTATGACAACAGCGGTCTTAACGTGGGGGAAATGTCCGCAGAGGTAAGGAGCGTGCTGGTGGCGCTTGATTGCACCGCTGAGGTGGCAAGAGAAGCCTGTCAGCGTGACTTTGACCTTGTTCTCACCCACCACCCTGTTATTTTCAGAGGACTAAAGACCCTCGTGCCGAACGACCCTGCTGTGATACTTGCGGCAGGGGGAAAGAACGCTCTTTCCATGCACACAAATTTCGACTCCGCAGAGGGCGGAATGAATGACGTGCTTTGCAAAATGCTTGGTCTAAAACCTGAGAGCGCTTTGCATGAGGAGCATGGCGTTGGCTGTGGATATGTATGCGAGTGTGACGGCATGAACGTCCGTGAGCTTGCACAGAGAGCAAAGGACGTTCTTGGCTGTAGAGTAGTCCGTTTCAGCGGCGGCGAGCGTGAGATAAGTCGTGTGGGAGTGTGCTCAGGTTCAGGCGGTTCGTTCCTTGCTGATGCAGCAGAAAAAGGCTGTCAGGTGCTTTTGACAGGTGACGTGAAGCATGACGTTTTTATAGACGGCGGGAATATGGGCGTTTCTGTTATAGACGCAGGTCATTTCTATACGGAAAATATCTTCTGCGAGTTTATCGCTAGTGAGCTGAAAAACAAGTTCAGCGGTCTGAGAGTAGAGATAGCCGTAAGCAACAGGGATATAGTTGAAGTAATATAAAAAGCAGGTAAGTAAAATGGCATTGGACGGAATTTATCTGAGCTTGCTCAGAAAAGAATTTGACCCTCTTATTGACGGCAGGGTGGATAAGATACACCAGCCTTCACGAGAGGAGCTTATAATGACTATCCGCACTAAAGAGGGTGCGCAGAAGCTTATGTTCAGCACAGGTGCAGGCTCGGCAAGGGTCCATATAACAACGACGGATATAGAAAATCCGAAAACACCGCCTATGTTCTGTATGCTCATGAGAAAGCATCTTGCAGGAGGCAGACTCACTGCCATTAGGCAGGACGGCTTTGAGCGTATACTTTTCTTTGACTTTGAAGCCACCAACGAAATGGGCGACAGGGTGAATCTCACACTTGCGGCGGAGATAATGGGCAGGCATTCAAATCTTATCCTCTATCGTGAGGACGGCAGGATAATAGACAGCATAAAGCGTGTGGGACAGGAAATGTCATCAGTGAGAATGGTTCTTCCCGGTGCGCAGTATACTTTGCCCCCAAGAGAGCAAAGGCTGAATCTTCTTGACTGCACAAAGGAAGAGCTTTTGGCAAAGATAGCCGAAAACCCCACGGCGGAGCTTTCAAAGGCAATAATGAAAACGCTTGAGGGCATTTCGCCAGTGTTCGCACGGGAAGCTGTGTTCTTTGCGGCAAGGGGTGCTGAGATAACAGCCGAACAGCTAAGCGGAGACACTGCAGACAGGCTGTGGTTTTATTTCTCGAAAGTCCGTGACAGCGTAAATGAGGGCACTAACGTCTACACAGTGCTGAAAACAAAAGAGGGCAATCTGAAAGATTTCTGCTTCTGCGATATCACGCAGTATGGTGCGCTCATGGTGACAAAAAGCTTCGAGTCGCCAAGTGTTCTTCTGGACTATTTCTATGCGGAGAGGGACTCCCTTTCAAGAATAAAGCAGAAAGCCAACGACCTTTTCAAGCTTCTTATAAACACCTCCGAGAGAACTCAAAGGCGTGTGCAAAATCAGCGTGAGGAGCTTAAAGAGTGCAAGGACAGGGAAAAATACCGCATTTACGGTGACCTTATCACTTCAAATCTCTATGCGCTCCAAAAGGGCATGGCATATGCTGAGGTGCAGGACTTTTATGACGAGAACTGCCCTACAGTGAAGATACCACTTGACAAAAGGCTTACGCCAACACAGAACGCTCAGAAGTATTATAAGGAGTACAGAAAGCTCGACACCGCAGAGAAAAAGCTCACTGTGCTTATTGCAGAGGGCGAGCAGGAGGTCAAGTATCTGGATTCTGTTTTCGATTCTCTAACGAGGGCACAGACGGAGGGAGATATAGCCGAGCTTCGTGAGGAGCTTTTTCAGGAGGGCTATGTAAAGCGCTCAAAGTTCAAGGGCAAGCCTCCAAAGGCTCTGCCGCCTATAAGATACCGTTCTTCTGACGGATATGAAATAAGGGTGGGCAGGAACAATAAACAGAACGACCGCCTCACCTGCAAGGAAGCAGAGAAAACTGACCTTTGGCTCCACGTCAAAGATATCACAGGAAGCCACGTTATTGTCACCTGCGACGGAGAAATGCCACCTGACAGGACAATAGAGGAAGCGGCAATAATCGCCGCCTGCAACTCAAAGGGAAGAAATTCCTCCAGGGTGGATGTTGACTACACTTTCATAAGAAACGTGAAAAAGCCAAACGGCTCAAAGCCGGGCATGGTTATTTTTACAAACAATTACACTATCACTGTCAAGCCTGACACGGAGCTGGAGGAGAAACTGAGGGTATAGTCTAAAACTATATCCAACAAAGTTTCAGTCTATGAGTTTATGAAAATGCCACAAAAACGGCGTTGTATCGGACTTATTAGTGGTGTAAAAAGGTTATTGAATAATCCATAGCAATATGGTATAATTATCATGATGTGAATATTAAGAAAGCACAGTTTGAAAAGTTGTTAGCTGAGTAGAGCGTGTCAGGGCAAAAGCCTTGCCGTCAGGGAAGCAGGTCCAAATCCTGCACAACCGCCATTACTGTGTTTGACAGGCTTTTTGTGTGCTGTCATAAGTCAGGTATCTGCTGTGTTTTCGTTGACTATTTCTGTCTTGGGCGATGAAGATGACGGTCTGCTTTATCGCTGTGCAGGCAGTAAAGCGGATAGAATGCTTTTTCGTTTCGGCGGAAAGGCATTTTTTGCTGTGGTCGGGGTGTTCATAAAAAGTGCATTGACGGCGGAACAGTGTGTATCAACGAAAGGACAGAAAAGAATGAAGAAGAAAATTTTGAGAACAGCCAGCTTCGCTCTTGCGACTGCTCTTAGTCTGAGCGTGTGTGTAAGCGCATTTGTTTCAGACGGAACAAACAACAACGTAACAACATCAGTCCTCCCTGACAGTGCGGATAACGCAGTGCTTAACTGGGCAACTAAGGTAGGAAAAAGCTGGAACGATGGTCCGTCGCCTGTGGCTATCGTTGGAGATGATATTGTTTATACATCTGGCGACAAGCTCGTGAGAATGAACAAGGAAACGGGCGTTGTGGATTCAGTAGTTGGACAGCGAGCAGGTACAAACAGCTACGCTATCCAGCCTGTTACTTATGCAGATGGCATGATATTCTCAGCCTTTAACGGCGGAATTCAGGCATTTGACGCTGACACCCTCGAGTCGCTGTGGGTATACAAGGACAGCGTTGGTGGTCAGTCTGTAAGCCCTATCTACTATAATGACGGCTGTATCTACACAGGCTTCTGCAACTATGGTTCAGGAAAAAACGATCAGTATGTTTGCATAGACGTTAAGGACGAAGATCCTGACACAACAGATGAAGAGAAGTCACCAAAGTGGACATTCACAAACAAAAGCGGCTTCTATTGGGCAGGCGCATATGCAACTGATGATTTTGTCGTTCTCGGCATGGAAAATGCAAAGGCAAACACTACCGATCCTGCAAGAGTAGTTACTCTTGACAAAAACTCAGGAAGCGTTATAGATACTAAGTATACAGTAGGCGGAGGAGTAAGAAGCACTATTTCTTACGATAAGGATACAGACGCTTATTATTTCACATCTAACGGCGGATATTTCTATAAGGCAACAATAGACGATGAGGGCAATTTCACAAAGCTTGACAGCATTGCACTTGGCGGCGCAAGCACATCAACTCCTACAGTTCTTAACGGAAGAGCTTATGTTGGCGTAAACGGCTCAGGCTGGGGCGACTATAAGGGCAGTGTTATTGCAGTTATCGACCTTGACAGCTTTAAGATAGCATACAAGGCAGAAACAAAGGGCTATCCACAGACCTCAGGTCTTGGCGTTGTGAATGAGAACGGCTATAACTATGTTTACTTCACAGAGAACGCATCAGCAGGCGCTATCCGCTATGTAAAGGATAAAAAGGGCGTAACAGAAGTTCTTGACGCTCAGATAGTAAACGGAAAGAAAACAGCTCCGTCACTTTTCACACCAACGGGAGCTCAGGCACAGTACGCTATAGCTGACCTTGTTGCAGACGAAAACGGCACTATCTACTTCAAGAACGATTCAGGCTACATAATGGCTGTCGGCTCAGAGGTGGAAAAGCTTGTGACCGAAAATGCTAAGACAGTATGCAAAGAGGGCGAAGCTTATGACGCTTCCGACTTGAAGGTTTACGCAGTTCTCAAAAACGGCGCGAAGAAAGACGTTACAGATTATGTGACTATCGACGATACTGCTCTTACAGCAGACGATGATTTCGTTACTGTTACATACAAGTATGGTATGTACAGAGATAAGACAAAAGAGGGTGCTGCAAACACAACAGGCGTTGCCGTTTCACCTGTTGAAACAACTATCAACGTAACAGTTCTTGCAGCAGAGGATTATGACAGCGTAAAGGCTGTTGAGAAGCTTATCAGTGACCTTGGCGAGATAACACTTGACAGCGAGAATGACATCAAGGCAGCAAGAGCCGCTTATGACGCTCTTGGCGACCTTAAGGAATATGTAGGCAATGTTGACGCTCTTACGGCCGCAGAAAAAAAGCTTGAAGAACTCAAGACACCAAGCTCTTCATCAGAAGCAGAAAACTCTGTAAGCTCATCTGACGTATCTTCCGAAAGCACAGTATCTTCTGCAAACTCTGAGGATACATCTTCTGCCACTTCATCAGCCGCAGAGTCAGTAAGCAGTGCTGACACATCAAAGGCGGCTGACAGCTCATCAAAGACAGCAAATAACGCAGGTGCGGCTAACCCTAACACAGGTGCGACAGCAGGCGTTTGCGTAGCAGGTCTTGCACTTCTTATCAGCGGAGCTCTTACAGTTTCAAGAAAGAGAAAGTAAAAAAAATTAAGACAATTAAGATATAAGTTATTTTGCAGGATACTCGCCCTCTATTTTCAGGGGGCGGGCATTTTCTGTGATATGAAAAGTGAGAATATTATGAAAAAGCATACACAAAAAAACAGGCAAATAATAATGCTGTCAGCAGCGGCGTTTTTTATCGCAGCGGCTTTTTTGTGTATGCGTTTTTATAATATGAGCAGTTATAAGACCCCTGAAAATCCGTTTTCAGCACTGTCTGAAAGCCTTGCGGAGGAGGACGGACAGGGCGGAGAGGGCTATGAAACAAGCTCTCAGCCAAAGGACGAAAGCTCAGATATGGACAGCTCACAGGCAGATGACAGTGATAACACTGATAGTAGCGACAGCAATACAGATACAACAGAAAGCTCTCCGCAGGCTGACAAAATCGACGGAAATTCCCCGACAGTAAATGGCGGGAACACGAATGTTACCATAAATGTCCAAGGTGAAAATAAGTCTGACGAGGTAAAGAAAAAGCCTGACAGCAAGACCGAAACTGTCACAAAGAACACCGACACAGAATATTTCACCACCTCTATAAAAGAGGGCGAGCGTGTAAAAAAAGCCCTGTATAAGTTCACAATAACACATAAAAACAAAGCTCTCACAGTGCAGAAAGTTCAGGTCACTGTGAACGACAGCGTTGTAAATCAGTTTTCGGGCAGCGTTTCCCTTCACGCAGGAAAAAACACTATCCGTGTTGCCTGCACTTATACCGACAAAAGCGGTCAGGTGAAAAGGGCTTATAAGGACTATACAGTTTATTTTGACAAAAAGGAGATAACCTTTGACACCGACCTTGCGGATAAGGATACTGACACAGAAAGCATAACATTTTCAGCCACAGCTTTTTACGGCAGTGATAAAATACCTTTGACGGTTAAAGTCAACGGAGAAAAGCTTTCAGGCGGTGAAACTTTTACCGCACAGCTTTCTGAGGGCGAGAATACTATAACTCTCTCTGCGGAAAAGGACGGCTCAAAGGCTGAAAAAAGCTTTAAGATAAAATACACTCCTGCGGAGTTTTCCATCGATACCGACCTTTATGACCGCACTGTAAATGACGCCGATTTTAGCTTCTATGCGAGAATGAAAGGTCAAAGCGGCAGTGCAAAGCTAAGCGTTATTCTAAACGGCAAAAAGCTTTCGGGCAGAGATAATTATACCTGCACCCTCCAAAGCGGTGATAACCGTATAAGGCTTTATGCAAAAGACGGTGACAAAAATATAGACAGATATTTCACTGTCACCTATGTACCCATTGCTGACGATACCACAAGACCTGAGATAACGTATATAAACGTCACCAACGGACAGACAGTGAAAGGCTCGGGCTTCACCCTCAGATTTAACGCACAGGACTATAAGGGCGGAAGGATATATGCCGACAAGACCGAGGTCTGGCTCAATGGGCTTTCTGTTGAGTGTATCGCACAGGACAGGAACTCAGCCTATTATCTCCAGCTTTCAGGCGGGGCAAATCTTCTTGAAATAAGGGTGTATGACCCCGAGGGCAGATATGCGGATCATGCCTATACCATAAATTCTGTCAGCGCACAAAAGGGCGAGCAGACAGGCGTTATAACAATGAGCTTTGACGCCGATACCATAGGGCTTGGACAGCTTGCCGCAGGCTCAGAGGTGGCAATATACGAGGGGGACACAGGCGTTGACGTTATAGAGCGTTTTCTTCAGCAAAACGGCTTCACAGGTGACTTTACAGGCAAGGGCGATCAGAGATATCTAAGCCGAATACACAAAAGCGGTGCGTTTTCAGGTGGAGCAGTAAACAGCGAGCTTGCGGAGCTTGTAAAAAATGATGGCATTGCAGACAGTGGCACACAGTATGCCGACAGCCTTGGAGAATTTGACTACACCTACGGCTCAGGCTGGGTGTACACTGTGAACGGCAATATGCCTGCATACGGCATGGGCAAGGTGAACTTCACCGACGGCGACACTGTTAGGCTTGCGTTCACAGTTGCCTACGGCAGAGATATAACAGGTTCACAGGATAGCTATGACAAAACATGGTAGGAGGATATCGTTGAAAACGAGAGGTTTTCTTGGCAGATTAGTGGCGGTGTTTGCAGGGGCAGTAATGCTTCTGACAAATGTTCCTGCGGTGAATGCAGATAACGCAGATAAAAGGGACAGGATAACTGAAAGCGCAGAAAAGGTCTGTCAGTGGCAGCGTGACAAAATGGGCATTTCTCAGGACGAGAGCATTTTTTCGGGGGATTTTCTGCAAAACGCAGGCATAGGAAGCTCCGATTGGCTAGCCATAGGCATTTCACGCTTTGGTTTTGAGGAGGACTATGAGGCTTATCTCACTGCACTTTCTCAGCGTGTGAAAGCTCTTTCAGATACCGACAACGCTACCGAGTGGCAGAGGTGCGCTATAACAGCCTCCGCAATGGGAGGCGACCCTGCCGACCTTGGGGGCATAGACCTTGTAAAAGGCGGTGTTTACGGCAGAGATGAAAATAATTCCGTAGGCAAACAGGGCCTTAACGGATGGATATTTGCACTTTTGACCCTTGATACAATGGGCTACAAGACCCCAGAGGGTGCAGAGTTTGACAGAGAGCGTATACTTGACAAGATAGTTTCTTCACAGAATACCGATGGCGGCTTTTCGCTGTCAAAAGGTGAAAGCGATATCGACATCACCGCAATGGCTTTGCAGGCGATCGCCCCATATTACAATGATTTTTCCCGTGACGATGTTAGAAAAAGCGTTGACAAAGCGGTGGAGTATCTAAGCGGCAAGCAGGACAGCTCAGGTACGTTCGGAAGCGCAGAAGCTGATTCGCAGGTAGTAATAGCACTTTGTTCACTTGGTATCGCCCCCGAAGCTGACAACCGTTTTGTGAAAAATGCCGACCTTTTGACCGCCCTGCTTTCCTATCAGAACAGCGACGGTGGATTTTCACATGAAAAGGGCGGCGATTCTGACGAGCTTGCCACAGGGCAGGCGCTTTGCGCACTTGCGGCACAAAAGCGTTTTGAACTTACGATGCGACGTATTTACGATATGAGAGAGGAGCTTTCAGTTCTACAGCGTGAAAAGCTTGACGGCATAAACGGCAGGCTTTCGGATATCTCAGACGAGGAGAGCGCAGAAAAAGCCTTGAAGCTTTTCAATGACCTTGATTGTGACGAACGCACATATGTGAGATACGGTGCAGAGCTTGAAAATGCGGCAGAAAAATACAGCCTGACCTTGAGCGACAGGGCTTTCACAGTGGAGCTTGCACAGACAGATCATGGAAACGGTTGTGTATACAGTATCGAGAAAACGGAAATATATAAGGGCAAGAAAGGCTTTACAAAAAGCGACAGGAACAAGCTTGAAGCCCTGAGAAAAAACGGTGTTACTTCGGGGGACTGCACTGCTACGGCTGTGCTTTTAGCCCATGCAAAGGCTGACGAGAGCCTTTCCGACAGGGATAAGATAATATCAGAGCTTGAAGAAATGAACGCTAAAGCGAACGAGCTTTACAGTGAGATATCAGACCTTAACAGTATCATAAGCCGTGAGCTTTATCCTGTTGATAGTGTTGGAAAAGACAAAAAGGAGCTTTTGGAAAAGACCGCAGAGAGGATAAAAAAGCTTCCTGAAAGCGAGCGGAAAAAGGTCACTTCTGCTGACGAGATAATAAAAGAGGCGGAGGATAAAAACGTGACAGTGTATGTGATATCTGCGGCAGCGGTGCTGTGCGCAGTGGGAGTTTTCACAGTGGTAAGAAAGAAGGGTAAAAAATGCGTGAGATAACAGATGAAGTGAAAAAGGTCATAATCGGCAAGGACGAAGTGGTGGATATGGTGTTCGCCGCAATTTTGGCGCAGGGTCATGTGCTTATGGAGGACGTTCCGGGCGTGGGAAAAACTACTCTTGCGGTGGCGTTTTCAAAGGCTTTGGGGCTTGAAACAAAGAGGATACAGTTCACCCCTGATACCGTGGCTTCCGACATCACAGGCTATACGGCTTTTGACAGACAGGCACAGGGCTTTACTTTTCACAGCGGTGCGGCAATGACGAATATACTTCTTGCAGACGAAATAAACAGAACCTCAGGCAAGACGCAATCTGCCCTTTTGGAGGTCATGGAGGAGCGGGCCTGCACAGTTGACGGCAGAACATATCCTCTGCCTGAGCCTTTTGCAGTGATAGCAACACAAAACCCTACAGGCACAGTTGGCACGGCGGCACTGCCTGTTTCACAGCTTGACAGATTTATGATAAAGCTTTCAATGGGCTATCCTGACAAGGCGGCAATGCGAAGCATAATGTCAGACCGAAGCAGTTCAGACCCACTGGTAGATGTGAAAGCCGTCTGCACCGCTGAAAAGCTTATAGAAATGCAGAAAAAGGCAAAGGCAGTTTTTGTTGACGACAGCATTTATGACTACATCTCAGACCTTTGCGACGCCACAAGGCATAATGAAAATATTTCTCTAGGTGTATCCCCAAGAGGTGCTTTGGCACTTTGCAGGATAGCAAAGGCGTGGGCATGCTATAAGGGCAGAGAATATGTCGTTCCCCAGGACGTAAGAGATTTTTTTGCCCATGTTTGCAGCCACAGGATATCACTTTCTGCAAAGGGCAGGCTCTCAGGACTTGCGGCAGAAAGTGTGCTTGACGAGATACTTGGCAGCGTAAAATGCCCTGAGAATGAGGAAAAACGCAGATGAAGAGGCTATGCTTCTGCCTTTGCACAGCTTTGGGCATACTGCTTTTTGTGCTGAAAAAGCCCATTGGCATAACGGTGCTTGGTTTGTGCGCAGTGCTTTTTGTATTGTCAGTATGTGTAAATATATTCTCGAAGAAAAAGCTGTCAGCAACACTGGTAAGCGACGGCACAGGCTTGAAAAATAAGGACATGAGCCTTAAATTTATCTTCACAGGAACTTGCGGCGAATACAGCGGTAAACTGCGGCTTAGAAATATGCTCACAGGACAGTGCGATGATATAAAGGTGCATTTTATCATCAGCAGAGAGCCTGCTCAGGTGGATATCACTGTAAAAAGCGACACCTGCGGAAAGATAAAAGCAGAGTTTCTGACACTTAGAGCCTTTGACTTTACAGGGCTAACATGGAAAAAGGCGCAGTGCGAAATAAAGGGCAGTGTGAACATAATGCCTGATGCTGCAGAGATAGATGAGAGCGAGGAAGCAAATCTCAAGGAAGCCCTTGAAAGCGACTTTTTCAGCAATGAAAACGAGGGCTTTGACCACAGCGAGCCTATTGGAATAAGAGAATATCGTCAGGGGGACAGCTATAAATCGGTGCACTGGAAACTGTCCTTCCGCCTTGGTGATATCTACGTCCGTGAATATGGCGAGCCTGTTACTGACAGCCTTTGTATCTACGTTGAAACAGGCGGAAATGTCCTCGCAACGGATTATGACCGCATTGCCGCAAAGGCACTGAGCCTTTCAATGTATCTTTCAGACGGCGGTATAGGGCATTACATGGCGTTTTACAGCTTTTCTCAGCAGAGAAAAGTTTTCGAGCATATTGACAGCACAGACAGCTTCACTGTCGCTCTGGACAGCCTTCTTTCTTCACAGCCTGAGCAGGGAAAAGAGCGACTGACGGAGTTTTCAGAGCTGTTTGAAAGAAGCGGCATAAGCCGTGTTATCGAGATAAAATAGTAAAAGAGGTGACAATTTTGACAGCAAGTGTTTGCTATGTGGAAAAGCACTTTTCAAAGGGTGTTTATATCATGCGGAGCCTTTTTGGTGCAGTGACAATGCTCCTGCTGTCATTGTCGCTTGGTATGGGCTGGCGAGCCTTTGTTCTGGTAGGTGTGTGCATATTGACAGCCCTTGCAGGGGTATCAAAAAAGACTTTGCCTATACCATTTTTCTCCGCACTATTGTCGACGGTGATATTCCACAAGAAGTTTTTAACAAGCCTTGCAGGTTTTTTAAACTGCGTCTTGACCGCCCACGGTAAAAGCGCAGGAGTAGTGGAAATGCTTGTGGAAAAAAGCTCAGACCCTTGGTTTGCTCTTTGCGTGGGTGCAGTGATAGTTTCCACAGTGCAGAGCATTTTCAGCCGTCTTGACAGCAGAGTTTTTACAGTGGCGATGCTTGCGCTGTTTTTGTGCGCAGGTATCTTTATTGATATCCCTCTGTACTACGCCACTGCAGAAGTGGCGCTCGGTATCCTTGCATTGACGTTTTCCGGCAGCATAAAAGGCGATTTGAAGCCCTTTGTGCTTATACTTACAGCATTTTGCGCAGTGCTTATAGCCTGCCTGACAGGGCTTTTTGATAAGCTTGCCGACTTTGCCTTTGCCGATCGCTTTAATACGAAAAGTGAGTATGAGATCATAATGGAGCACCCACAGCCATTGTATCTTATGGAGAGCCGTTTTGAGAAAGAAACTAACGGCGTGTGGGGGGAGCTTAGTGGGGAAGAGAAATATGCCTACTCAGACGAGTTTTATTGGCTTGATAAGCTTGATTTCTCACCGGCTTTTCAGACCGCTTTGCTTGACAATGCCATTGATATATCCGACAGCGGCAATGTTACAGTAAACATCAAAAATGGCGGAAAGCCCCTTTATACCTATGGTATGACCGCCGCAGAGAACGCTTTTTCCGACCCAAAGATAATAGGCGAAAGCTTTGAGAACACCAAAAGCTATTACAGGCTTGCGGTGTCGGAAGGCTATCTCACAAAGCCTTTTGGCACTTTTGATACCCTGCGCACTTCTGAGCCTGCGGATTATCTTGCCGCAGAAAAGGGTTATCGTGACTATGTTTATTCCACCTGCCTTGACATATCAGCCGAGGACAAACAGCTTGCCGCAAACCATTTTGATCTGCAAGGTTCTCAGGGTAAACTGCGGTCTGATATGCTAAGCTTTTTTGTGTCAGACACAGTGCTTGACAGGTCAAAGACCTATGGGGGCGAAAGCTCTTTTGCAGATATGCTTGAGGTAACTTGCCGTGGGGGCGAGGAGGATTTTGCTGCCGCTGCTGTGAAGATCTTCCGTGCAAAGGGCGTTCCTGCCAGACTTTGCAGAGGATATTTTATCACATCAGATATGACCAAAGGCCTTACAGATAACTCAGCCCTGACCGTCACTTCAAAACAGCTCCACTATTGGGCGGAGTATTACAAAGACGGCATAGGCTGGCAGCCTTTCGAGGTCTGCCCCGATTATGTTGGCATGATAAAAACTGACGACAGCTCTGTAAAAGCAAAGCCCACCAACCAAGGCGGCGAAGCCCTTGCTCCCGAGGACGAGGACAAACCAAGGGAAGAGATCTTTGAGGAGAACAAGACTAAACCTGCGGAGAAAAGCTATGCGGTATATATCGTTATAGGTGCGGTAATACTTATACTCTGCCTTATTGTGGCAATAATAGCTTTGGTAAGAAAAAGAAAGTTTGCCGCTCTGCCTGACAGCAAAAAGGTGGAGAAGCTGTTCTTTGCAGGCAGAAAAAAGCTTTGCGGCAGGAATTTCTCAGACCATACGCCAAGAGAGCTTTCCGAGAGCATAAAAAAGACCTTTGGCGCTGATATGGCGGAAAGCTTTGCAGAGTGCGAGAAAATATACGAAAGGGCGAGATTTTCAAGGCTCGAAATAACCAAAGAGGAAATAGCAGTGGTTAAAAATTTCGCAGATCAGGCAAAGAAAGCCAAAAAGCTCAAAGTTCAGGAGGGAGCAGAAAAGTGAAAAAGGATATCGCTCTGCTCATAGTCATAATTTTGGCAGTGGCAGCGGTCATAAAGGGCGTTGATATTCAGTCCGTTGACGAGTATTACAGCCTGCACAGCGACGATACCGCAAATGCCGCTCACACTGTCACTCTGACAGTGGATTGCTCTGATATTTTGGATAATTACGATATGCTTGACAAAAATCTTCGTGACGAGTGCTATGTTCCCTCAGACGGCATTGTTATGCCTGCGGAAAAATATGTCCTCCGTGAGGGCGACACCGCCTTTGATCTGTTGGAAAAAGCTACAAGGTGTGAGAAGATACCCCTTGATTATCAAGGCTCAGAGGATAATATTTACAACACTGTGTATGTCCGTGGCATAAACAATATCTACGAGTTTTCCTGCGGTCCGTCCTCAGGGTGGACCTATACGGTAAATGGCGAAAGCCCCGATAAGGGCTGTTCACAGTATGTCCTCCATGACGGTGACAGCGTGGAGTTTTACTACGTTTGCGACTACACAAAGGAGGCGGTGAAATGAGGTTGTCAGCTTTTCACCCTTTGACCGCCCTTGTGTATTTTGCGACTGTGCTTGCGGTGACAATGTTCTGCTTTTCACCAGCCGTTGGTATATGCTCGGCAGTGGGAGCATTCCTGTTCTGTGCCATAACTCAAAGCTGTAGACAGACCGCATCAGACCTTGCTTTCTACATCTTTCTTACCGCCGTTTTGACTGTCACAAATCCACTTTTTTCACATAAGGGCGTAACGCCGCTGCTTTTCGTAAACGGCAAGGCTTACACAAAGGAAGCCCTTTTTTATGGCTTGACCGCCGGCTTATCCCTCACCGCTGTGATAATGTGGTGCAAAGCTCTTGGAAAGGTGCTTACAAGGGAAAAGCTCCTATACATTTTCGGCCGAAAAACGCCAAAAGCTGCCCTTGTGATAACAATGACAATGGGCCTTATCCCAAAGCTCAAAAGGCTTCACAGACAGCTTTTGGACGCTTTGAATTGCTCTGGTGCGAACATCTCCGACAGCCGTTTTGACCGCCTGAAAAAAGACTGCACAGTGTTCACAGCCCTTTGTGCAGGCACGCTTGAAAGGGGAGCGGACACAGCCGCTTCAATGAAAGCCCGTGGTTATGGTATCCAGAAACGAAGCTTTGCACACTCGTTCAAGTTCAGAGCATGGGACAGCATTTTTGTGGCGGTTTTTGCAGTTATCTTTGCATTGGTGCTGATATTTTCCGCAAGGGGCGAGCTGTCCGCCGCTTTTTACCCTGTGATAAAGCTTGAAAACAGCGTTTTTCCTGTGGGAATGTTCGCATTACTATGCGTTTTCCCGTTTATTCTTGAAGTAAAGGAGAGCATAAAATGGAAATATTGTCTTGCGAAAATGTAGCTTTCAAATATAACGAAAGCACGGACTATGCCATTTCTGACTGCACTTTTTCAGTGAAAAAAGGCGAAAAAATAATGCTCTGCGGTGCTTCGGGAAGCGGAAAATCTACTTTGCTCAGGCTTCTGAAAAGAGAGCTTTCCCCAAGGGGCGAGCTTTCCGGAAACATCACCCTTATGGGCAAGGACAGAAGCGAGCTTTCTGATAGAGAAAGTGCCGAAAAGATAGGCTTTGTAATGCAAAGCCCTGACAGCCAGACGGTGTGCGACAAAGTATCGGCTGAGCTTGCTTTCGGGCTTGAAAGCTTTGGTGTGAAAAGTGGTGAGATACAAAGCCGTGTTGGTGAAATGGCGGCTTTTTTCGGTATCGAGTCGCTCTATGACAGGGATATCTCCACACTTTCGGGCGGTCAGAAACAGCTCGTCGCTCTGTGTTCCGTCATGGCCACAGACCCTGATATCCTGCTTCTTGATGAGCCTACCGCACAGCTCGACCCCGTTGCCGCAAGGGAGCTTCTTGGCATTTTAGACCGCCTTAACAAAGAAATGGGCGTGACTATCATCATTGCCGAGCATGACCCCGAGGAGCTTTTTGACTCCTGCGACAAAATTTTGTATCTTGCAAATGGCAAGACCGAGTTTTTCGGTACGCCTACCTTGACTGCAAAATATTTTGTGAAGAACGCTCTGGAGGGTTTTCTTCCCGAAACCGCCAAGGCGTTCGCAAGGCTTTGCGACGACCTGCCCCTCAATGTAAGACAAGGCAGGGCGAAGTTTGAAAAGCTTGGCGTGACGGATATTCCAAAGCAGGCTGTCACTGATACAGAACGTGTTGAGCCGTATGCCCTTCAGTGCAAAAATCTGTGGCAGAGATATGAAAAAAACTCCCCCGATATCCTCAAAGGCTGTGATCTTGGTATCAGAAAAGGGGAGTGCTATGGGCTTTTAGGCTCAAACGGCGGCGGAAAATCAACGCTCCTGCGTGTGATATGCGGACTTTGCAAGCCTTATATGGGCACTGTTTCACTTTTCGGTAAAAAGCAGAAAGCCTATAAAAACGGCTCGCTTTTCCGTGAAATGCTTGCATTTTTGCCCCAAGAGCCTGTGACGATGTTTGTAAAAGAAAGCGTCCGTGAGGATCTTTTGCAAAGCGGTGACAAAGTCACAGTGGAAAATGTTTCACAGCGCATGGGCATAGAACATCTTCTTGACCGCCACCCTTGGGATCTCAGCGGCGGCGAGATACAGAAATGTGCTTTTGGAAAAATTCTTCTTGCTGACCCGAAAATAATAGTCCTCGACGAGTGTACAAAGGGCATGGACAGTTTCGCTAAAAAGGCTCTTGGTGATATTCTTTTGGACCTAAAAGACGAGGGCAGGACGATACTTCTCGTGACTCATGACCTTGAATTTGCCGCACAATACTGCGACAGGTGCGGACTTCTTTTTGACGGAAAGATAGTCGCCGAGGATAATGCCGTGGAGTTTTTCTCCCAAAATCGCTTTTACACCACCGCCGCCGCAAGGCTCACAAGGGGCTTTTTCAGTGGTGCGGTGACGTCAACAGCCGTAAGAGAACGGCTCGCAATGGTGAAAAGAGGTCAATATGAGCAGTAAAAAACTTGTGTCAGGGCTTATCTATCTTCTTGTCATACCCCTTGTGTGCTTTGGCGGTATAATGTTTTTCAGAGAACGCTTCTATTCTTTCGTCACCGCAGCACTTGCCATTCTTACCGTGGCAGGCTATTTTCTCCACTTTGAGAAAAAACACTCCGACAGCACACAACTTGTGATAATAGCCGCCATGACCGCATTATCCGTTTTCGGCAGGATAGTTTTCAGCTTTCTGCCGGGCTTTAAGCCATGCACCGCTATAGTCATTATCACCGCCCTTTATATGGGAAGAGAATCGGGCTTTATGACAGGCGCAATGACTGCACTTATCTCAAACTTCTATTTCGGACAGGGTGCGTGGACGCCTTTTCAAATGCTTGTTTGGGGTCTGACCGGATATTTTGCAGGAATGTTGGCTGATAAGCTTATAAAAAGCAAGCCACTCCTTGTGACCTTCGGTATAATCTCAGGAACGGCGTTCTCTCTTATCATGGACTTGTGGAGCTGTCTGTGGGCTGATAATGCCTTTATTCTCAGCAGATACCTTGCCCTTGTTGGCTCGTCAGCTTTTTTCACCCTTATATACGCAGTTTCCAACGTGTTCTTCCTGCTGGTTTTATCAAAACCTTTTGGCAGGATATTTAAAAGGCTGGATAAAAAATATGGTATAAAAAATTAGACCGACAAAGCTTTGCCCTGTCGGTCTTTTGTTATCACTGCCCAATGTTCACTGTTACGTCAGGGGACTTTTTGCCCATAAAAAGCTTTGGTATTATGCCTGCCCCAACAGGCACGATAGCCGCCGCTGCCACCGCCACAAGAAACTCTCCAAGGCTCGGAACGGCTGTGAAAAATACCTTTTGCAGAACAGGGAGCCATATGCCTGCAAACAGCGCTGCCGCTGATATGAATACAGAGAAAAGCAGGAATGGGTTTGAAAGATAAGGCACAGTGAAAAGCGTCTTATCTTCCGATTTACATTCAAACACATGGATAAGCTGACTAAGTACAAGTGTTATAAGCGCACCTGTCCTTGCAGTGCCGAGAGAATGGGTGTTAGTGAGCAGAACAGTGAAGCTTGCAAGGGTGCAGATACCGATAAGAAGCCCTCTTATTACGATATGCCACATAAGTCCGCCACTGAAAAAGCTGTCGTCCTCTTTCCTAGGGGGCTTTTTCATTACCGAGCTTTCCGCAGGTTCAAGCCCCAGCGCAATTGCAGGCAGGCTGTCTGTAACAAGGTTTACAAGAAGTATCTGCGCTGGAAGCAGTACCATTGGAAGTCCCATTATAATTCCACCGAGCATTGTTATGACCTCGCCTATGTTGCAGGAAATAAGGTAGCGCACGAATTTTCTTATGTTCTGATATATGGTCCTGCCCTCCTCAACGGAGTTCACAAGGGTGGCAAAATTATCGTCAAGAAGTATCACGTCAGCCGCCTGCTTTGTGACCTCTGTGCCTGATATTCCCATTGATACACCTATGTCGGCTTCTTTTATAGCAGGTGCGTCGTTTACCCCGTCGCCTGTCATTGCACAAACGTGCCCACGGCTTTTGAATGCCTTTACTATCCTGAGTTTGTGTTCAGGTGTCACCCTTGCAAACACACGGCAGTTTTCTATTACCTCGTCAAGCTGTTTGTCGTCCATTCTGTCAAGCTCGTCGCCTGTCAAAGCGATAGAGCCTGCTTTCATAATGCCGGCTTCTTTTGCAATAGCCTGAGCGGTGAGCTTGTGGTCGCCTGTTATCATAACTGTCTTTATGCCTGCACGCTGACATTCCGCCACCGCTTTTGCGGCTTCAGCCCTGAGAGGGTCTTTCATTGCCATTAGTCCAAGAAAAGCCCATTCCCCGTCCACCTGCTGTGAAAATGCTATCACACGCAGACCTTTTGAAGCGTATTCATCGCACTTGTAAAAAGCCTGTTTTCTCATTGCTCCGCCAAATGGTATAAGCTCGCCGCTGTCAGAAAAAACGTGGCTGCATTCTTTTATGATAACGTCAAAAGCGCCTTTCCTGAATGCCGTTGTGACCCCCTTTTCGTCAGCGCATATTACCGTCATGGAGCGTGTTTCACTTTCAAATGGCAGCTCGTCAGTTCGTCTGTAACCAAGGGAGCTGACGTTTATACCTGAGTTTGCGCAGGCTATGAGTATAGCTGTTTCTGTAGGGTCGCCCTCTGCACAAAGCTCGCTTTGCCTGCCGCCCCTGTCACGCTTTTTTATCTTTTCAGGCGGGCAGAGCCTTGCGTTGTTGCAGGCTGCGCCGCACAAAAGTATCCTGCCAAGGTCAGGGCTTTCCCATGCTTTGAGGGCTTTCTCATCAAAGCTTGCTCCCTCTTTTGTTACGCCGTAAGCACGGCTTTTTTCGGTGCAGGTGAAAATATCAGTAACTGTCATTTTGTTCATTGTCACAGTGCCTGTCTTGTCAGTGCAGATAACAGTGGCACAGCCAAGAGTTTCCACTGAATGAAGTCTGTGTACAAGTGCTTGACGCTTTAGCATTTTTCTGACCGCAAGGGCAAGCGCTATAGTCACAGTGGCAGGCAAGCCTTCAGGTATTGCGGCAATGGCTATGGTTATTCCTGTCATTGCCATATTGAGAACAGGCTCGCCCCTTAGTACGCCTGCAATAAAGACTACCACGCACACTGCAAGGCAGATGATAGCAAGAGTTCTGCCAAGCTCTCCGAGTTTTTTTTGCAATGGAGTTTCAGGCTCTTTTATCTCATCAAGCATGGTTGAGACCTTGCCCATTTGGCTTCGCTCACCTGTTGCCACCGCTGTGACCTCGCCAACTCCCTTTGTGACAACTGTTCCCATGTATACCATGTAATCCTTGTTCAAAGCGGTAAAATCTATCTCAGATGTACGGCATTTCTTTACCGCAGGCACAGCTTCGCCAGTGAGTGCAGATTCGTCGCATGATAACGCCCTTGATGAGTTTATGTAGCCGTCACACGGCACTCTGTCACCTGCTTCGAGAGTAAAAACATCTCCTGCCACGACCTCCGATGCAGGAATTTTCACAAGCCTGCCGTCACGGTATACCATGGCGGTGGGAGCGGTCATATTTTCAAGCTTTTCCAGAGTTTTTTCACAGCGGTATTCCTGAATAAATCCCAGCGCAGCGTTAATGATAACTATAAGCACGATAGGCACAGCGTCAGCATATTGCCCAAGTGCTACGGATATCACCACCGACACAAGAAGTATCATCACCATAACGTCATGAAACTGTCCTGCAAAAATTTTCGCCGCAGAGGTCTTTTTCTTTTTGGCAAGGCGGTTCTCTCCGTCTGTACTGAGCCGCTTTTCAGCTTCCGCAGTTGTTAGCCCCTTTCTTGTGGTCGGGTTTTCCGTAAGCTTCTTTTCAAGTATATCCAGCACAATGTATCTTCCTTTCCGATTTTTTTGGCATAGCCTTGATAACATTGTGCGAAACGTTTTGACTGCACAAGATTTTTCAGTGCTTTTGCCTTTGCTTACATCATATGCGGACAAGTCCCAAAAAAGAACCTTGCGTTGTTGCCTGAAAAATCATATTGACTTTTTTAAGAAAATATGTATAATAGTATATAAGCCATGAAAATAAATATTGGCGAAAAAAATAAAGGAGGCAAATTCATGAACGATTATAATAATTTTTCTGAAAGCTATTCAAATCCACGAGTGAAAAAGCTACGCTCTTTCGCACAGTCCACTTACGGCATGGAGGCGGCAAGCTATAAGGGCATTGCAATGAAGACCTTGTATTTTGTTGCAGTTTTCGCCGCAGGCATGGGAGCATATTTTTACATTCACAACTTCTTCGGAGGCGGTGCGCAGGCTTTTTCCACTGAGTATACTATCTTTGTCGGCGCTATTATCGCAACAGCAATAGCAGGACTTGTGGCTTCATTCGCTCCGAAAACAACGGCGGTAACAGGCTCTATCTATTCCGCAGGCATGGGATATGCCCTCACTTTTATGTCAATGATCTACGCAATGCAGTGGAAAGGTATAATAGTTGAAGCCGTTACACTGACGCTTCTCACAGTTGCAGTGCTTGCAGTTATCTATTCAAAGGGCGTTCGTGTGGGAAGCAGAATGAAAACTGCTCTTATCACCTGCCTTTGGGTCTCTATCATAGGCGGATTGCTTTTCATGCTTCTTGCATGGCTCGCACCTCATTCAGCTATCTACACTTCGATCGTTGCAATAAACAACGGCCCTATCGGCATACTTTTCGCTGTTATTGGCGTTCTTATCGCCGCAGCGCTTCTTATGTGCGATTTTGAAACTATCCAGATGACAGTTGAACAGGGGCTTCCTGCTCAGTATGAATGGTATGCAAGCTATGGTCTTATCGTAGGCGTTATTTATCTTTATCTTAAAATACTGAATCTCCTTGCAAAGATAGCAAACAACAGAAAGTAATTTATAGACTTAGCACTTTTTATCCCTCGTCATATGGCGGGGGATATTTTTATGCACAAAAAAGGAACTCCCGAATAAACGGAAGTCCCTTTTTGTGTGGGTATATTTAATTAATAGAAAGGCTTTTTTATCAGATATCCCATTTCCGATCTCTGATCTCAGGCATATCAAGACCATACTCAGCAATATACTGCTTGTGTTCAACAAGCTTGTCCTGCATGAGCCGGTAGGCTGTCGAGGACGCCAGCCCCTACATTTAGATAAGCTGACAAATAAGTATCACGCAGAAGCTTGCAAGGCAGGCAAATGCCGCAACTATGATAAGGCTTTTTTCCTTGAATGCAAGCACGCAGGCTGTTATAAGTCCTGCTATGGAAGCCGCAAGGTTTCCCGTTGAGAATAGTATGGACGGGAACGTCATTGCTCCAAGCACCGCATATGGCACATAGTAAAGAAAGCTTTGCACAAATCTGTTTGTTATCTTGCCCTTGAATATCACCAACGGCAGGGCACGAATAAGATAGGTCACTCCTGCCATAATGAAAAGATAAATGAAGAAATCTCTTATACTCAGCATTGACCGTCCTCCTCATTTTTCACAGGCATGAGAGCCGCCATTATCCCTGCGGAAAGAACGGTGCAGATTATTATGGAAAATCCTCCGGATACCTTATTAAGAATAGGCAGCCACTTGAAACAACAGCTAAGAAGAGCCGCAAATATCGCCGCCATTGCAATGCCCTTGTTTTTCTTTGCAGGCGGTATTATTATTGCAAGGAACATTCCGTATATTGCAATGCTAAGTGCACTTATGACTATCTCAGGAAGTATTTTTCCTGCCGCCGCACCTATAAGAGTCCCCAGCGACCAGCCTGCTACAGGTAAAGCGATAAGCCCATACATATACTGCCTTGAAACTTTCCCTATATTTCCCATTGCCATGACAAATATCTCGTCTGTCACTCCGAAGCCTACCAGCCAGCGGTGTATTCCCGACAGTGACTTGTCAGCTTTCTGTGATAGAGATATTGACATAAGTGCATACCTCAGGTTGATGATAAACTGGGCACAAGCCATTTCTATCCAGAAACCGCCCCCCGACAGCATAATGTCAAGTCCTGCAAACTGACCTGCCGAGGTCACATTGCAAATAGAGATAAGCACAGTTTCCCACCAGCTCAGACCACCTTTTACGCCTTGAAGTCCAAATGTAAAAGATACCGAAAGATACCCCAAAGCAATAGGTATGCCGTCTTTAAGACCTTTTTTGAAACCACTCATAAATCATTCCGCCGAAGCGGTGTTCCCCCTCAAATCAAAAATTATCTATCCTGCACTGACATGACGCCATTGTAACAAGTGCCGCCTTGTGGCTTTCTTCCGTTACTCCTGCGCAGGCGTTTGCGTCAACTATGACCTCGCATTCAGGACAAAAAGCTTTTATTAGCAAAGCGTTTGATACCACGCAAATGTCTGTGCAAAGTCCGCAAAGCTCTATCTCGTCCCCTGCCTTTGTTATTTCAGCAAGGTGCTGTGCAAGCTCAGCCGAGCCGAATGTGCTTTTTTCATAGACCTCTGCGCTTCCACCGATAGCCTCAGCTACCTGAGTCTCAGGCTGCCAGCCCTCGGTGCCTTTTATGCAATGCTCCACAGGGAGCTTTTTTCCCTCAGGCGTTTCAAGATAATCCTTGAAATGCGTGTCAAGGGTCATGAATACAGTGCTGCCCTGAGCCTTGTAACTGCGTATTTTTTCACAGACAGCAGGAACGATCGTTTCTGCCATTTTTGAACCAAGACTGCCCGTGACAAAATCATTCTGCATATCAACAACTATAAGATATCTCATATTCTATTTACTCCTTTCTCTCACGACGAAAACGTTTTGACAGGTAAGAACTGACATATTGTTTTATTAGTCCATAAAGTAACATTATAACTCTAAAATATGAATTTTTCAACGTGTGCATAAAATGGGCAAAAAAAATGCTGAGCAACGGTGCTCAGCAGAAAATAAAATAAAAAAACTATGTGTAGAACAAAAGAAAGGAGACAACAAAACGGATGTTAAATCAAACAAATTATGTTCAATATCCTTAACATCAATTAAATTATAACCTCTTTTGTAGCGATAGTCAAGAAAAAGTTGCAAAGAACTTGTTAATTTTCTGAAAATTCGGGATTTTGCACAAATATTTCGTTGACATTATGCTAACAATGACATCTGCGTGAGGTCTGAACTTAAATCGACTTAAAAAAGTAAAATATCTTATCCATTTTTAGCGTCTGTGATGTTCAAATTTTAATGTTTAAATCAAAAAAAATAAGGTCATGACAGCAGGAAAGAGAGCCGATTTTAGAATATGCAGCAGGCAAACCCGTGATAAAATGCTGCCCTCTGAAACAAGCTCCCTCTCCTGCCGCCATGACCTGCAGGGGACTACTGCTCGGTGACAAGTCTGTTGTCTTTGAAAAACAGTGAAATGCACCAGATAGCCGAAATAGCTACCAAAACGTAGATGATCCTGCTTAGTATCGCCGCAGCACCTCCGAAAAGAAATGCCACAAGGTCGAACTGGAAAATGCCCACAAGCCCCCAGTTTATGCCGCCTATTATGAGAAGCAGCAGTGCGATCCTATCTATCATGAGAAACTCCTCCTTTGATTGTTAAAAATATAGAGCAGTCCGTCTGTCAGCGGGCTGTTAATTGTAGTATTGTCATATTTTTTTGGATTATTCATTGAACGTTTGGTAAAAAACTACTAAAAAACACAGCGAAAATTCTATATAAAAATCTGCGTTTTGTACTAGACAAAAGCGACGGGCTATGTTATAATAATTGTATGTTAATCGTTTAAGTAAAAATGTATGGTAAGGCGTGAGGCAGATCATCGCTTTGCACTATGGGGGCGTTACTTTTTTGAATAATATAGACCTTAAATTCATGTTTAAAGATACGGAATGTGTCAGAATGCAGTCGGGAAAGTATTCCTGCGTTATCGCACCAAAACTTGGTGCTGCTGTGCTGAGGCTTCGTGACGAGGAAAACGGCATAGAGGTGTTCAGATATCGTGATGACTGCACTCTCAAGACTATAAATAAGGCGAGAGAGATATGGGGACTGCCTACTCTTTTCCTGCCTAATCGCTTTGATAAGGGCATTATAAAGACCTCTGACGCAGTGTATCAAATGCCTGTAAATGAGAAAAAGCTTGATAATTTTATCCATGGCTGGGTGCATAAGAGAGAACACGAAATAGAGTGTTATTCAACACAGGATAAAAAAGTTGTGCTTGTTACTTCTTATACCTTTGACAAGAATGACGAGATGTATTCTTATTTTCCGGTGGATTTTAAAATATCCTATACGTTTACGCTTTCTGAAAACGGTCTTTTGCAGGAGATATACCTGACAAACAACAGCGACAAGGCTCTGCCTGTTTCTATATGTACTCATACCTGCCTTAATGCGCCAATGTGCGACGGCGGCAGGGAGGAATCAATGAGAATGTGCGTGCCGATAATCGAAAAGTGCGAGCTTGACAAGAGATGTCTGCCAACAGAAAAGCTTTTGCCTCTTAAAAAGAAAGACCTTGAATATAAAGAGGGTACAAAAATGCCTACTCTGAATAATATCTCAAACGATATGTATACCGCAGGCATGAACAAGCTTGACGGCAAGGATTTCTATGGCTCTTATGTTGTGGATACTGACAATGGTCATAAGGTTTGCAACGAGGTGTCAAAAGAATTTAAGTTCTGGAATATGTGGAACGATAAGGGCAATAAAGGATATTTCTGCCCTGAACCAATGACAGCTATGATAAACTCTCCTAATCTCAGCCTGCCTAACGAAGTGAGCGGATATGAGGAGATAACAAAGGGTCACACATTCAAGTGCTGGCAGAGATTCTTTACTGAATAATAGAAAAAACTATCATTATGCAGAATGAGAGTTATGTAACAGCTCTGTAAATGTAGGGGCGAACAGCGTTCGCCCGTTGGCTTGATCACTTTGTGACGGCTATACACTTCACAATGGTTATAATTAAGAAATTAATTAACAATAGATAAATTACGAAAGGTGGAAATTATTGATGAAATTTGGTCATTTTGATGACGTGAAAAAGGAATATGTCATCAGCAATCCAAGAACGCCATATCCATGGATAAACTATCTTGGCACACAGGAATTCTTCTCACTTATCTCCAACACAGCAGGAGGCTATTCCTTCTATAAGGACGCAAGACTGAGAAGAATAACTCGTTACCGTTACAACAACGTGCCTATCGACATGGGCGGAAGATATTTCTATATCAAAGACGGCGAAACTATCTGGAATCCGGGCTGGTCACCGGTAAAGACAGAGCTTGATTTTTATGAGTGCCGTCACGGTATGGGCTATACTATCATCACAGGTAAGAAGAACGGACTTAAGGCTGAGGCTACATTCTTTGTTCCTCAGAACTATAACGGCGAAGTTCAGCAGGTAGTTCTCACAAACGAGAGCAATGAAGAAAAAACATTCTCATTCTTCTCATTTGCAGAGTGGTGCCTTTGGGACGCTCAGGACGACTGCACAAACTTCCAGAGAAACTTCAGCACAGGTCGTGTTGAGGTAGTAGGTTCAACTATCTATCACAAGACAGAATACAGAGACAGAAGAGATCACTTTGCATTCTATACAGTAAATGACGAGATAGACGGCTATGATACAGACAGAGATTCATTTATCGGTCTTTATAACGGCTTCCATAACCCACAGGCTGTTGAAGCAGGCAAGGCTAACAACTCATTTGCAGACGGTTGGTCACCTATCGCTTCACACTACAAGAAGATAACACTTGCTCCGGGCGAGTCAAAGACTCTTGTATTTATCCTCGGCTATGTTGAAATGCCTGTTGACAAGAAGTTCGAGGCTGACGGAGTTACTATCAATAAGGAAAAGGCTCTCGCAATGATCGAGCAGTATAACACTCCTGAAAAGGTAGCCGCAGGTCTTGAAGAGCTCAAGGCAACTTGGGACAGACTTCTCAGCGTTATCAATGTTGACACACCTGACGATAAGGTAAACAGAATGGTAAATATCTGGAACCAGTATCAGTGCATGGTAACATTCAACCTTTCACGTTCCGCATCATATTTCGAGAGCGGTATCGGCAGAGGAATGGGCTTCAGAGATTCAAACCAGGATATCCTCGGTTTCGTTCATCAGATACCGGACCGTGCAAGACAGCGTATCATCGACATCGCTTCTACACAGCTTCCTGACGGCGGCTGCTATCATCAGTATCAGCCTCTTACAAAGAAGGGCAACTCCGATATCGTCGGCGACTTCTCAGACGACCCACTGTGGATGATCCTTTCAGTTTCCGCATACATCAAGGAAACAGGCGACTGGTCTATCCTTGACGAAATGGTACCATACGATAATGACGAGTCAAAGGCTAAGCCAATGCTCGACCACCTTAAGGTATCATTCTATCACATTGTAAATAACCTCGGCCCTCACGGTCTGCCACTTGCAATGAGAGCTGACTGGAACGATTGTATCAACCTTTCATGCTATTCTGATACTCCGGGCGAGAGCTTCCAGACTTATACAAACCCTAAGTTTGCAGCTGAGGGCGGCTACTCAAAGGTAGCTGAGTCTGTAATGGTGGCAACACTCTTTACATACACAGGCCCTAACTATGTGTCTATCCTCAAGCACCTTGGCAAGGACGATGAGGCTGCCGCAGCACAGGCTGAGATAGACAAGATGAAGAAGAACGTTATGGAATCTGCATTTGACGGCGATTGGTTCCTGAGAGCTTACGATTCCACAGGCGCAAAAATGGGTTCTAAGGAATGTGAAGAGGGTAAGATATTCATCGAGCCACAGGGCTTCGCAGTTATGTCTGAAATAGGCAAGGACGAGGGCGCTGACATCAAGACACTTGATTCTATCGACAAGTACCTCAATACAAAGTATGGTCTTGTTCTTAACAACCCTGCATACTCAAAGTATTATATCCAGTATGGTGAGATATCCACATACCCAGGCGGATATAAGGAGAATGCCGGTATCTTCACACACAACAATGCTTGGATAATCTGTGCAGAGGCATATGCAGGCAGAGGCGACAAGGCGTTCGAGTATTACAGCAAGATAGCTCCTGCATTCAACGAGGAGATATCTGATCTTCATAAGACAGAGCCTTATGTATACGGTCAGATGATAGCTGGTAAGGACGCAAGCAGATTCGGCGAGGGCAAGAACAGCTGGCTCACAGGTACAGCCGCATGGAACATGGTAGCTATCTCACAGTACATTCTCGGAGTACAGGCTGACTTTGACGGCTTGAAGATAGATCCATCTATCCCTCACGAGTGGGACGGCATGACAGCAACACGTCAGTACAGAGGTGCAACATACAACATCACTGTTAAGAACCCTGACCACGTTTGCAAGGGCGTAAAGAGCGTAACTGTTGACGGCAAGGCAGTAGAGGGCAATGTTCTCCCTGTAGCTGAAAATGGTGCAACAGTAAATGTTGAGGTAGTAATGGGCTAAGCCATACAAATTTTAAAGGCGAGATTATGTTTTTTGGAAAGACAAAGAAAAAAAATAAACCAACTACAATTGAGCATCCTGTATTAGGAACTTTGATTAAAAAAACAGATTGGTACACAAAGAAGAGCTTTATCATTACATTATGGGATAAAACTTTTGACCTGTATCTATGTATATACTCAAATCAAAAAGATGCTGTAATTTCATTTGAACAAGAAGAAGCAATCAGATATTATCTTGATAATCAGATTCAAATCGAACGAGATATTCAAAAAATGTTGTTGAATTTTTTTCACACTTCAGATTGTTCTTTGATTGAAAAGAGTATACAAATTGAAGGATTGAATTTTACAAGGAATGGAGCTATCAGCATTGGTTTAATATCTGATTTTTCTGATGAGTTTCTTGAAAAACATATTGGAGAAGATGTTATTTTTACAGATTCTTTTGGGATGTCAGTTTATCCGATTAAGGCAGTGCTTCCAAATGAGAAAGTATATTACAACTTCAATAATAAATACGAAGGAGACCAGCTTTAATATGAATGTGTTTGACAGCATAATTACTGGACTTAACGAGGCAGTTGACTACGAAAAAGGTAAAATTTCTGCTAAAAAACAACTCTTAGAATAGAGCCTTTGCCTGATATATCTGCTGAAGATATAAAAGCGATCCGAAAAAAGCTGGGATTTACGCAGGCGGTATTTGCCGCAGTGATCGGAGTTTCGACAAAAACTGTTGAGGCGTGGGAAACAGGTACGAACCAGCCTATCGGTCCTGCACGCAGAATGATCTCACTCATTCAGTTTGACCCAGAAATTCTGCAAAGCTACCATATCGTAAATGAAAATGTTATTTAACTATGACCGCAGTTCTTTGAGGACTGCGGATCTTTTTATCCCGTCACATCAAAGACCTTTTTGATGTGTTCAACACAAAAAAGCCGCCCACCAGCGTGGACGGCTTTTGTCATATGCGAATTATTCCTGCGGACCCATTACCTTGACCATAACGGCTTTCTGTGCATGAAGTCTGTTTTCAGCTTCCTCGAATATCTCATTTGCGTGAGCCTCGAATACCTTTTCTGTTATCTCCTCCTCACGGTGAGCAGGCAGACAGTGCTGAACCATTGCGTCAGCCTTTGCAACAGCCATGATATCGTCATTTATCTGATAGCCCTTAAATGCGATCTTTCTCTTCTCTGTCTCAGCTTCCTCGCCCATTGAAGTCCAAACGTCTGTGAACAGAACGTCAGCGTCCTTTGCAGCCTCAAGAGGAACGTCTGTCATTGAGAACTTGTCGCCGTAGCCCTTGGCAAATTCAAGAACCTCAGCAGCAGGCTGATAATCCTTAGGGCAAGCGATAGAAACTTCCATGCCTACCTTAAGTCCACCAACGATAAGCGAGTTTGCCATGTTGTTGCCGTCGCCTATGTAGCACATTTTCAGACCCTCGAAGCGTCCCTTGAACTCTCTGATAGTCATAAGGTCAGCAAGCACCTGACAAGGGTGGCAGAAGTCTGTCAGACCGTTTATTATTGGGATAGAGCCATATTTAGCAAGATCCTCAACCTCTTTCTGCTCAAAAGTACGGATCATGATGCCGTCAAGGTAACGTGAAAGAACACGGGCTGTGTCCTGAACAGGCTCGCCTCTGCCTATCTGGAGGTCACGGTTTGAAAGGAAAAGTGCCTGACCGCCAAGCTGATACATACCTGTTTCAAAAGAAACTCTTGTACGGGTAGAGGACTTCTGGAATATCATTCCGAGAGTTTTGCCTTTAAGAATGTGATGCTCGATACCGTTTTTGTTTTCGTATTTGAGCTGGTCTGCAAGATTGAGAATGTCGAGAATTTCCTCCTTGGAAAGGTCGAGCATTTTAAGTAAATGTTTCATAATATTTCCTCCGTAATTTGATTTTTATTTGGTATTGCGTATCAAACGGGCGAACACTGTTCGCACCTACACACTTTGTTATTTCTCGTCAAGAACTTTTTTCAGTATAGCAAGTCCCTTGTCTATCTGCTCATATGAGATATTCAGCGGTGGCAAAAATCTCAGCTTATCCTTTGCTGTGAGAATAAGAAGTCCGTTTTCAAAGCACTTGTTAAGCACATCAGCGGCTTTCTTTGTTTTGAGCCTTACGCCTATCATAAGACCAAGTCCGTCAACGCCTTCAACTTCGTCTATTTCTGCGAGCTTTTTTCTGAAATATTCGCCCTTTTTGCGAACTTCTTCAAGAAACTCAGGCTTTGTCACCTTGTCAAGAACTGCGTTTCCACCTGCACAGGAAATAGGGTTTCCGCCGAATGTTGAGCCGTGTGTACCCTTGCCAAGTACCTCGCTGCACTTCTTGTTAGCAAGGCACACGCCTATTGGAACACCGCCTGCAAGACCCTTTGCAAGTGTGGTTATGTCAGGCTTTACGTTGTAAAGCTCAGATGTTAGGAGCTTGCCGGTTCTGCCAACACCTGTCTGTACCTCGTCTGCGATAGTGAGGATATCCCTCTTTGCACACTCAAGCATGATAGTGTTCACAAAGCTCTGCTGAAGAGGTATAACTCCGCCCTCGCCCTGAACAAACTCGAACATTACTGCGCAAACCTTGTTGTCAAGCTTGTTGAGCTTGTCCATAAGATCGTCAATATCATTAGCGATAACATTCTCAAATCCACCAACGAACGGGAAGAAGTAGTTGTGGAAAACCTCCTGACCTGTTGCAGAAAGAGTGCAAAGCGTTCTGCCGTGGAAACTGTTTACAAGGGTGATGATGATATTTCTCTCAGCGTCTTTGCCGTATTTGTCAAAGCTGTATTTTCTTGCAAGCTTGATAGCGCACTCGTTAGCCTCTGCGCCCGAGTTGCCGAAGAACATTTTCTCATAGCCTGTTGCCTCGCAAAGTCTTTTTGCAAAGTCAGCCTGTACCTTTGTGTAATAGTAGTTTGAGGTGTGCTGTATCTTGTGTGCCTGATCGCAGATAGCGTTCACCCAATCCTCGTCGCAGTAGCCAAGGCTGTTTGTGCCGATACCGGAGCCGAAGTCGATATACTCTTTTCCGTCCTCGCCAACAGCCGTCTGACCATGACCGCTTTCCATAACAAGACCTATTCTGCCATAGGTCTGCATAACGTGTTCGTTGAACTGTTCTATGGTGTTCATTTTTATCACTCTTTTCAATATGTATTGATATTTTATATAAACTGTGTACCGATACCCTCGTTAGAGAGCAGCTCGATAAGTATCGAGTGCGGTACTCTGCCGTCAATGATAGTGGTCTTTTTAACGCCACGTCTTACGGCTTCAACACAGCAGTCTATCTTTGGTATCATTCCGCCGCTTATGATGCCTTTCTTTTTGAGATAAGGCACATCGCTGACGTTTACCTGTGGGATAAGTGTGGAATCATCGTCCTTGTCCTCCAGCAGACCAACTATATCCGTCATAAGGATAAGCTTTTCCGCTCTCAGGCAGGAGGCTATCCTAGCCGCCGCAGTGTCAGCATTGATATTGTAAGACTGTCCGTCCTCGCCAACGCCAACTGTGGAGATTATAGGAACATAACCGTTGTTAAGTGCGTCAACTATAGGCTTTGTTGTTACCTTTTTGATGTCGCCCACAAAACCAAGGTCAACTTCGCTGTCAAGCTTCTGCGCAAGTATCATCTGACCGTCACAGCCGCAAAGACCGAGAGCCTTTCCGCCATGAAGCTGCAAAGCGCAAACAAGCTCCTTGTTTACCTTGCCGCAAAGCACCATTTTAACGATATCTATAGTTTCAGCGTCAGTGTATCTCAGACCGTTTATGAACTTGCTTTCAATGCCGACTCTTTTGAGCATTGCATTTATCTCAGGGCCACCGCCATGAACAAGAACTACCTTTATGCCTACCTCGCTTAGAAGCACGATATCGCTCATAACAGCTTCTTTAAGCTCAGCGTTTGTCATAGCGTTGCCGCCGTATTTTACAACGACTATCTTGTCGTGGTATTTCTGAATGTGCGGCAGAGCGTCAATAAGTATCTGACTTCTGATTTTATTGCTTATGTCCATTTCTCATTCTTCTTTCCTATACTGATTTTATGTCTTAGCTTCTGTAATCGCCGTTTATCTTAACATAATCATATGTAAGGTCACAGCCCCATGCAGTGGCAGTGCCGTTGCCGTCGCCGATAGAAACGCTTATTGTGATCTCGTCCTCAAGAAGAACGGTCTTAGCCACTTCCTCAGAGAACTCTATGCCTGCACCATTGTGGCAAACGTGTATCTCTCCTGCCTTTGATGACAGTGAAACGTCCACCTTGTTTATGTCAAAATCAGCTTCAGCGTATCCAACAGCGCAGAGTATCCTGCCCCAGTTAGCGTCAGCACCGAACATTGCACACTTGAAAAGCGGCGAGCATATAACGCTCTTTGCAACGATTATGGCGGTGTCAAGGTCTTTTGAACCGGTAACAGTACATTCAAGAAGCTTAGTTGCGCCCTCGCCGTCCTTTGCGAGCATTTTAGTAATGTTCATCATAACGATATAAAGAGCCTTTTTGAACACCTCGTAGCTCTCACCCTCGGCTGTTATCTCAGGGTTTCCTGCAAGTCCGTTAGCCATAATAGCACAGGTATCGTTCGTTGACTGGTCGCCGTCAACAGACAGGCAGTTATATGTTATCTTGACGATATCAGTAAGAGCCTTTTTGAGCATTTCGGAAGATACAGCACAGTCCGTGGTGATAACATTGAGCGTAGTTGCCATGTTAGGGTGTATCATACCGCTGCCCTTGCCCATGCCGCCAACGTGGCAGATCTTGCCGTCAAGCTCAAACTCAACAGCCACTTCCTTTTTCACTGTATCAGTAGTCATGATAGCAATAGCGGCTTTTTCGTTTCCCTCATAGGAAAGTCCCTCATAAAGCTCGTCTATCTTAGCTTCGATAGGCTCGAGAGGGAGTATCTGACCGATAACGCCTGTCTGAGCGATAAGAATTTCCTCAGGCTTAACGCCCATTTTAGCGGCAGTCATCTCGCACATTTTGTAAGCCTTTTCCTCGCCGTCAGCGTTACAGGTGTTAGCGTTTTTGGAGTTGAGGATAAAGCCCTTAGCCTTGCCGCCTGTTTTAGCAAGATTTTTCTGAGAAACAGTAACAGGAGCACCCTTGACCTTGTTCTGAGTAAAAACGCCGGCGGCAGAGCACATAACGTCAGACTCCACAAGGCAGAGGTCAGGTTTTTTTGTAGGGTTTTCCTTTATGCCGCAATAAAGACCGTTAGCCTTAAAGCCCTTTGCAGCACACACGCCGCCGTCTACATACTTATAGCCGTCGAAATTTTTCTTTGATATCTCTTTCATATTCAAAACTCCTTACAAAATTTTCACACTAATTAGATCAGGACAGATTTTTTCTATTAATTATTTCTGTAGGGGCGAACAGCGTTTGCCCGCTTATTTTTTCCGCACTTTTATATTCGCACTCATTGGTCGGGGATTGCTCTCCTTTGTGGGGGAGCTTATTGTCGCCGTTGGCGAGTCATTTGAAGACGCTTCGCTGTTCAAATGACAAAAGCGGCGGAGTTTTGTTGGTTTTTAGGCTTGGTTGAGAAATTTTACTTCGGTTTGTTTTATTTTTTTGTCCGCCGCTTTTTTTAGACCGTACTTTTGTGGAGGGGGCTCTGCCCCCTGTTGGGTTTGATTTTGCTTTTGGCTTTATTTTGCCCCCGCTGGGGCTGCTCGCCCCCGTCCCTCGGCAGGGCTAACGCCGCCCTGCACCGGCGATTTTTTTGTGCGGTGCTTTTGGTTTGTTTTTTGCTTTTTTGTTATTCCAGCCCCGTTGCTTCGTTTATCCCCAACATTATATTCATATTCTGTATTGCTGCGCCGCTTGCGCCTTTTCCAAGGTTATCAAATCTCGACATAAGCAATATCTGATCCTCATTTCCGCAGACGAATATCTGCATATTATTTGTTCCTGCCAATGTATTCGCTGCGATAAATCCGTCAGGAAGCGTTTTTGTTCCACCAAGCTCCATTACCTTAACGAAATGCTGACCAAGATAATGCTCCGCCATTATTTCATGGATATTCTCAGGTGTATACTTTTTTGTCAAACATCTTGTCACCAGCGGCACAGAAACAACCATACCATTATAATAGTCATCCACTATCGGATTGAACATAGGCTTATATTTAAGTCCGCACACCGCCTGCATTTCAGGGATATGCTTGTGCTTCTGCCCAAGTGCATACTGACGTGGAGAATACATTTCCTTTGTTTTATTTTCGCTTTCCATAGCGGCTATCATTTTCTTTCCGCCGCCGCTGTAGCCTGAAACTGCGTGGCAGGTAACAGGATAATCCTCAGGAAGCACTCCTTCCTTTACGAGAGGATAAACAAGGCTTATAAAGCCGCTTGCATAACAGCCTGGGTTTGCAACTCTTTTTGAATTGCGGATATTCTCTCTATGCTTTTCAGAAAGCTCAGGAAAACCATAGTCCCAAGCAGGGTTTGTTCTGTGGGCGGTAGAAGCGTCTATTATCCTAACATCAGGGTTTGTGCAAAGTGAAGCCGCCTCTATTGCCGCTGCGTCAGGCAGGCAGAGAAAAGTGATATCCGATGAGTTTATCATCTTTGCTCTCTCGTTCACGTCCTTACGCTTTTCCTCGTCAATGAGCATTATCTCAACGTCATTTCTGTTCTGAAAACGCTCATATATCTGAAGTCCCGTTGTTCCCTCTTTGCCATCAATAAAAACTCTTGTTTTCATTTTTCTTCATATCCTTCTATAAAACTTTATGATTTTGTCTGTCAATAATCTGTATGCTCATGCAAATGCAAACTTTTGTAGGGGCGAACAGTGTTCGTCCGTTTGGCTGACAGCTCTTTAGCCGTCTGCATACTTTTAATTATCGTCCAAAATGTTCTTGTATTCAGGTTCTTTTTTCAGCTTTTTACGCTTTTTATCTTCCTTTGCGGCGTTTATTGCGTCCTTATCCGCAAAGCAGTTTCCAATACCTGCGGCAAAGCCTGCGGTCAACACAGTGAGTACGATAAAGTTCGGCACTACCGACCTTGCTTCCTCCACGAAGATATATTCTATCACCGAAACCCCTATCATCACAGGCGCAACATACCATTTCAAGCCGTAGTTCTTAGCGTGTCGGTAGCAAGTCCACCATGTACACACAGGGTACACCACCGTAAATCCCACCGCAAACAGCGGATATATCACAAAAAGCTTAGCCGTAAAAAGCCACATTATAACTGTCGCAAGCTCCCACAGCACAAGATATAGCAGTGCCGTCTTAACAGGGGAGCGGTGTTTATCAAAGCTTATTTCTGACATATTCTATCTGAGCTTTTACAGACTCAGGAGCAGGACCGCCTGCCGCTTTTCTCTGCATTACGCAGGTGTCAAGGCTGATAGCGTCATAAACGTCCTCGTCAAAGTTGTCAGTGAGCTTCCTGTACTCCTCCAATGGGAGAGTTTCAAGTGTGCAGCCCTTTTCAATACAGGTGTGAACGAGAGTGCCCGTTATCTTGTAAGCGTCTCTGAAAGGCATACCCTTCTTAACAAGATAGTCAGCGCAGTCTGTAGCGTTTATAAAGCCCTTGGCTGCGGCGTTTCTCATGTTCTCAGGGATAACTCTCATTGTAGCAAGCATCGGGTCAAACGTTTTAAGGCAAAGCTTAACAGTGTCGATTGCGTCAAAGATAGCTTCCTTGTCCTCCTGCATATCCTTGTTGTATGCAAGTGGCAGACCCTTCATCATAACGAGCAGTGTGTTAAGGTCGCCGTAAACTCTGCCTGTCTTGCCTCTGATAAGCTCAGTAACATCAGGGTTTTTCTTCTGTGGCATGATAGACGAGCCTGTTGCATAAGCGTCGTCAAGCTCGATGAATTTGAATTCCCATGAGCACCAAAGTATTATCTCCTCTGAAAATCTTGAAAGGTGCATCATAAGCAGTGAGATAGCTGAGCAAAGCTCGATGCAGAAATCTCTGTCCGAAACGCCGTCAAGTGAGTTCTGTGTTATCTCGTCAAAGCCAAGCAGATCGCACACTCTCTGTCTGTTTATAGGGTAAGTTGTAGATGCAAGAGCACCGCTTCCCAAAGGCATGATGTTTGTTCTCTTGTAGCTGTCCTCAAGTCTTGAAATATCTCTCAGAAGCATATTTGCATACGCCATAAGGTGGTGAGCAAATGTGATAGGCTGTGCCCTCTGAAGATGAGTATATCCCGGCATAACAGTTGTGAGATTTTTCTCTGCAATGTCAAGGATAGTGTGCTCAAGCTTTTTCACAAGCTCGATTATCTCTTTTGTTTCGGCTCTGAGTATCATTCTCACGTCAAGTGCCACCTGATCGTTTCTTGATCTTGCCGTGTGAAGTCTTTTGCCTGTGTCGCCAAGCCTTTTGGTAAGCTCAGCCTCAACAAACATATGAACGTCCTCTGCAGTAGGGTCGAACTGTAATTTTCCCTCGTCGATATCCGCAAGAATACCCTTAAGTCCCTGGACTATTTTTTCGCTTTCGTGCTTTTCGATTATACCGCACTCGCCCAGCATTGTGGCGTGCGCCATAGAACCCTCTATATCATAGCGGTACATTCTTGCGTCAAAGGAAATAGATGAATTGAAATCATTGACTCTTTCGTCAACTTCCTTTGTAAATCTTCCTGCCCACATTTTTCCTGCCATTTTAAAACCGTCCTTTATGTTTATTTCAAGTTATCAAATATAAAAAATGTATGGGCAAAATGACCCCAAAGGATCATCCTGCCCCAATACATTTCAATAAGTGCGGATCAAATTTCCTTTTCGTGCTGTTCAAGCAGCTTCTGGATATCCACGCCGTTGATCTTCAGACCGTCTATCTTGCAATCGTTTATCTCAACGTTTGTAAGGTCACAGTGAATGAACTGTGAGTTCTTAAGATCAGGATTTTTAAACTCAACATTGTTCATGATAGAGCAGCCAAATCTCGAGTTGCTGAGATTTACGCCCAAGAACTTTGTGTTTACCATATACATATCTGCAAAGTCGCTTTCTTTCATGCTGACGTTGTTGAAATGTGTCTCGTCCATGTTAACGTCATCGAAAACGGCTTCCTTAAGATTTACGTTCGAGAACTTTGCTCCGCCGAGGTTTACGTCCTCAAAAGAGGAGTTCGGCAGGCTGTCATAAGAGATCTCGACCTTCTTGTCTATTGCAGGCTCAAAAATGCTGTTGTTATCTGACATATCAAAACCTCCGTGAAAAATATTATACAAACTTTTTAAGGTTATACACCTTTATGCTCTGCTGACCAGAGCGTCGCTATTAGTCTTTCTTAGCGTTTCTCTTCTGCTCGAGCTTAGCTCTTACCTTGATAGGCAGACCGAAGAGGTTGATGAATCCTGCTGAATCAGCCTGATTGTAAACATTGTCCTCATCAAATGTAGCAACTTCTTCATCATAAAGTGTGTATGGAGATGTTACACCTGCGTTTATCATGTTGCCCTTGTAAAGCTTGAGCTTAACGTCACCTGTAACAGTCTTCTGTGTTTCTGTAACAAATGCGCTCATAGCCTCACGGAGAGGAGTGAACCACTGACCATTGTAAACAATGTCAGCAAACTTGATTGAAAGATACTGCTTAACTCTTGCAGTTTCCTTGTCAAGTGTGATAGTTTCAAGAACTTCATGAGCCTTGTAAAGGATAGCTCCGCCTGGAGTTTCATAAACGCCTCTTGACTTCATACCAACAAGTCTGTTCTCAACAAGGTCAGCAAGACCGATACCGTTTGCACCGCCAAGCTCGTTAAGCTTTGTAACAAGCTCCTTGCCGTTCATCTCAACGCCGTCAACTGCTGTTGGGATACCCTTTTCAAAGTGGATAGTTACATAAGTTGGCTTGTCAGGAGCCATGATAGGTGAAACGCCCATTTCAAGGAAGCCCGGCTTCTCATACTGTGGCTCGTTTGCAGGATCTTCAAGATCCAGACCTTCGTGTGAAAGGTGCCAAAGGTTCTTGTCCTTTGAGTAGTTTGTTTCTCTGTTTATCTTCAGAGGAATGTTGTGTGCCTCAGCATACTCGATCTCCTGCTCTCTTGACTTAAGATCCCAGATTCTCCAAGGAGCGATTATCTCCATATCAGGAGCGAAAGCCTTGATAGCAAGCTCAAATCTAACCTGGTCGTTGCCCTTACCTGTGCAGCCGTGGCAAATAGCGTCAGCTCCCTCTTTGATAGCGATCTCAGCTATTCTCTTTGCAATGATCGGACGAGCAAATGAAGTGCCGAGGAGGTACTGGTTCTCATAAACAGCGCCAGCCTGTACTGTTGGATATACATAATCCTCGATGAACTCTTCTGTAAGGTCCTCGATATAGAGCTTAGAAGCGCCTGTCTTGATAGCCTTTTCCTCAAGGCCGTCAAGCTCTGTGCCCTGACCAACGTTTCCTGAAACAGCGATTACTTCGCAGTTGTTGTAGTTTTCCTTGAGCCACGGAATGATGATAGATGTATCAAGTCCGCCGGAATAAGCAAGGACAACCTTTTTGATCTCTTTTGCCATAACAAAATTCCTCCATTGTTTGTAGTAAGTATGTTTGTATAATATTTTCACGGCTCTCATGCCGATAAAATTATTATACACCTTTATACAGCATTGTCAAGTGCTTTTGCATAAAAATTTTATATTTATACACATTTTAAGGCTTTTTAATGTATATTTTTAGACAATATACAATTTATTCTGTATAAACTTCAAAAGATATACATATCAAGTATTGTAACGGCATAAAATAAAACAGCTAAACCAAAAACACAAAAACAGCTTTACAAATACTTAATTCAATTATATCACTATTCTTCAAAAAAAGCAACACAAAAAAGCCCTGTTTAACGATTTTTGTACAATATTTCAGTGTTTTCAAGGGGTTGCAATTTCATAAGAAATGATATATAATATACTCAGACGTTTTCTATACGATATTGGTGTACAATAAGTATGATAAGTCTGACATAATACTGAAAGGCGGTAATGAAAATGAGCAGTTTCAACGGTTTCAAAGAGGTAACAGAAAAGCTTGACGCTATTGACTTCAATCCATACAAAAAGATAGGCAAGGAGTGGTTTCTTGTAACAGCAGGCGACGAGAGTGGCTGGAACACAATGACAGCTTCATGGGGCTTTGCAGGCGTTATGTGGGGAAAGAACACCTTCACCACAGTTATAAGACCACAGAGATATACAAAGGAATTTATCGACAAGGCAGAATATTTCACCATAAGCTTTTTCAAAGAGGAGTATAAAAAGGCACTTTCATTCTGTGGCTCACATAGTGGACGTGACTGCGACAAGGCAAAGGAAACAGGTCTGACCCCTGTGTTCGTGTCTGAAAACGGCGTGGAGGTAACAGCTTTTGCGGAAGCTGATATGGTGCTTGTGTGCAAAAAGGCTTATGTTCAGGAGATGAAGCCTGAGTGCTTTGTTGATACTGAAAACGATGAGAAATGGTATTCTGACAAGGATTATCACTATCAGTATATCGGCGAGATAGTAAAGGCATTTGTCAAGGAATAATCTAAGCATATCTGCAAAGGATAGGTAGTAATGGTACGTCTTAATGATGATAAAGAAATGGTAAAGAGCATAAAAGAGGGGCTTAAACGCACAGGTGGCTATTGTCCGTGCAGGATACAGCGCACAGAGGAAAACAAGTGTATGTGCAAAGAGTTCCGTGAGCAGATAGCCGACCCGAATTTTGAGGGCTTCTGCCATTGTATGCTCTATTACAAAAGCAAGGATTAGAAAAGGAGCTGTGAAAAATGTCAGTAAAGGTCATAACAAAGGATAATTTTGAAAACGAAGTAATGCACTCGGAAAAGCCTGTCCTGCTTGACTTCTGGGCAGCATGGTGCGGTCCGTGCAAAATGCTTTCACCGCTGGTGGATAAGTATTCTGAGGAGGACAGTTCTGTAAAGGTGGGGAAGGTCAACGTTGACGATGAAAACGAGCTTGCAGCCGCTTTCGGTATCTCGAGCATACCTGCCCTTTTTGTTGTGAAACATGGCAAGGTAGTTGCTTCAACTGTCGGCTATATGTCTGAGGAGGAGCTCAAATCTTTTGTGGCTTCGGCAAAGGCGAAGTAAAAACAGTTTATCATAACATAACAAAGCGTATGGGCGACCTGTGGTCGCCCATTTCTTTTGTTGTATCGTAATTGGGCTATGAATACCTAAGCTTTGTCCATAAAATCTCGGGTTTTGTCCACTTGAAAGATATGCGGTTTGCTGTTATAATCAAGTATAGAAAAAATAAAATTTCGGAGGTATCTTCTATGCTTGATAAAGTGAACAGTCATAATGTGTCGCTTCTTTCAGGACTTTTTCGTGAAAGAGCCGACCTTAACAGAAACTACCTTTTTGAGCTTGACTCCACTTGCCTTTTGCAGAATTTCTACCTAGAAGCAGGCGTTGTAATGCCGGGGCTTCAGGTGGCGAACGATCCTGAAGGAGCAAAGCTCCACTGGGGCTGGGAAGCTCCTACCTGCCAGTTGAGAGGTCATTTTCTCGGTCATTGGTTGTCTGCGGCGGCAGCTTATTGCGCTTCAAATGAGGATATTGAGCTTAAAGCAAAGCTTGATAAGATAATAAGCGAGCTTGCACGCTGTCAGAAGCTCAATGGCGGCGAGTGGATAGGCTCTATCCCTGAAAAGTATTTCGATTTGATGGCAAGAGGTCAGTATGTGTGGTCACCTCAGTATGTAATGCACAAAACTGTCATGGGTCTTACTGACGTGTATAAATACACAGGCAATGAGCAGGCTCTTGACGTTGTGGGCAAGCTTGCAGATTGGTATGTTCATTGGACAGACGAGATGCTGAAACGTTCACCCGACGCCATTTATAAGGGCGAGCAGGGCGGTATGCTCGAAGTCTGGGCTGACCTTTACGGCATAACAAAAGACGAAAAGTATATGAAGCTTGCCGAACGCTACAGCGGAAACTGCGTTTTCGATACTCTTGATAAGGGCGGCGACGCTCTCACAAACGACCACGCAAACGCAGGTATCCCGCTTTCTCATGGTGCGGCAAGAATGTATGAGATAACAGGGGATGAAAAGTGGAAAACGCGCACAGAGAGATTTTTCAAGTGCGCTGTCACAGACCGTGGAACATACGCCACAAGCGGTGCAAACTCAGGTGAGTTCTGGGTGCCACCTCATCAGCAGGGTCATTTCCTTGGTGCGTCAGATCAGGAGTTTTGCACTGTATACAACCTCGTAAGAACTGCCGACTACCTCTTCAAGTGGACAGGTGACACAAAGTATGCAGATTATATCGAGCGTTGCCTTTATAACGGCTTCCTTGCACAGCAGAACGCTTCTACCGGTATGCCAACATATTTCCTGCCTCTTAAACACGGCTCAAAGAAAAAATGGGGCAGCAAGACCCACGATTTCTGGTGCTGTCACGGAACAATGGTGCAGGCTCAGACTCTTTATCCTGACCTTGTCTATTTTACAGACAGTGAGGGCGTTATTGTCAGCCAGTATATACCTTCAAAGGCTGATATCACAGTATCAGACAAGCCTGTTCATATTGAGCAGACAACTGATATGAAAAACTACAACAGCCAGACTTTCTTTGACGAACATTCTGACTTCACAATGTCACGCTGGTCAATGAAGTTCACAGTAAGCTGTGAAGAAAAGACAGCTTTTGTTCTGAAGCTTCGCCTGCCTGAATGGGTAAGCGGTGAGCCTGAAGTGACAGTGAACGGCAATGCAGTAAAGGCTGAGATCGCAAACGGCTATATAAAGCTGGCAGGTGAGTGGCAGAACGACACAGTTGGTCTTTTCTTCCCGTCAGAAATAAGAATGGAGCGTCTTGAAGATATGCCATACCTTGCGGCAGCAGTTGACGGGCCGATAGTTCTTGCAGGCATAACAGGCTGTGACTGCGGTCTACACGGTGACTACTCAAAGCCTGCCGATATTTTCGAGCCACAGATAGAACACACCTACAGCACATTCCCATGGAAGCAGAACGAGTATATCACAAAGAGACAGGAATATAACATCACATTCAAGCCACTTTACGACGTTATGGACGAGGAATACACAGTTTATTTCTCTGAGAAGAAGTAAGTTTTTATCAAACCTCCTGTAGGTGCAACCAGTGTCCGCTCACTTGTTTTATCAACCTTTAGTTAATATAAAATAAAGGCGATACCGCACAAAAAGCCGTGTGGTATCGCTTCTTTTATTTACTGTTTATATTCCTTTTCCTAAATGCCTCACGATATTGCATAGGCGTCATGCCCTCAAGCTTGCGAAAGGTCCTCATAAAGTATTTTTCGTCAAAAAAACCGCTTGAATAGGCGGTTTCCTTTATACTTATGCCCTCCGTTTCAAGAAGCCTTTTGGCGATGTCTATTCTAGTGCGGCTTAGATATTTTATAAGCGTACAGCCTGTTTCCCTCTTGAAGATAAGGGAAAGATATTCAGCGTTGTAGTGAAAATGCCGTGCTATCATCTCTGCCGTGAGCTTTTTCTGACAGTTCGATCTTATCCATTGGCAGATGTTGTATATCTTCGGGGATATCTCATGTTCATTCCCAGCGGCAAGATATTGCTGTGTTATCTCCATAAGAAGCATTGAAAGTGTGCAGACAGGGAGCATTTCAGTGTAAAGCCTTTCCTGTCGCTGATAGTCAAGAAGCTGTCTGAAAATGATGCTCACACGTCCAGGGTCTGCGGCGGTGAAATGCTCAGGGATAACGTATGCAAAGCCGCTCTCAGGGCAGCTTTCTCCACGGGTTTTCGGAGCAGAGAAGTGTACCCACATATATGAAAGCCTGCCTGCGCATGGCTTTGTGCCCCAATGTTCTGTGCCGGAGGGCAGGAGGACATATTCTCCCGGACACACGGCAAGATCGGTGTCGTTCATTGTGATAAAAAGCGTCCCCTCTGTCACAAAAATAAGCACATCACAGTTAAGCGTTCTCCTGATGTGCAGAAAACCGCCATCATTCTCAAGACAGCCGCAGGTGAAAAACCTAGGTTGTGGGCATTTTTCGTATATATTGAGCATTTTCTCACCCCTTTTTATCTGATTATATCACATCTTTTGCATTTTGTCACTAGGGCAAAAATAAAAGCCCTGCAAAACGCAGAGCTTTTAAATATGTTGCTTTAGGTATTATCTGTAATATATTGTAGGGGCTTGAGAATTATTTTACACTTTGAAAACAATGCCAAGCTTCGAGATCCTATCTCTCCTCACGGAAATAATTTATACCGCAGGATTGTGGCTGTGAACGCTCTCTTGATTTTTTCACTGAAGTGATGATAAGAACAAGAGCCGTTACAAGGTATGGGAGCATATCAAAGAATGACTCAGGAACAGTGAAGCCGAGGTTTTTCGGGAAGTAGTATTTCAGCACCATGAATGCACCAAAAATATACGCTCCGTAAATAGCCCTTGCAGGATTCCATACAGCGAAGATAACAAGCGCTACAGCTATCCAGCCAAGACCGTTCACGCTGTTTGCCATCCAAACACCGCCGTTTATTACCATTGAGCAGAACGCTCCGCCTATTCCGCATATTCCTCCGCCGATAAGAACGTTTATGTATTTGTATTTCACAACGCTTATTCCCACAGCGTCCGCAACAGCAGGATTCTCACCGATAGTTCTAAGGTTAAGACCCACCTTAGTCTTTTTCAGATAGATAAACATTATCACAGCGATAACAATGCTCAGATATGTGAAAATGTTCTGTGAGAAAAGCACCTCTCCAAGAACAGGTATCTTGCTGAGAAGCGGTATGTCAATGTTTTTCAGACTGCTCATCACTCCGTCAGGCAGTTTGAGGTTGCCTGTAGGTGAAGCAGATATCATCTGCTCGCCTATGAAGTTTGAAAGTCCCGTACCGAATATAGTCAGTGTAAGACCTGTTACGTTTTGGTTCGCCATCATTGTTATGGTAAGAAAAGCATAGATAAGGGAAACAAGCGCACCCATAAGAAATGCCGCAAGTATGGAAAGCCAAAGGCTTCCTGTCTTGTATGCTACCATAAAGCCTGCGCAAGCGCCCATTGCCATTGTTCCCTCAACGCCAAGGTTAAGGTGTCCCGCCTTTTCGTTTTGTATCTCTCCTACTGTGCCGAAAAGCAGAGGAGTACCCATATATACCGCATGGGCAAGGAATGAAATAAGTCTAGTCATTTTTCCTGCCTCCTCTTGTTACAAATCTGTATCTGATGAAGAACTCACAGCCAAGCACGAAGAACAGGATTATTCCCTGCAAAACGTCCGAGCAGTAAGGTGAAAGAACAAATTCAGACGATACCACGGTGCTGCCCTTTTCAAGGACTGCGAATAAGAATGACACCACAAGTATGCCGAATGGATTGAGGTTTGCAAGCCATGCAACTATGATAGCCGTGAAGCCTACTCCGCCTGCAACAGATGTTGAAAGTGTGTGTTCTGTTCCGCAAGCCTGCACCATTCCTGCGATACCGCAGATAGCACCGCTGAGGAACATCGTTCTTATCATTATCTTGCTAGGGCTCATGCCTGCATATCTTGCAGTTGCGTGGCTGTCTGATACTACAGTTATCTCGTAGCCCTGCTTTGTGTATTTAAGATAGATAAATACCAGTACCACAAGCACCAGACCTATCAACCAGCCTATCTGCACACCGCCCAGCGAGTCAAGCCATGCGTTAAGGTCAAATCTTGCTATCTTAGGATATCCCTTTGACTCAGGATCCTGCCATGCGCCCTTTGTGAGCCAATCTATAACGTAAAGTGCAATATAGTTTAGCATAAGGGTGAGCAAAGTTTCGTTTGTGTCGAATTTTGCCTTGAAAAATGCAGGGATAATGCCATACAGTCCTCCGCCTATCATCGCCGCAACGAACATCACAATGAAAAGCAGATAGTGAGGCATATCGTAATGATAAAGAGCGAAGTATGAAGCGAAAACTCCGCCCATTATTATCTGACCCTCTGCACCGATATTCCAAAACTTCATCTTAAACGCAAGCGTAATGCCAAGAGAAGATATAAGAAGCGGTATCATTATCTTTATGGTCTCTTTGAACGGCATAAAAGGGCTTGCGGCGTTCTTGCCGATAAAAGCACCCTTTACCATTTTCGCATAGTAAGAAAACGGATCTTTGCCAAGAATAAGAATGAATATTCCGCCTGCACAAATAGCCAGAAGCACCGACAGAAGCCTTATGATAAGCTTTTGCTTGTTTGAGCGTTCAGCACGCTTGGCTATTCTTATAAGTGGCTCTTTTTTTATAATATCAGCCAATGCCCAGCACCTCCTCCATTGTCGAGCCTGTCATCATCATGCCCACCTGTTCCTTTGTGACCTTTTTGGCGTCACAAATACCTGTTATCTTGCCGTGACAAAGCACCATTATCCTGTCGCAAAGCTCCAGAAGAACGTCAAGGTCCTCGCCTATGAAAAGCACAGCCGTGTTCTTTTTCTTCTGCTCGTTAAGAAGCGAGTATATAAGATATGATGAGTTGATGTCAAGTCCACGAACAGGATATGCGGTTATGAGCAGGTCAGGCTCACTGTGTATCTCTCGTCCAAGCAGGACCTTCTGAACGTTTCCGCCCGAAAGCATTCTTACAGGAAGTTCCGTTGACGGAGTTTTTATTTCAAGCTTTTCTATAAGCTCCTTTGAAAGCGCCTTAGCAGGCTTTCTGTCTACAAAGCAAAGCTTGCCCTGCTTGTATGTTTTAAGAAGCATATTGTCCGTCATACCCACCGAAGCGATAAGACCCATTCCAAGTCTGTCCTCAGGGATAAAGCTCATGCTTATGCCGAGATTTATTATCTCCTTAGGTGTCTTGCCTATGATGTTCTCCTTGTTGTAAAGCACTGCGCCCTTTTCTATCTTCTGAAGCCCTGCGATAGTCTCGCAAAGCTCTTTCTGACCGCTTCCTGCAATGCCTGCCACACCAAGTATCTCGCCCCTGTTTATAACAAAGCTTACGTCATCGAGAGCAATGCTTCCCTCAGAGTTCTTTACCGTCAGATCGACTACATTAAGTATCGGCTTTACGTTCACAGGTTCAGGTCTTTCTATTGAAAGCTCCACCGCCTTGCCTACCATAAGCTCAGTGAGCTGTTTTTCACTGCTCTCTGCTGTGTTTACAGTTTCAACGCTCTTGCCCTTTCGCAGTATGGTCACTCTGTCAGATATATCCATTACCTCGCCCAGCTTGTGGGTGATGATAATGATAGCACAGCCCTGAGCTTTCATTTTTCTCAGGATGTTGAAAAGCTTTTCAGTTTCCTGCGGAGTAAGAACCGCCGTAGGCTCGTCAAGAATAAGTATTTTAGCACCCCTGTAAAGCACCTTCAGTATCTCAACTGTCTGCTTTTCACTGACGGACATATTGTATACCTTTTTGTCAGGGTCAACTTCAAGACCAAGCTGTTCAGATATCTTTTTTATCTCATCTCTTACAGCGCCCTTGCTCTTAAGCTTGCCCTTTGTGCCTGCCACAATGTTGTCTGCGGCGGAGAACACCTCCACAAGCTTGAAGTGCTGATGTATCATGCCTATGCCAAGTTCGATAGAATCCATAGGTGAATTTATCGCCTCAGGCTTGCCGGCAATGTAGATATTGCCCTTGTCAGGGTGATAGATACCCGAAAGCATATTCATCAACGTGGTCTTTCCTGATCCGTTTTCGCCCAGCAGTGCAAGTATCTCACCGTATTTTACTTCAAGATCAATGCCGTCGTTTGCAACCACGCTGCCGAAAACTTTTGTTATACCGCTGCATTTTACAGCGATCTCAGCAGATATTTCTTCACTCATACTTTCAGCTCCTTTTTATGAACTTCCTTAGATTTGCTAATGTCATCAGAAACCGACAGCAGAATTACCTGCTGCCGTATGCTCATATCATTAACAAAACAGGCGGCAACCTGCACCGCCCGTATAAATGTTTTGTTATGCTGTTAAGCCTTATTACTTGACCTCAACGTTCTTGAAGTACCAGTTGATTCCGCCTGTGATAGTAGCGTCGTCAAGAGTTTTGCCCTCTTCACCAACTGTTTTGCCGTCGTTTGTTTCGATAACGCCGTCAAATACGTTGAATGAGCCGTCTTCGATCTTAGCCTTAGCCTCGTCAACAGCCTTCTGCATATCCTCTGTGCAGATATCCATGTTCAGAGGAGCGATGTCTACAAGACCGTCAGCCATGCCGCCGTAGTAGTTCTCACACTTCCAGTTGCCATCTACGATCTGCTTTACCTGATATGTGTAGTATGCAGACCAGTTCCAAAGAGTTGAAGTAAGTGTAGCCTTAGGAGCGTCCTTAGACATATCTGTGTTGTAGCCTACGCCCCACTTGCCTGCGCTTTCAGCCTCGAGCTGTGGGTTAGGTGTGTCGCAGTGCTGAGCGATAACGTCGCAGCCCTCAGAAAGAAGAGCCTTTGCAGCGTTTGTTTCCTCTGTTGGTGAATACCAGCTGTTTGTTACCTTTACATAAACCTTAGCGTCAGGATTTACAGAATAAACGCCCATTGCGAAAGCGTCGATACCGCCTGTGCACTCAGAGTTCTCGCTGCCCATAGCGGAAACGTAACCGATAAGATTTGACTCTGTCTTCATACCTGCAACGATACCGGTGAGATATCTTGCCTGATAAATTCTTCCGAAGTAGTTGTTAAGGTTCTTGCCGTTGTTCTTGTAGCCTGTGCCGTGGCAGAAATAAACGTCAGGATATTCCTCAGCGAGGGATTCCATTTTGTCCATATAGCCCCAGCTTGTGCCGAAGATGATGTTGCAGCCTTCCTCGATGCACTCACGGATAGCTGTTTCTGTAGCAGCAGGGTCGCTGTCTGATACGTTGTTCTTTCTTACGATCTGATCGTCTTTAAGTCCAAGCTCCTTCTGCATACCAACGATACCCTGATCGTGAGCATATGTGTAGCCTGAACCGTCGGCAGGGTTGCCGATGTGTATAACACCGATCTTTACAGTGTCATAGCTGAGAGTTGTCGTCTGCTTGTCAGCCGACTTCTGTGATGCTTCGTCCTTAGCAGATGTACAAGCTGTAAGAGCTGTTACAGCAAGAGCCGCAGAAAGAACGAGCGCAAGAATACGTCTTACCTTCATGTTTGATCTTCCTCCATAAAATATTTATTGGTAACGCCTTGTGCGTTAGTCCCTGAAAGTGATAGTGCCGTTGTCCATAGAGTCAACGATAGCAAGAGATTCGAGCTTTACACCCATGTCACGGATAGTCTTTCCGCCAACCTGGAAGCCCTTTTCGATAACGATACCTGCTCCCGCAAGCTCAGCCCCTGACTGCTTTACAATATCTATAAGTCCCATAAGCGCACAGCCGTTAGCAAGAAAATCGTCTATAATAAGCACCTTGTCACCCTTGCCGAGATATTTTTCAGATACCATTACGTCATATGTAACGCCCTTTGTGTAGGACTTTACTTGAGTAACGAACATTTCGCCGTCAAGATTTTTGCTGAGAGTTTTCTTTGCAAAAATAACAGGGCAGTTGTTAAAATGCTGTGCCGCAATGCAGGCAATGCCGATACCGGATGACTCGATAGTGAGTATCTTGTTTACGCCTGTTCCTGCAAATCTCTTTGCAAACTCCTCACCGATATCGTTGAAAAGCTTGACGTCCATTTGGTGGTTAAGGAATTTATCGACTTTGAGAACGTTTCCTTCCTTTACTACTCCGTCCTTAAGAATACGCTGTTTTAAAATTTCCATGATCTTTTCCTCACGATACAAAAAATAGTTAAATATATTATTTTACATCAAAAAACAACTATATAAGAAAATTATACTACACTTTCGACGATTATTCAATTGCTATGACACGTTAAAAGTTTAACATTCTATTAATTTTCAACGTTCTTTTCTATATTGTGCAATAAAAAAATCCGCCTGAGATCTCAGACGGATAAAAGTTTTATTTTTCTTTTACTTTTCTTGAAGCTATCTTAGCCGTGTTCGGCATACAGAGCATCGCAGCGGAGCTTTCGTAAATTGTGACATATATAGGAGAGTTCGTCAAATTGCAGAAAATAAGGTTTTTCGTGTCACAGTCATAAAACTCCATAAGCTCGCTGTCGATATAATATCTCCCCAGCGTATCCCATAAATCCAGCTTTTCCTCGCTTTCCGCAAGCCCCACAGAATCAATGACCAGCCCAACGGTCACATATGCAAAAACAGGCACTACCATATCTTCATTTTTGTAGAACATCTTGTTTCCATGTGGGTCAGTGCCGTAATAGCATATAACAAGAGTATCTTCAGGTAACTCATTTGCAACGTCAGCCTGTTCATTATCACAAAGCCTCTGGCAGATCGTGAAAAATTTATCAAGCTGTGCCCTGAGCTTTTCTCTCTGCATTTTAGCTGTTTCAGCAAGCTCACTGCTTCCTGTTTTTTGTGCGGCATTTTCAGCAATATCGCAGTCAAAATAATCGCTTGGCGTTTTAAGCTCATAAACGTTGTTTATTGTTTTGGCAAAAAGCTTTCCGTCCTCAGAGTATACCGAGGTCACAGGAGAACTGCGTATGAATTTTCCGTCAGGGAACTTTTGACTGCCATATACAAGACCTTGAACGCAGTAAAACACTGTGTCGTCCGTGATAGGGTCAGGGAAACAGCTTTGAGCCGTGTTTGGATATGAAAAAAGCGAATTTTTCAAATTTCTTATTGCCACACGCCACTTGTCAAGATACATTTTTTCTCCCTCGCTTTCAGCATTCATACCTATATAATATCAGATAGTGTATATTTTGTCAATAAAGCTGACTGCTTAACAAGAGAAAAAAGTCCTCCGTTTATCTCAGAGGACTTTTCAAATCATTTAGTTCGGCTGAAATATTTTTCGTTTGCACTGCCTGAAATATTGATCTTTATAAGATTGGTCGTTCTCAGGCGTACCAGCTCATCTATATACGGCTTCATAACAAAGTCGGAAACTCTGTTCTTCAATTTTGTCATGCCTTTAAGTACGCCGTGAGCCTGGGTTATAGCAATAACAGGAAGTCTTCTTTCATCAATGTCAAGAGGAAATTCATCGTCCTTGGAAATAAGCTGTATGTCAAAATAAATAAGGTCGATATCCTCGTTAAGAAGAAGCTTTTTTCCTGCCTGAATGGTTTCTGCAGTGAAAACAGTATTTTCCTGAGAAAGTATCTCTTCTAGCTGACAGCGTGCGTCGCTGTTGTTGCTGACGATAAGGATCTTGTGCTTTCGGTCTATTTCATCTTGGATATAGTTCTTATAGTCGTTTATGCGTTTATCCGTCAACACCATGTCGGTCACGTCCGTGAAATACGCTATAAGTACAGAGCTTACACCCATTTCGCTGACAAATCGTAAATGCGTCTTGAACCAGTGCTTCCTGCCGTTTATCTCGTGCATACTGAGAACACATTCTGCTCTGTCCTTGCTCTCTATTGCCTTGTTTACAGAGCTTTTGAATTTCTCTTTGCATTCGCTGTCAATGCAGTTCATAACATTGAGTTTGCCGTACACACTGCTGTCATAGCCGTATTTTTGTAAAAACGCCTTGTTTGAACATACCATTACCACTGTGCCGTCCGGAAAACATTCATATATCGTAGCAGGCTGGTCGATGCTGTCGATATATGCCAGCAATCCTCCGCTCTTGCCCCACAGCAGGTCGTTTACTGATGTCCCGTTCTCAGGCACAGGCTGTTCCTCCTGATCTGAGATAAGCTTTTCATACTCTGCCACAGGCAAAGGCTTTGAAAAATAGAAGCCCTGAATGTAGTCACAGCCTACGCTTTTCAGAAATTCTACCTGCTCCGCTTTGTCAACGCCTTCTGCTATAACAGGGATATTGAGCCATTTGGCCATTCTGATAACAGAAGAAATTATAGTTTCTGCACGGCCGTCATACTTTGCCTTGAACATGAACATCATGTCCATTTTTAGCATATCCACCTGAACATCTTTGAGTACGTTCAGGGAAGAATAGCCACTGCCAAAATCGTCCATGAGGATAGTAAAGCCATTATTTCTGAGCTGGCTAGTGATATCATCTATCATTACATTGTCGTCAGTATAAACGCTTTCCGTTATCTCGATGTTGAAATACTTAGGCTCAACGTCATACTTTTTCGTAAGTTCGATTATTATTTTTGAAAGATTAGGGTTGTAAAGGTTTACCCTTGAAACGTTTACAGAAACAGGGAAGAGCGGAACTCCGCTGTCTTTCCATTCCTTGAGCTGTTTGCATACGCATTCCCATATGTAGAAATCAAGCTTTGAGATAAAGCCGTTCTTCTCAAATATCGGGATAAACACACCAGGTGAGATAAATCCCTTGGTAGGGTGTATCCACCTTGCAAGAGCCTCCGCACCCACAGGCTTGTTTGTCTTTACGTCGTATTTAGGCTGATAGTAAGGTACGAACTCATTATTTTCAAGAGCGTCGCTCATTTCATTTATTATATTCTGCTCATTTTCAATAGAAAGCCGCATTTTGTCATCATAAAAAGCATAGCTTTTCATATAATGCCCTTTTACAGTTTTAGCGGCAAGAGCGGCACGGTCGCACATGAAGGATATTGGCAGGCTTCTGTCAGTCACCACATAAACGCCGTAAACGATCATGATGTTATAGCTTGCGGACAGTTTTTTCATGTTTTCAACAGCCTGCTCTATCTGCTTTACTGTTTCTTCCTTGCCCTGATAAGGGGTGAAGATACCGAAAACGTCAGCGTCTATCCTACCGAAGGTACAGCATTCCGTTGTTTTTGCAAAATCTCTTATACGTTTTGCAACATGCTTTAGCAGTCTGTCTCCATACGCAGTGCCGAAAAATGAATTTATAAGCTTGAAACGGTCGATATCTAGTCTTAGAAAAGCGAACTGCTTGTCAGGATTAGCCTTAAGAAGTGCCTTTGACGCACTGAAAAATTTATTCTTTGAATATATCTCCGTAAGAGGGTCGTAGTTCATAACGTTATTAAGCTCTTTGAGCAGCGATACCTGACTTCTTGCGATAACGTTTTTGAGCCTTAGCTTTATAATATCAGCGTCATAAGGCTTTGGAACAAAGTCCCACGCACCGCTTTCAAGCACCTTTTTTTCAGTGTCTCTGTCTGATTTTTCTGTTAGTATAATAACAGGTATCTGAGATAAGGTTTTATCCTGCTTTATTTTATCCATGAACTCATATCCGTCCATTTCGGGCATTATGATGTCCAGTATTATAGCGTCAACTTTTTTATCCTGTTTTTTTAGCTTTGTAAGAGCCTGTATGCCATTTTCTGCTTGGATCACAGAATAGTCAGAATGTAGTATGTCGCAAAGTATAGATCGGTTCGTTGTGCTGTCGTCAACGACAAGCACGGTTTTCTGTATGTCCATTTGCAGCTCCCTTCTGTCATATGGCAGTTTAATATAACGTCTTCATATCATAAGTATACAACATGTCGGTAGGATTTTCAACATTTTTTATCAGTGCTTGCAGACTTTTTGGATTATTCGTTATAAATAGCTATTTTTGATTATCCAAGATACAAATAATTTGGTACTGTTTGCACAAGCCGTACTATTTATTATGACAAAGCTTTTCCGTTTTTGGCATCATCACAAGCAGAAGTATGAAGAAAAATGCAAGATAAACGGGCATAAGCTTAAGGCTCGCATGGTTTGCGATAAGCCCGAAAACAGGGGGCATGAAGGTCGCCCCTGCAGGGAAGAGATAAATCAGCCCTGCCCGAAATCAAATCTCTTGTAAAGCTTTTGTATCTTAGAAGCGATGACGATAGGCGGATAACCACCGCTTATGACATAGTGTGAGTGGGCAAGATATAAAGGTCTTCGATAGTCAAACCGCTCTAAAAGCTGTTCTCTGGTGGAGTTGTAAGCGATAGGTCTGTTAGGGTCGTTTTTTATGCGTCCGTAGCAGGTGTTGAAATATGTGTCGATAAAGACCACCATGCCCGATCTTTTAGCCACCTTGCCGTTCTCCTCCGAAAGCAATGCTCCGCCGCCTGTTGCAACAACGCCGCCAATGTCAGCAAATGCTGCAAGAGCCTCGGTTTCAAGCTTCCTGAAATGCTCCTCACCGTATTTGTCGAATATTTCAGGTATGCTCATTCCTGCCGTATTTTCGATATACTTGTCAAGGTCAACGCACTGACAGCCCATTTTTTTCGCCAAGATCTTTCCCACAGTAGATTTTCCGCAGCCCATAAAGCCGCACAAAAATATTGGTCTCATATTTACTATCCTTATTATAATGTATTTTACTTAAAATCCTTCTCCACAGCGATCTCCATTTCGTCTATGATAGATTGAACTTCCTCGTCTGTGTATTCGTCGCCGTCCCATATCTCGTGAGCGGAAACCGCCTGCCAAACTAGCATTGCCATGCCTCCGACAGCGTTCTTGCCCATAGCCTTGGCTTTCTGCATGAGCAAAGTCTCACGAGGGTTGTATATAACGTCAAATACCGCACCGCTCGCCTTTATAACTTCATCAGGAACAGGGCAGGCGTTTGTCTTAGGATACATTCCCACAGGGCAAGCGTTCATAAGCAGCTCGTAGTGAACGTCGGTCGGTATCTCAGTGTTTAGAACAATAGTTATCCTAGCGTCAGACTTCATAGCCTTTATTTCTTTCTCTACCTGCTTAGCCAAAGGCATATCGCTCTCCAGTACAGCAATGTAAAGGTCAGCCCCGGCAAGAGCCGCCTCAATTGCCATCATTCTGCCTACTCCGCCGCAGCCTATAAGCAGTATCTTTCCCGTGAAGTCGATATTCATTGCACGAACAGTCCTGAGAAAGCCGTCGCAGTCAGTGTTGTAACCAACGTGCCTGCCGTTTTTGTTGTCAACGCAGTTTACAGAGTGATAACGCTTTGCCGATTGGTCAAGCTCATCAGTGTAGTCGATAATGCCTATCTTGTGGGGAATAGTGATGTTGTAGCCGTTAAGAGAATTAAGATACTCCGCCTTGTCCTTAAGCTCCTCAGGCTTTACCTCCAGTATCTCGTACTCGTATTCACGGTTTTTTAGTTCAAAAAGCCTGGCGTGAATAGGCGGCGACATAGTGTGTTTAAGCGTTTCTCCAAGTATAGCGTATTTTCTTGACATTTTACATTCCTTCTTTATAAAAAATTTCCGCATATTAATAATGTATATCTGTAGGGGCAACTTGCAATTTATTGCACAAATCTTAATAACCGCACAATGTACAGTAGGGGCGAACAGTGTTCGCCCGCATTGTCGCCTGAAACTGTTTCGGCAGGATAATTGCCTTTTACAGCCTTATAGTTATCTCACGGTTAGTAGGTATATACCTGCGTATCTTTACCCCCGTCAGCTCAAACATTTTCTTAGAAGCCTTAACTCCGTCAGTGTCAGCGTATTTGTCTTCCCAGTAAACGACTTCCTTTATGCCGCTTTGAATGATAGCCTTTGCACATTCGTTGCATGGAAAAAGTGAAACATATATCTTGGCATTCTGTAAGCTTCCTGCCGCATGGTTGAGAATGGCGTTAAGTTCGGCATGACACACAAATGGATATTTCGTGTCAAGAAACTCTCCGTTCCTGTCCCACGGCATCTCATCATCAGAACACCCGGTAGGCATACCGTTGTAGCCTACTGACAATATCTTGTTGTCCTGAGAAACTATGCAAGCCCCTACCTGCGTGTGAGAATCCTTGCTCCTCTGTGCAGATAGCAGTGAAATGCCCATAAAATATTCGTCCCATGATATGTAGTCATTGCGTTTCATTTTATACACCGCCTTTTATCAGGTATCTTCATCATCAATGTCTGATATGCTCAGCATTGTCACCTTGCCGTCATCATCAAAAAAGAAAGTCGCCAAAAAGCTCCTTTTCTTGTATTTCCATGCGTCTGCGTCAGGACTGTCAGGCTCGCCGAAAACTTTTTTGACTTCCGTCTTGTCATCACCGCATTTTACCCCTGCAATGCTCATTCCCTTTTTATCGGAACTGCTTTGCGCCGCACTTATCTGACGTATCTTCGACTTCCTGTCAATATTGTCAACACTGTCCGCTTCTACCTTAACAGTGCCTATTATACTGCCGTCCTGCATAAGCGCCACCGAGAATATCCCCTTGCCGTTTGAGTTTCCCGAAAAAGGATAATCCAGCGTGTATTCATATTCCTCGCCAATATCGTCCAGAGTGCATGGTATCTGTATATCCTTGCCGTTTATCTTTATCTCCCACGCACATTTTCCACAGGCACTCAGACAAACAAGCATTGCCACCGCCAATGCCAACAGCAAAGCCCTTTTCATAGCCTTTTTCATTTTTCTCCCCTCGATATTTTAGCTCAGAGAAGCAAGAGCCTTTTCCATTGTGGCATTGTTCTCAATGTTCACAGCGTTCTTGCCCTTGAGAGTTTTCTTTACAAGACCCGTAAGCACCTTGTTAGGACCAAGCTCGATAAAGTTTTCATAGCCTGCCTTTTCCATTTCTGCAAGCTCAGAAGTGAACTTAACGGGTGAAACGATGTGCTTGGCAAGCATATCAGGCATAGCAGAAAAGTCCTCAAGCTTTGTTCCAAGAACGTTTGAGTAAAAATCTACATTTGCAGTCTTGAATTCAACTGTCTTTGCAGTTTCGATAAATTCATCAGCCGCACTCTGCATGAGCTTTGAGTGGAAAGCGGACGCAACATTGAGCTTTATAGCCTTTTTCTTCATCTCCGCAAACTTTGCCGCAGCCGCCTCGCAAGCCGCAGTATCACCAGCGATAACAGTCTGAACGGCTGAGTTGTAGTTTACAGGAACAACATAGCCCTCTGTTTCCTCGCATATCTTCTCGACCTCTTCAGCAGGCAGACCGATTATAGCATACATTGAGCCACTGTTAGCCTCTGCGGCTTTCTGCATTGCAGCCGCTCTCGCCTTGATGAGCTTGAAGCCGTCCTCCATAGTTACAACACCTGCGGCTACCATAGCAGCATATTCGCCCAGTGAGTGACCTGCTACGCCGTCAAATGTGATGCCCTCAGCCTTTGCGGCTTCAAAAGCGGCAAGCGAGCAAGCCATTATAGCAGGCTGTGAGTTCACTGTTTTGTTAAGCTCAGTGTCAGGGCCGTCAAATGTTACCGCTCTCAGGTCATATCCCAGCACCTTTTCCGCTGTGTCGAAAACCGCATTTGCAGCATCATACTTTTCGCAAAGCTCCTTAGCCATTCCTACATACTGTGAGCCTTGCCCAGAAAATAAGAAAATGTTTTTTGACATAAAATTTTACTCCTTTGTGGTTAAATTTATACATAGCCGCCTGATAATATCAAAGCCGCCTTATCTCATATCTGTAAATTTCTGAAAGCTATCTCCGCTCAATTATTGTTTTATGATTTAATTTTTGCAAGATATTTTCAAAAATGGACACATAATATTAACTAACGCCCTAAAACTTGTGAAAAATTCTCTAAATGTTTAAATTCATCAAGAGTTGTTCATAATTTGTTATTGACGTATCTAAAAAAACAGTTTATAATTATAATGTTATGATATGTGTTATATAGTTAAAAAATTAACTAATTATATTTTGATATAATATATTTTGACTTGCTCCATAGGAACAAGAACATTATAGCACAAATTACGGAAATATACAATATATAATATAGAATTTTCAGGAGGAAAAATCAGTGGGAAGTAAAGTAACAGGCGTAAAGATCAAGGGCATAGGCAAATATGTGCCTGAAATGGTCGCAACAAACGAGGATTTCACAAAGATCGTTGAAACAAGCGACGAGTGGATAACTCAGAGAACAGGCATCAAGCAAAGACACATCACAAATGGCGAGCCTACATACTATCTTGGAGCAATGGCGGCAAAGGCTGCAATGGCTGACGCAGGAGTAAAGGCAGAGGATATCGACCTTATTATTGCCACAACAGTAACAGGGGATTATTTCACTCCGTCACTTTCCTGCCTTATCCAGAGAGAGATAGGCGCGATAGGCTGTATCGCATTTGACCTTAACGCTGCTTGTGCAGGCTTTGTTTACGGCTTTGATACCGCAAAGAGATATCTCCAGACAGGAGATGGAATAAAGACCGTTCTCTTGGTGGCTTCTGAGGAGCTTTCAAAATTCGTTGACTATACCGACCGTTCTTCCTGCGTGCTTTTCGGTGACGGCGCAGCCGCTTTCGTCCTTGAAACAGCAGAGGATACTACATACTCAAGTTTCCTTGGCGCAGACGGAAACGGTGCAAAGTATCTTGCTTCCCGTGCTTTGAAGTCTGAGAACGCTTTCAGAACCAATACCGAGGAATTTGATATGGATATGCCTGAAACAAAGGATTATTTCTTCAAGCAAGACGGCAAAGAGGTCTATAAGTTTGCCACAAAGGCACTTCCAAATGCAGTTGAGCAGGCTTGTGCAAAGATCGAAATTTCCCCTGATGACCTTGATTGGATAGTGCCGCATCAGGCAAATATAAGAATAATCGAAACTGCCGCAAAGCACCTTGGCGTTTCAATGGACAAGTTCCCGGTATATATCGACCGCTATGGAAACACATCTTCCGCATCTATCCCTATCGCATTTTGCGACGCAGTTGCAGAAGGCAGGATAAAAAGAGGCGACAAGGTTTGTCTTGTAGGCTTCGGCGGTGGACTTACTTATGGTGCGGCTGTTTTCGAGTATTGATAATAAATATACAGTTTATATTCGGTACATAATAAATTGTTATTATGTATTATGGCATAAAATTTGCTTTTGACAATAAGGAGAACTACTATGACTACTACAAAGACAAGAATAACTGAACTTTTGGGTATAAAATACCCTATCTTTCAGGGCGGTATGGCTTGGATAGCTGAGCATACTCTCGCTTCCGCAGTTTCAAACGCAGGCGGACTTGGCATAATCGCAGGCGGCTCTGCACCTATCGACTACCTGAGAGATCAGATAAGACAGACAAAGGCGGCTGTAAACGGCAAGCCTTTCGGTGTTAATATCATGCTCATGAGCCCTAATGCCGACGACCTCGCTCAGCTCGTTATAGATGAGGGCGTACCTGTCGTAACAACAGGTGCAGGCAACCCAGGCAAGTATATGGCTGCATGGAAAGAAGCAGGCATAAAGGTGATACCTGTCGTTCCGTCAGTTGCTCTTGCAAAGAGAATGGAAAGAGCAGGCGCTGACGCTGTTATTGCAGAGGGAACAGAGTCAGGCGGACATATCGGTGAGAACACAACGATGTGTCTTGTACCACAGGTAGTTGACGCAGTTGAGATACCTGTTATCGCCGCAGGCGGAATAGCAGACGGCAGAGGAATAGCCGCTTCATTCATGCTTGGCGCAGAGGGCGTACAGCTCGGCACACGTTTCCTTGCCGCAGAGGAGTGTCAGATAAACCCTGTTTATAAGGAGCTTGTTGTAAAGGCTAAGGATACAGACAGCATCGTAACAGGCAGATATACAGGTCACCCATGCAGAAACGTTAAGACAAAGTTCTCAAAGAAGCTTGCAAGCGGCGAAGCAAACGGCACGATCACACCTGAGGAGTTTGAAGAGATAACCCTCGGTTCACTGAGAAAAGCCGTTCAGGACGGCAACCTTGAAGAAGGTTCTTTCCTCTGCGGAGCTATCGCAGGCATGGTAAAGAAGGTCGAACCTGCAAAGGATATGATAGAGGAAATGTTCACAGAAGCAGAAAAGCTTCTCGGCAAGTAAAAGACGGAGGAAGATAAAATGGCAACAGCATTGATAACAGGTTCCGCAAGAGGAATAGGTGCAGCAATAGCACTCAGACTTGCAAAGGACGGCTATAATATTGCTCTCAACGACATCTCTGAGGCAATGTTTCAAGATAACGATATAATGGATAAGATAAAGGCAGAGGGTGTAGAGTGTGAAAAGTTCATCTGCGACGTTTCAAGCTATGCACAGGTAGAGGAAACAGTCAAGGCAGTAAAGGCTCGTTTCGGCACTATCGACGTTCTCGTAAACAACGCAGGAATCACTCGTGACGGTCTTATGGCTCGTATGAGCGAGGAACAGTACGATATGGTAGTTGCTGTAAACCAGAAGAGCGTGTTCAATATGTCAAAGTTCGTTGGCAGCGTTATGATGCGACAGAAGTCAGGCAAAATAATAAATCTTGCTTCCGTTGCAGGACTTTACGGCAATCCTGGACAGATAAACTATTCCGCAACAAAGGCGGCTATCGTCGGCATGACAAAGACAGTTGCAAAGGAGCTTGGCTCAAGAGGTATCACCTGCAATGCAGTTGCCCCTGGATTTATCAAGACCCCTATGACGGACAAGCTTACAGACGCTCAGAAACAGGCTATGATAAATCAGATAGCTATGAAACGTTACGGCGAGGTAGATGAGATAGCAGGCGTTGTATCATTCCTTGCCTCAAAGGACGCAAGCTACGTTACAGGACAGGTAATAGAAATAAGCGGCGGACTTATGATGTAGTCACTCGGTCACTCGCCGTGACGGGCATTTTACGCCGTGCGTTTCGGTATGATGTAATTTGTGTCCGCTCAGCGAAAATATGCAGACCGAATAAAAATATTGTTTGGCTTTATATCAAGCAATAATGTAGGGACGAACAGCGTTTGCCCGTTATCCCACAAGCCATGTGCTCGATATGTGCCGTGGAAAGATAAGATATATCATTGTTTCAGAAATAAAGGAGTGTTTAAATGAGAAGAGTTGTTATCACAGGTATGGGTACAGTAAACCCTCTTGGAAAAAACGTAGAAGAGTTCTGGGAGAACATCAAGGCTAACAAGAACGGTCTTTCATATGTTGACCAGTTCGATACTGAGAATTTCCCTGTAAAGATAGTCGGAGCTGTCAAGGATTTTGACTGCACAGAGTATATAGACAAAAAAGAGGCAAAGAGAATGGATAGATTCACACAGTTCGCTGTGTGCTCTGCAAAGCAGGCTCTTGCCATGGCCGGCACTGATTTCAAGGACGTTGATCCTTTCAAAGCAGGCGTTATAATCGGCGTTGGTATCGGCGGTCTTAACATGACCGAAAAGGAAGTCACAAAGTTCAACGAAAAGCCTGACAAGGTGTCCGTATTCTTTATCCCTATGATGATAGGCAATATGGCTGCCGGCACTGTTGCAATGCAGACAGGCTTTAAGGGCGATAATTTCTGTACCACTACAGCTTGCGCTTCAGGTACTCACGCTATCGGCGAGGCTTTCAGAAAGATAAAGGACGGCTACCTTGACGTTTGCCTTTGCGGCGGCTCAGAGGCTTGTATCTCTCATTTCGCACTCAGCGGCTTCAACAATATGAAGGCTCTCTCAAAGGCAACAGAGCTTGACAAGGCTTCAACTCCATTCGACCTGAACAGACAGGGCTTTGTCCTTGGCGAGGGTGCAGGCATACTTTGCCTTGAAGAGTATGAGCACGCTAAAGCAAGAGGTGCAAATATCATAGCTGAAATAGCAGGCTATGGCGCAACAGGCGACGCTTATCACATGACAAGCCCATCACCAACAGGTGAGGCTGCCGCTCATGCAATGAAGTATGCCTATGAAGAAGCAGGTCTGAAGCCTGAGCAGGTGAACTACATCAACGCTCACGGCACATCAACAGGTCTTAACGATAAGTATGAAACAACAGCTATCAAGCTTGCTCTTGGCGAAGAAGCCGCAAGAAAGACGGTCATAAACTCCACAAAGTCTATGACAGGTCACCTTCTTGGTGCGGCAGGCGGCATGGAAGCTATCGTTACTGCACTTTCTGTACAGAACGACTTTGTTCATAAAACAATAAACTACACCACTCCTGACCCTGAGTGCGACCTTGACTACTGTGTTGAGGGCAACAGAGAAATGCCTGTCTATGCAGCACTTTCAAACTCTCTGGGCTTTGGCGGACATAACGCTACTATCTGTATCAAGAAGTGCGACTAATAAGGAGAAACTGATATGAGCGAAAAAATTTATGGTCAGTTTGACCTTGAAACAATAGAGAAGCTTGCCGATATCGTGAAGAATAAAGACCTCGGTGAGATAACAATAGCTGACGGCGACAAGGTGATAACAGTAAAGGGCAAGAAATGCCCTCCTCCTGCACCAATGGGAATGCCTATGCCAATGGCTGTAGGCACAGCTTTACCTGCTACCCAGACAGCACCAGAAGCGTCGGCAACATCAGCGCCGGTAACAGGCGGCAAGGCAGTTAAAGCCCCTATCGTGGGAACATTCTATGCCGCTCCGTCACCTGATTCAAAGCCGTTCGTAAGCGTTGGCGACAAGATAAAGAAGGGCGACACTATCTTCATTATCGAGTCCATGAAGGTAATGAGCGAAGTACAGAGCGAATTTGACGGCGTGGTAAGAGAGATATGCGTAAACAGCGGCGACGCTGTTGAGTTCGATCAGACCATAATGATACTTGACTAAACTGATTTGGAGGAAAGACAATGGCAGTTGTTTTGAATAAAGAGCAGATCATGGAAATAATCCCTCACCGTGACCCTTTTCTGCTTATCGACGAGGTAAACGAGCTTGAAGTGGGCAAGCGTGTAAAGGCTACAAAGTATATAAAGGCTGAGGACTTTTGGTTCAAGGGACATTTCCCGAACTATCCTGTTACCCCAGGCGTACTTATGGTAGAGATGTGTGCGCAGGCAGGTGCAGTTGCACTGCTTTCACTTCCTGAGAACAAGGGCAAGATAGGTCTGTTCGGCGGCATAAACAACTGTAAGTTCCGTCAGCAGGTAGTGCCTGGTGATAAGCTGGATATCGAGGTGGAGATAATCAAAGTCAAGGGTCCTATCGGCGTTGGAAAGGCACTTGCTTCTGTAAACGGCAAGAAGGCTGTTTCCGCTGAGATAACTTTTGCGATAAAGTAAGGTATCTCTTATTCTAGTCATAATTAGTGAGGCATAATATGTTCAAAAAAGTATTGATAGCGAACAGAGGCGAGATCGCTGTCCGCATTATAAGAGCCTGCCGAGAGCTTGGCATACATACTGTTGCGGTATATTCCACCGCCGACAGAAACGCTCTCCATGCTCAGATAGCAGACGAAGCAGTCTGCATAGGTCCTGCACCAAGCAAGGACAGTTATCTTAATGTCAGGGCGATAATCTCCGCCTGCGAGATAACAGGTGCAGACGCTATCCACCCGGGCTTTGGCTTTCTGTCTGAAAATCCGTCCTTTGCGAGAATGTGCGAAAAGTGCGGCATAACTTTCATAGGACCGAGAGCCGAGTCTATTGAAATGCTTGGCGATAAAGCGCAGGCAAAGGAAACAATGAAAGAAGCAGGTGTGCCTGTTATAATGGGTTCAGACGGTGCTATCTCAAATATCCATGCGGCGCATACCCTTGCAAGAGATCTTGGCTACCCTGTTATGGTAAAGGCTTCAGCAGGCGGCGGAGGACGTGGCATAAGGATCGTTCACTCCGACGATGAGCTTGAATCACAGATGACCGCCGCAAAGCAGGAAGCTCTTGCCTGCTTCGGCAATGACGAGATCTATATCGAGAAATTCATAGAAGACCCTAAGCATATCGAGATACAGATACTTGCGGATAATTACGGCGATGTTATCTATCTGGGCGAGCGTGACTGCTCCATGCAGAGAAGAAATCAGAAGGTCCTCGAGGAAGCCCCTTCCCCTGCAAGCTTTATGAATGAGGAGCTTCGTGCGAAAATGGGCAAAGCCGCTTGTACAGCCGCTAAGGTCTGCGGCTATAGGAATGCAGGCACTATTGAGTTCCTTGTGGATAAAAACGGCGAGTTCTATTTCATGGAAATGAACACCCGTATACAGGTGGAACACCCTATCACAGAAGCTGTTACAGGCGTTGACCTTGTAAAGCAACAGCTTCTTATCGCATCAGGACAGAGATTGTCTATAAAGCAGGAGGATATAAAGCTGACAGGTCATGCAATAGAGTGCCGTATAAATGCGGAAAATCCGCTTCTTGATTTCAGACCGTCACCTGGCAGGATAAAGTCGCTCTTTATCCCAGGAGGACCAGGAATAAGAGTAGATACCGCAGTTTATCAGGGCTATGAGATACCGCCTTATTACGATTCAATGATAGGCAAGCTCATCGTTCACGGTAAGAACAGAGAAGAAGCTATTGCGAAAATGACATGGGCGCTGTCTGAGTTTATCGTAGACGGCGTTGCAACCAATGTTGATTTCCAGCTCAAGCTTATAAGACGCCCTGAGTTTTTAGAGGGCAATTACGATAACGGTTTTCTTAACCGTACCGACATTTTGGCAGATGAGAGGAGTAAGGAATAATGCTTGAAGATCTGTTTTCTGTCGTTAAAGTAAGATTTAACGGCGATAAGGCGGACGATGACAAGAAAAAGACCGATATCCCAAAGGGTCTGCTTTTCAAGTGTCCAAGATGCAGAAACGTCACTTTTATGGAGGAGTTTCAGGCAAACGGCAAGGTTTGTCCTCACTGTAACTATCATTCAAGACTTACCGCAAAAGAACGTCTTGATATAACCATAGATAAGGGCAGCTTTGAGGAATTTGATAAGGATATGGTATCAAAAAATCCTATAGATTTCCCTGACTATGAAGCAAAACAGCAGGCTTTGAGGGAAAAGACAGGACTTAAAGACGCTGTCCTCACAGGAAAGGCTGCCATAAGAGGCGAGAAGATAGTTATAATCGTTATGGATTCTAACTATATGATGGCTTCCATGGGCAGCGTTGTGGGCGAAAAGATAACACGAGCTATCGAATATGCCACCGCAAATAAGCTCCCTGTTATCGCATTCACAGCCTCAGGCGGAGCAAGAATGCAGGAGGGTATAGTTTCCCTTATGCAAATGGCGAAAACAAGCGGTGCTGTGGCTAGACATAACCAAGCAGGTCTGCTTTATATCGCAGTTATGACCGACCCTACCACGGGCGGAGTAACAGCTTCCTTTGCGTCACTGGGCGATATCATAATCGCAGAGCCAAAGGTGCTTATCGGATTTGCAGGCAGACGTGTTATAGAGGGTACTATCAAGCAGAAGCTTCCTGACGATTTCCAGTCTGCCGAGTTCATGCTTGAAAACGGCTTTGTTGATATGATAGTTGAGCGAAAGAAAATGAGAAGGGTTCTCGCTCATATACTCAGACTTCATAAGCCAGCAAAGGAGGTGTCCTCAAATGAGTGAGCTGACAGCTTGTCAAAGACTTGATATAATCAGACACAAGGGCAGACCGACTGCCAAGGACTATATCCCTCTTATATTCGACGATTTCTTTGAGATGCACGGCGACAGACTTTTTGGTGATGACGGTGCTGTTATGGGTGGTATAGCATATTTTAAGGGCATACCTGTTACAGTTATCGCAGAGGTAAAGGGCAGAGATCTTGCAGAAAATCAGAAGTGCAATTTCGGTATGCCCCACCCGGAGGGCTATAGAAAGGCTCTCAGGCTTGCAAGGCAGGCTGAGAAGTTCCATAGACCTGTTATATGCCTTGTAGATACAGCAGGCGCATTCTGCGGCGTAGAGGCTGAGAAGCGTGGTCAGGGCGAAGCGATAGCCAAAAACATCATGGAGTTCATGACCCTCAAGACTCCCGTTATCTCCATAATACTCGGAGAAGGCGGATCGGGAGGAGCGCTGGCTCTTGCAGTGTGCGATGAGCTTGCCATGCTTGAGAACGCTATCTATTCGGTAATATCACCGAGAGGTTTCGCAAGTATACTGTGGAAGGATTCCACAAGAGAGCGTGAAGCCTGCGATATAATGAAGATAACCGCCGAGGATCTTACAAGACTTGGCGTGTGCGACCATATAATTTCCGAAGCCGACGGCGGCGCACATAACGACCCACAGCTCACTGCGGAGAATATCTCTGACTATATCGAGGGAGCTTTGAAAAGAAAATTGCAAAAAGGTCTTGACGAATTGCTTGAGGGGCGGTATAATAAGTTTAGAACTGTGGGCGAGTTTGAGGAAAGTTCGCAGGAATGAGTTTTTTTGATGATCATGCCGAATGATTTGCCGACTTATGAGCGGCGGCGGCTGACATAAATGCTGCGCTGAGCGGCAGACCCAGTAAAGTACAGAATGGAGGTAAAGTAATGGTATTTGATAAGATCAAGGACATTATCGTAGAGCAGCTCGATGTTGAAGAGGACGCAGTAACTATGGAGGCTTCTATCACAGAGGATCTCGGCGCTGACTCACTGGACGTAGTTGACCTTGTAATGAGCATCGAGGAGAGCTTTGATGTAGAGATCCCTGATGAAGAGGTCGAGAACATCAAGACTGTTGGCGATATCGTTAAGTATATCGAGAACAAGGTTGAGGAATAATCTTTGACTGTTTCAAAAAGCTGTGCTTTTGCACGGCTTTTTTTATTTTACCTGATTTGTGGAATATGCACAAAATAGGAGTATATTTATTAAAGGGTATAGACAAATGAGGGCTGTTGTGATATAATTAAATCAATGAGTAAATATTGGGGCTAAGCTCCGGAAAGGAAAAATGATGCTGCATGAAAAATCCTGCGGTGCTATCGTTTACAGAAAGTATCACGGCAACACCGAGATACTGCTGATAAAGCATATCAACAGCGGTCATTGGTCATTCCCAAAGGGTCACGTTGAGGGCGATGAAACAGAGGAAGAAACTGCCAAGCGTGAGATCATGGAGGAAACGGGGATAGACGTAAATCTTGATACCACGTTTCGGGAGATAGTGTCCTATTCACCAAGGAAGGACACGCAGAAGATCGTTGTCTACTTTATCGGCAAAGCAAAGAACACCGACTACACTCCTCAGGAAGAGGAGATCGCAGACATACGTTGGGTCGAGATCGGCAGGGCAGGACAGGTCCTGTCTTACGAAAACGACCGCAGTATTGTAAACAAGGCGAAGAAATTTATAATCTGAAAAGAGTTCCATAAAATGCGTTCAGGTGTTGGATGGTGTTTTATGGAACTTTTTGTTGTCTGTATACACATTAATAATGTGGACCCCCAAAAGTTAGTTCAGGTAGGAAAACGGGCGAACACTGTTCGCCCCTACAGTGGATATTATACAAAATTCATGTGGTCAATTTGTGCAAACAAATGATTTATGATTTAATTTGGCAATAATCCATTAATTGTTGCATTTTTTATGCAACAAAAAGAGCATTTTTCAGGGATAAGTAGAAGGCGTCTTAGATACTTGCGGGCACGTACAAGCCCTGTGACTTAGTGAATACGATGAGAGATTCTGGAACAGGCTGTAGAGTACTTGTATCAGGACGTGGGCGTGCATTGTGATATTTTGTGTATACAAAACCTAGGGCATAATACCCAGTGTCATACTCCGAATGCAATTTGAAAATTGAATAAAAAAGGCTAAAACCCACGGCAACAAAATCGTAGGGGCGAACACCGTTCGCCCGCTTGTTTTGTCGTTTCGCTCACTATATCATTTGCATTATCCGCATAAAAAACAGGAACGAACAAAGTCCGTCCCTGTCTGCGTTTCAATTATGTAAGCCATGTGAAATCATATTTCGCTGTCATTATAACACTCGAACACCTTTTCAGCATGAGCCTTGTCAGCGTCGCTCTGCCTTGTGATAAGGCTAACGATAGGTACAAGAACAAGTCCGAAAAGCATCGCAAATGCGCCTGCGTTGATAGGCGAGGCAAGGTTTATGCCCCAAAGTGTTCCTGTGTGTCCTGCAAGGGTGTAGTATGCCATGTGTACGACCGTTATGCCTACTCCTGCGATAAAGCTTGCCATGCAAGCCGCCTTTGTTACGCCCTTCCAGAAAAGTCCGTACATAAATGGTGCAAGAAATGCTCCTGCAAGTGCGCCCCATGAGATAGACATGAGAGTTGAAATTACTGTCTGTGGATTTTCAAGGGTGATTATTGCAAGCACAACTGAGATGATAAGAAATACGGCAATGAAAATTCTCATTGTGATAAGCTGTTTTTTCTCGTCCATTTTTTCTTTCATTATAGGCTTGATAAGGTCGATAGTCAAAGTGGAGCTTGATGTAAGCACAAGCGATGAAAGTGTTGACATTGAAGCAGAAAGCACAAGAACGATAACAAGTCCGAAAAGCAGTGAAGGAAGCTTTTCCATCATAGTCGGAACTATTCCGTCAAAACCGCCCTCAGGAAGTCCGTCAGCGCTCTTGACAAAAAGTCTGCCGAAGCCACCAAGGAAGTAACAGCCGCCTGCTACCACTACTGCAAAGAATGTGGATACGATGGTGCCTGTTTTGATAGCCTTGTCGTCTTTTATTGCGTAGAATTTCTGCACCATTTGTGGAAGTCCCCATGTGCCGAGAGAGGTAAGAATAACAACGCCTGCAAGGTTTATAGGGTCAGGGCCGAATAGTGACGAATATGCACCCTTGTCGCCATTTGCGTCAGAAATATCACCAAGCAGGTCAAAAGAATTTCCAAGGCCGCCGTTTTCGCCAAGCACTGCAAGAACTACCGCCGCAATGCCCACAAGCATTACTATTCCCTGAATAAAATCGTTCAGTGCTGTAGCCTTGTAGCCACCCATGATAACATACACCGCAGTGAAAACTGCCATGCCGATTATACAATATTTGTAAGGGATACCAAAGCCCTTCTCAAAAAGTCTTGACAAGCCGTTGTAGACCGAAGCCGTATAAGGGATAAGGAATACGAACACGATAAGTGCCGAAACTATCTTCAAAGGCTTGCTGTTGTATCTCTTTTCAAAATACTCAGGCATGGTCTTTGCCTCAAGGTGTTTTGACATTATCCTTGTACGTCTGCCCAAAACTTTCCATGCAAGCCATGAGCCTATGACGGCGTTTCCAATTCCTACCCATGTGGAAGCTACACCGTAATTCCAGCCGAATTTTCCTGCGTAGCCTACAAAAATTACTGCCGAGAAGTATGAAGTTCCATATGCAAAGGCTGTGAACCATGCTCCAAGACCTCTTCCTCCCAGTACAAAATCATTGACGCTTGCCGATTTTCTGCGGTAATAAACACCTATGCCTATCATAAGTGCAAGGTATAATACCAATACTATCCACCTTGCTGTCAATCCAATACACTCCTTTTACTTCATGTGACGCTTTAAAGCTTTTATGCTTTTGCGTTTTTACTTGCTAAAGTACAATGATATTATTATAGTACAAAGCGGAGTATTTGTCAATACGGACAGGCATAAAAAAAGCCACCGCAAAGGGAAATTTTGCGGCAGCTTTTTTGGTGAAAATCACGAAGTTTACCTGAGTAAAACATCATCGTTCATCGTGACGGTCGCTTTCGCCTGCGGTGATACAAAGGCACATTGTCACAACGCCCACAAAACCGCCTACCAGCGTTCCTGCAAAAAATTCAAGCATAAAAACACCTCCTGCGGATAGTGTGGGCATTTAGCGAAAATGTTATGCAGATAAAGTGGGCAGGGTATAGAAAACTTATTTCAGTATGCGATCGTTACAGTCAGAGCCATTACAGCGAGAAAAGCGATATTTGCGGCTGTGAAATATGCGAAATATCTGCCTTTGATATGGGGGTGGCTGCGGCATATCTGCTTGTAGGATATAAGGCTTGCCATGGAGGCGATAAGAGTGCCAAGGCCGCCTATGTTCGTTCCTATTATAAGTGCGTTCAGCTTGTTGGTGAAGCCTGAAAGGAGTATAGCGCATGGAACGTTGCTTATTATCTGACTTGCGGCAACGGCAATAAAAAGCTCGTGACCGTTTATTATGCTGCTGAGTACACTGCGGAAAATCTCTACTCTGCCCATATTTCCGATAAAGATGAAAAATCCGCAGAATGTAAGAAGCAGTGAGTAATCAACTGTTTTAAGCACGTTTCTGTCAGCAATGGCAGAGAAAGCAAGTGCGCAGAGGGTTGTTATCTGCCATGGGATAAGCCTTGCAACTGTAAGCAGGCAAAGGACAAAAAGTAGGACGTATCCTGAAAGCTTTGTCTTGTCTTTAGTCGAATATGTATCGAAGTTTTCAGCAGTTATATCTGTCTTGACAGACAGCTTTCCTGATTTTTTACACACTGCAAGCGTCCACAGAAAAAGCATCGCTCCTGCAACAATAGTAAAGGGAAGCATAAGTACAAGAAAATCTTTCAGCTTCATATCCGATACACCAAAAAGGTATAGATTCTGAGGATTGCCTATAGGCGTGAGCATACTGCCAAGATTTGCGGCAATGGTCTGCAGAACGACAATGGGTATGAGAAGCTTGTTACCTGCTTCACCGAGAGTTGAGAGGGCGGTGAGAGTGAGGGGAACAAAGGTCAGAAGTGAAACGTCATTTGTTATGAACATACTTGAAAAGAAGCAAAGCCCCACAAGCACTATGGAAAGCTGAAATGCGGTATTGACTTTGCTTATGATAAATTTTGCACTGCGTTCAAAAATGCCAAGACCTTTGCAGCCCTCGGTCACTGTCATAAGAGAGAACAGAAGTCCAAGTGTTCGGAAGTCGATATAACTTGCATATGCTTTGTCGGGTGTGACGAAAAATGCAGATATAACGGCTAAGAGCATTGCCACTATCAGGACGGTTTCTTTTTTAGCGAAAGTGATCGCTTTGTTTATGTTTTTCATTTTATCATTTCCTGTCGTTAATCATATGATAAAATTATATCATGAAAATGATATTATTACAAGATTTTGAGCTGCTTTAAGAAAAAAACTTGACAAGTTTAAATAACCATGTTATAATAACACTGTTATTATAACATGGTTATTTTCAGGCAGGTGCAAAATGAGAACGGAAACAGCAGGAGTTACAGAAACTCTTATAGAGAGTGCAAAAAAAGAATTTCTTGAACACGGCTTTCAAAATGCAAATCTTCGCAGGATCTCTTCTGAGAGCGGAGTAAGTACGGGGTCTATATATACACGCTTTGGGGACAAGGCTGGACTTTTTTCGGCGGTGGTAAAGCCGGCTGCAGACGGACTTATGGAGTTGTATCTTGAAAGCATAACCGCTGCCACGGAGAGCGGCGACCCTGCGGAGGCGACAAGTCAGGGCAATGAGGGAACTGAGCTTGTGCTGAAATATATTTATGAAAACTTTGACGTTTTCAAGCTTATCTTCTGCCGCTCAGCAGGAACGGAGTATGAGCATTATTTTGACGAGCTTGCTGAGATAGAGGAAAAGTATTACAGGGAGTTTGTAAAGCAGTTTTCAAGGCGTGAAAACATGGTGAGCGACTTCTTCGTACACGTTATCTGCCGAACAGGCTGGTCTTATATTTACGAGGTGGTCTCTCATGATCTTTCTTATGATGAGGCGCAGATCTTTATGAAAAGCATAAGAGAGTTCTGCTTCGCAGGCTGGGGGAAAGTTCTGGGGCAGAATTATGAGGATCTGGGCTTGTAGGGTCTTGGTGTTGTTCGGGTTTTTAGTAGAACTTTGAGCAGGGAGCGGGACGTCGTATTTCTGCAAAGCAGAAATTGCGCCGCTCCCCTACAGAAAAGATGTCAAAATCATTTGACTTTTTTAACATTTTCAGCAATCCCTTATAGGGTGTTGCTTTTTAAATGGCAATAAGTTAGTTAAACCTAACTTTATAAACAAACAGGAGGTATTGTTGTGAAAAAGAAAGAGAAAAAGAAAAGTTCCTTTGCAGTTCTTATGCACTATGCAGGCGGACATAAGTATTATTCCTACGCTTCTGCTGTTCTTGCTGTAATAAGTGCATGGATAGCACTTATACCGTTTTATGATGTTTGGCGCATCATAAAAGAGATATTCAGGGTAAGACCTGATTTTTCAAAGGCGGAGAACATAAGCCGATACGGCTGGGAGGCTGTGGGCTTTGCACTTCTTGGAATGGTGTTTTATATCGCTGCGCTCATGTGTTCTCACAAGGCGGCATTCAGGGTGCAGGCTAACATGAGGGTGAGCATGATGAAGCATATTATGAAGCTTCCACTTGGTTATGTTGAAGCTGAGGGAACAGGAAAGATAAGAAAGATAGTTATGGATTCAAGTGCGTCAACGGAAACCTATCTTGCCCACAATTTCCCTGACAAGGCTGTTTCAATGGCGACCCCTGTGGGTCTGCTTGTTATGATGTTCATATTCGACTGGCGGCTTGGACTTATTAGCCTTATCCCTGCGTTCATCGCATTTGTGCTTATGGGCACGCTTATGATGGGTCCTAAAATGGCGGAGGATATGAAGCAGTATCAGAATGCACTTGAAAAAATGTCCTCTGAGGCGGTGGAGTATGTTCGTGGAATACCTGTTGTAAAAACCTTTGGTCAGACGATATTTTCTTTCAAGCGTTTCAAGCTTGCTATTGACGAATATGAAAAGTGGACTCTTGGATACACAAAGAACATGATGCTTCCGATGATATGCTTCACTACTGCGGCAAACGGCATTTTTGCGGCGCTTATAATTGCGGCTTTCAAACTCACTTCCCATGGAGTTACGGACGAGTTTGTTCTTAATCTTTTCTTTTATGTGATAATAACTTCTATTCTTACTGTAACGCTTATGAAGATAGCATATGCAGGAGAGTCACAGATGTTGGTGGACGACGCTGTGAACAGAATGTATTCTATTCTTGAAACTGAGCCGCTTGCTGAGACAAAGAGCGGTGAAACTCCAAAGGACTCATCTATCCAGCTTGACAATGCGGTGTTTGCTTATGACAATGCAGAGAGCAACGCTGTTGACGGAATAACGATGAACATAAAGGCAGGAGAGCATATTGCGGTAGTAGGTCCTTCAGGAGGAGGAAAGACCACCCTTTGTTCGCTTATCGCACGTTTCTGGGACGTAAAGAGCGGCTCTATAAAGATAGGAGGGGCAGACGTGAGAAACATTCCGTCAGAGGAGCTTATGAAGTATGTTTCATATGTTTTCCAGGACAGCAAGCTTCTTAAAATGAGTATTCTCGACAACGTGCGAATGGGCAGACCTGACGCCACGGACGAGGAAGTTATGCAGGCGCTTCGTGACGCACAGTGCATGGATATAATCGAGAAGTTCCCTGAGGGTGTTGATACTATGATCGGCTCAAAGGGCATATACGTTTCGGGGGGCGAGTGTCAGAGGCTTTCTATTGCAAGGGCGTTTTTGAAAAATGCGCCTGTGCTTATACTTGATGAGGCGACGGCTTTTGCCGACCCTGACAACGAGAGGTCTGTTCAGCAGGCTTTTGAGAGGCTTTCAAAAGACAAGACAGTTATAATGATAGCACACAGGCTTTCAACGGTAACAAATGCAGACCGCATTTACGTTCTTTCTGAGGGCAGGATAGCAGAGAGCGGAAAGCATGAGGAGCTTATAGAGCAGGGCGGGATCTACAGCCGTATGTGGAACGAATACAACAGGTCTGTAAGTTGGCAGGTCAGAAAGGCAGGGGTTTGATTATGAGCTTCACGGAAAAATTAAAACACAAATATGCCCTTTCAGACAAGGGTGCAAAAGGCATGATAAGGGCTTTTATTGCTGTTACGCTTGCTAACCTTGTGCTTATGCTCCCTGTGGGGCTTTTATATGTGCTTTCCTCATATCTTCTTGAGGGAGAGCTTCCAAGAGATAAGTTCTGGCTTTTTATGGGGGCGATAGTGGGAGTGCTTTTGCTTATTGCCCTTACAACGCTGTTTCAGTATAAGTCCACGTTTTACTCTACATATGTTGAAAGCGGTGTAAGACGAAGGACGCTTGCGGAAAAGCTCAGGAAGATACCCCTTTCATACTTTGGCAAGAAAGACCTTGCCGACCTTACAAACACTATCATGACGGACTGTGCAATGATAGAAACAGGCTCTTCGCATTGGATACCTGAGCTTGTGGGCGGTATCGTCTCCACTACTATCATTGTTATAAGCTTGTTTTTCTTTGACTGGAGAATGGCTCTTGCTTCAGTTTGGGTAATGCCGGTAGCATTTATGATAGTTATATCTTCAAAGAAGGTTATGTCAAGGATACACGAAAAGACGATGAAATATCGTATAGATTGCATTGACGGCATTCAGGAGGGGCTTGAAACTCTCCGTGACCTGCGTTCATACAACATGACAGAGAAATACTCTGAGGGGCTTGAAAAGAAGATAAAGGCTGTGGAAAAGCACGCTATCGTGGCAGAGTTTGCAAATGCGGTGTTCGTATGCTCAGCGCAGATGATATTAAAGCTCGGTATTGGAACTGTGGCTGTTGTGGGAAGCTCGCTTCTTGTAAAGGGTGAGATAACGGTGCTGACGTTCTTTATGTTCCTGCTGGTGGTAACAAGAATGTATGAGCCACTTCAGATAGCGCTTCAGAATTTGGCTGCTATAATAAGCCTAGACGCAAACTGCAAGCGTATGGACGAGATACTCTCGCACGAGGAGCAGTCGGGCAGTGATAAGCTTGACAACAAGGGTTATGATATCACATTCGACCATGTTGCTTTCTCATACAAGAGCGAAGAGCAGGTGCTTTCCGATGTAAGCTTCACTGCAAAGCAGGGGGAGATAACAGCGCTTATCGGTCCGTCTGGCGGAGGAAAGACCACTGTTGCAAGGCTTGCGGCAAGATTTTGGGATAATGACAAGGGTAAGATAACTGTTGGCGGAATGAATGTTGCAGACGTTGACCCTGAGAAGCTTTTGTCACTTTACTCTATCGTTTTCCAAGATGTAACGCTGTTTAACAACACTGTTATGGAGAATATCAGGATAGGCAGAAAGGACGCAACGGACGAGGAGGTTATGGCGGCGGCAAGGCTTGCACACTGCGAGGACTTTGTTGAGAAGATGCCTGACAAGTGGAACAGCATGATAGGAGAGAACGGCTCGGAGCTTTCGGGTGGTGAAAGACAGCGTATATCCATAGCGAGGGCATTTCTAAAGGACGCTCCTATCATTCTTATGGACGAGGCTACGGCTTCTCTGGACGTTGACAACGAGTCGCTTATACAGGAGTCTATTGCAAAGCTTATACAGAACAAGACTGTGCTTATAATAGCACACAGAATGAGAACTGTTGACGGTGTGGACAAGATAGTTGTGCTTAAAGACGGCAAGGTGGCTGAGACAGGCTCGCCTGAGGCGCTTAAAAAGACCAACGGTATCTACAAGCACATGGTTGAGATGCAGATTTGCTCGGAGAAATGGAAATACTGATATGAATAGAAACCACCGCTGGGAGGAAAACTCTCGGCGGTGGTTTTGGTTTGTTTGCGTATTATTTTGCGGAGATGTTTCCGCTTTCTGATTTTTTGATAAGACCTGCGGTGAGAGCTTTTTTCAGGGTGTAGCTTATTACGCTCTCCGTTATGCCCACAGCTCTTGTGTAGCCGAATTTCTTGGCTGTTTCTCTTACGAGGTCGGTTTCTGAAAGGCTTATCTGCTGGCAAAGCACTTCTTTCACGGCGTTTATTATCTCCTCGGAGGGGATATCCTCCATGCTTCGCTTGTTGGTATCGTCGCTTGTACGATAGATAGAATAGCTTTCAGGGGATTGCCCCTCTTTCCAAAGGAAAACTCTGTTTTCATCGGCTGTGGCAAATGGTGAAACGCCTTGTGCGGCATCGGCAAAGACGCTTTCCACTCTTGAGCCGCTTCGTGTTATGCCCCATGCGGTGAAAACTTTTCTCATGAAAAGCTTCTCGCTTATTGGTGCTTCGACAGCGATTATCTTTTCGGCTGTTTCCCTTATTTTCTGCTTGTTTTCGGGTTTATAAAAGTCATCAGATGTACCCATTATGCCAATATCTGCGGTCACATAGGGCTGTGCAAAGGCTGATGTGAGGGCGGAAGCTTCTTCTCTTTCAAACTGCGATGTGGAATAGACGGCAGGCTTTGAGGGGGGAGCGGTTTCGGCTTCATGCTTTGGTGCGCTGTCTATGGCGGCTTTTATGTTTCCCAGAACTCGGTCCTTATCGTCAAACCAATCGAGCGTCCACACTCTCAGGATATTCCAGCCAAGACCGTTAAGCACGCTTGGCTGTAGGATAAATCTATCCTGTGCGGTTGAGCTGTGGAGAGTGTTTTCGCCGTCAAGGAGTATTCCCAAGAGATACTCCTTTTCGTTGTCAGGGTCGATTATGCCGATATCAACTTTGAACTCGGAGCTTCCGATGTTGCATTTCACCCCATAGCCAAGCTCTTTTATGGCTTTTGCGATACACTCTGTTACAGTACTGTCGCTTGTGCTTTTTGTGGTGCTGTGGGCTGTTACGGCAAGCTTTCCACGCTCGGCAAACTCCAGGAAGCCTTTAAGTCCTGCAACGCCCTCGGAACGTGTTCTTGAAAGGTCTATCTGCTCAGGACGGAGGACAGAGTAGACTATCATGGCTTTTCTTGCACGGGATATTGCTACATTAAGTCTTCGCCAGCCGCCGTCACGGTTGAGAGGGCCGAAGTTCATTGAAACCTGTCCCTTTTCGTCAGGACCATAGCCGACGGAGAAGAGTATAACGTCACGCTCGTCGCCCTGGACGTTTTCAAGGTTTTTGATGAAGACCGGCTCTGGTGACTTTCTGTCAAGCTCTTCAAGCTCAGGGTGGTTTGCCCACTCTTCGCAGAGCATATCGTCAATGAGATTTTGCTGAACGGAGCTGAATGTTACAACACCTATGCTGTCATTGCGGAGCGTTTCATCGCTCATTCGTCTTATTATCTCGTCAACAACGGCTCTTGCTTCCGCCTTGTTCTGCTTTGTTCTGCCCTTGTCATAGTGACCCTCGGGGTGGATGATGCTCACCTTTGAAATGAGGTCGTTATGGGACGGGAATGTGAGAAGCTTATTGTCATAGTATTTCATGTTGCTGTAGGCAATAAGGCTCTCGTGGCGTGAACGATAATGCCATTTGAGATACTGCTGTGGCATGGAGATAGCAAGGCAATCGTCAAGGAGGCTTTCAAGGTCTTCTTTTTCGCTGTTTTCTTCGTCTATCCGATTTGAGGAGAAGAAGTTTGTTGGTGGGAGCTGTTTAGGGTCGCCCACAATAACAACGTTCTCGCCCCTTGCGATAGTGCCTGCGGCTTCGGCTGTTGGAAGCTGTGAAGCTTCGTCAAAGATAACAAGGTCAAATTTCGGGAATGACGGGTCTATATACTGTGCAACTGATATGGGGCTCATGAGCATACAAGGGCAGAGCTTGCGGAGAAGATTTGGTATCTTATCGAAAAGGCTTCTAAGTGACATCATTCTGCCGTTGCTCTTTATGGCACGTTTGAGTATGCCCATTTCAGAGGTGGAAGCGCAGGCTGAGCCTTGGGCAGGTATTTTTGCGGAAAGACGAGCCAAAAGCTCCTGTATAGTCAGGCGTGAGAATTTATCGAGAGTGTCTTTGAACTGTGTGATAAGGTCGTTTGCACTGTTACTGCTGAACTGGCTAAGACGTTTATCGCTGTTTATTATCATAAGTGCAAGCTGATAGTTTAGCGTGCAGGAGAATGCTTTTTCTACGTTTTCGCTGTCAACATTGCCTGTGCGGTAGCTTTCGCTGACACCTGAAAGTCCGTTGTCTGAAAGCTCTTTGTCAACGCTGTTGAACTGGGCGGCGTATCTAAGCTTATCGGCGTTTTCGGCATAGGTATTAAGCTTTTCTGTAGATAAGCCAAGCCAATCTGCACTTGCTTCTATGGCGGTCATGTTGGCTGAGAAGCTGTCCTCAAAGGCTGAAAGTTTTTCAAGGAACGAGGAGAGAGCCTGTACCTCAGAAGTGCAGTTTGCTTTTCCGATAGTCTGAGCCATTTGTGCAGGGTCAGCACCCGCTTTCTGCTTAATGGCATTCATAATGCTGTCGGTTTTTGAAACGGCTTTTTCAAGGACATTCCAATCGGTCTGCTCGTTCATGTAAATACCTGTGAGAAGCGCTGTTACATCTGACGGCAGGCTTCGCAGGAAGTCTTTCTTTTCGCTTATGGTGCAAAGCTTATCGAGAATTTCACCAAGGTTTGCTTTTGTAACGAAAGCAGGGTCTTTGGCGTGGAGCTTTATTCTCTTTGTGAGCTTTCCAAGCTTCATTGCTTTTGGCAGGAACCAGCTTTGAACTGCCTGCTTGTATACCATTCTTGACTCTGAGGCAGGGAAGTCAAAGACGCTTTTTTCAAAATGGCTGAGGATATCGGTGCAGAGAGCGGTATACTCTTTTCCTATGGCAAGAGTATCTTTGATCTTTTGCAGGGTGATATCATAGTGAGGTGCGCAGAGAAGTCCGTCAAGAAGTTCACCGTCAGCGGTGGAAGCTTTGTATATGTGTGAAAGCATTTTTACTGCTGTCTTGTCAAGGTCGCCGCTGTAGCTATAAGCCTGTGCGAGAGTTTGTGCGCACAGAGAGGAAGCGGTGGCTTTTTGGGCAAGGTCGGCGGCTTCGGTGTGGAACTTGTCACGCTGTTCCATAGAATATGATGTAATGCCGATATCTTTAAGTGGGAAGTTGGCAAAGTCGCCTGTTTCGGCTATGGCTATTGAATATCTATGCACAAGGTTGCTGAAGCGGTCGAGAGTTTCTTTTGCCAGGTTTGCGAAGATATCTTTTGAAACTGATATTTTGTCTTTTTCGGATATACTGCGCTCATAGGCTGATATAGCTTCATAAAGGGTCACACCACAGTTACGCTTTTCGTGAAGTGCGGTTATGGTATCGTTGAGCTGGGCTTTCTGAGCTTTGAGCCTTGCGGCTTCGGCTGAATACTCCTCGGGAGATTTTATTTTGCCCACTTCAAGGGCTTTGTCAAGCTCTGCAAGGACAGTGGTCTTGTTGGTTTTATTGGAGTGGAGTTCAAGGCAGAACGGGTCAAGCCCTAGGTTTGCAAGACGTTTCTGCACCACGTTGAGGGCTGCCATTTTTTCTGCAACGAACAGCACAGACTTGTCATTGTAGAGGGCATTTGCTATCATATTTGTGATAGTCTGAGATTTTCCTGTTCCCGGAGGGCCGTGGAGGACAAAGCTTTGTCCGCTTCCTGCTGCGGCAATGGCGGCAAGCTGTGAGGAGTCTGCACTCATTGGCACTGCCATGTTTTCAAGGTCAAGGTCGGAATCAATATTCTCAGGGGTTATGCTTATATCCTCGGGGGCATAGGTGAGAGAGCCAGCCATAAGGCTGGACACCACCTTGTTTTGGCTTATCTCCTCTGAGCGGTTGCGAAGGTCGTTCCACATTACGAACTGGCTGAACGAGAACAGACCGATAAAGGCATATTCCTCGATGTTCCAACGCTTTTTGCCCATAACCGCCTGACGGATAGTATTGAAAACAAGTGGCAGGTCTATGCCGTGTTCGTCAAGTGGGAGAGGGTCAAGACCTGTGATACTTATGCCGTGGTCTTGGCGGAGATATTCAAGAAGCGTGACGTTTATTTGAGTTTCTTCCTGTCTGCTCCTTATTATATAGCCCTTATTGCGTGTGTTGCGGACGATGTCTATAGGGATAAGCACCAAAGGGGCATAGCGTGGCTTTTCGGAAAGGTCGCTTTCATACCAGCGGAGAAGTCCCAGAGCGAGGAAAAGGGTGTTGCTGCCGTTTTCCTCCATGCTTACTTTTGCGGAGCGGTAGAGGCTTTTAAGGGCGGAGTCAAGGTCGGCTTCATTAAGGAACGTTCTTATGCGGTTGTTTTTGAACTCGTTCTCGGCGATATTTGTCACAAGGTCCTTTTCGTTCTCGATAGCGAATATTTTTGCGTCACGAGTGGAAACTGTCCACTCGGTAGGTATTTCCATGATACGGAAGTCACTTCCGCTTGCAAGCTCGTCCTCAAGCTTTCCAAGGTCGGCGGTCATAAGCTGCATGGTGTTCTTTGTGACACGGAAGTTCAAAAGAGAATTTCGCAGGCTGAAATCAAGAAGCTTTCTTTCCCATATGCGCATTTTTGTGACGGGTTTATCGTTGCCCTCTGCCACTTTGCCAAGAAGCGAGCTGTTAAGCTCGGAGGGGGCGAGCATCTCTTTTGGCTTGTCGGATTCTTCTGCAAGCTGCAGACCTGAATAGGTTTGCTCGGGACGCAGTGGGATAGGTCTTATGCCACTTCCACGGGTGCGGATAATGTCTATGACGCATTGAAATTCCATGTTGCTTATATGGTCTTTGCCGTGTTTCATGGCATGGTCGAAACGCTCGACATCGTGAACGTTGCTGTCAACAAAGTCTGTACACTCCACAAGGAGCATTTCTTCGGCATTTTCTGCAATGCGCTTTTCAATGGCGGAAACATCGTCAACGCAACAATCTGCGAAAGTTTCGTTTTCAAGCCAACAGCCGCAGAATGCGTGACCTGTCATGAAAAACAGCAGAGGGTGAAGTCCCACCGCTTCAAGGCAGGCGGCATAAAGCACTGCAAGGTCAAGACAAGTGCCCATTTTTTGCTCCAAGACCTTATGCGGCAGGCGTATCCTCTGACCTATGACTTCATAGCTTGCAGGGGGATCGTTGTAGACTATTTTCTGCTGAACAAGGGCGGCAAAAATTGCTGCCATTTGAAGCTTCACGTTGTTTGGGTTGTTGGTCTGATAGCCTGTGAAAGAGGGGTCGCCTTTCCACTTTTTCAGGAACGTGGAAGCGTCATGAATGACTGGGGAGAGCGCAGGGTGATTTGGCGTAACAAATGCGGCTATCATCTCAGGCATTATGTTCAAACCGCTCCACTGATCGCAGGCGAGAAGCTCTATAGTGTTCTGATAGGTGAAGATATTTTCACCCTTTTGAAGCACCTCAATGGTGATATTGCCCACCATTTTTTCTGTAAGAGAGAAAAGAAGATCTGTGTTGGTAGATATTCTCACAGGGGATATCTCGGCAGAACTTTTTGCGGGGATAGAGCCGATATAATATGTAAATTCCTTTGCAAACTCAGGCTCAAAGGTTATTTTAAGGCTGATATTCTCAAGGACTTCCTCTGAGTTGTTATTTACTACAAGGCTTCTTATGACAGGGACATAGTTTTGCTGCATGGCAAAGTTTATAGATGCGTTTATGTGTCCGCCGACAGTGACGATATTATCCACTTTTACCCCTCCGACAATAATTTTTTTAATAAGGAACACCGAACAAGAAGCGTGCGGTGCAGTCATATATACTCATTATAGCACAAATAAACACATTGTGCAATATTTTTCCTTAGGACAGGATATGTTATATAAAAAGTAAACCCATTGTTCATAGTATCTTTATTGAATAGGTGGGAGGGTTGTGCTATAATACACTTTGAAATTCAATAGAAAATTTGGAAAGGTGAAAGCTATGGAAAGAATACTTGATTGGAACAAATATCTTGATACTGCGGCGAAAATGGTTTCTGAGGGAATCGTTATGCTCAAAAATGAAAATAATGCTCTGCCACTTGATACAGACAAAGAGGTGGCTGTTTTCGGACGCATACAGTTTCATTATTATAAAAGTGGAACAGGCTCGGGAGGAATGGTGAACGTTACTAAGGTAGTGAACATTCTGGACGGGCTTATTGATAATGGCGTAAAGGTCAATGAGAAACTTCTTGACACATACAGAAAATGGGACAAGGAAAACCCATTCGACTTAGGCGAGGGCTGGGGCGGAGAGCCTTGGTCGCAGAAAGAGATGCCACTTGACGAGGGGCTTGTCAAAGAAACTGCAAAAAGCTGTGAAACTGCCATTGTGATAATAGGCAGGACGGCAGGCGAGGAGCAGGACAACAGGCTGGAGGCAGGCTCTTATTTGCTAAGCGATGACGAGATAGCTATGCTCACGGTGGTGAGGGAGAATTACAAAAAAGTTGTTTTGCTTCTTAACGTGGGAAATATCATTGATATGACCGACATAAACAGAATTGCCCCTGACGCTGTGCTTTATGTTTGGCAGGGGGGAATGACAGGCGGAAAGGGTACGGCAGACGTTTTGACAGGAAAGGTCAGCCCAAGCGGAAAGCTTCCTGACACTATCGCATACAAGGTGTCGGACTACCCTTCGGACGCTAATTTCGGCAGGGAGGAAAACAGGGATATTTACGCTGAGGATATTTATGTGGGATATCGCTATTTTGAGACTTTTGCTAAAGAAAAGGTGCTTTATCCGTTCGGATTTGGTCTTTCATACACTGCGTTTGAGATAAAGACGGAAAAGGCTGAGATAACAGAGGGGGCTGTGAAGCTTTCTGTATCGGTGAAAAATATCGGTTCTTACAAGGGCAAAGAGGTAATAGAGGTCTACTGCGAAGCTCCGCAGGGAAGGCTCGGCAAGGCGGCTAGAGTGCTTTGCGGCTTTGAAAAGACCAGGGAGCTTGTACCGCAGGAAGAGCAGGTGGTTGAGATAGCAGTGGATATCGCAAAGCTTGCTTCTTATGACGATTCGGGTGTGACGGGCAACAAGTCATGCTATGTGCTTGAAGCAGGGGAATATAAATTCTATGTGGGCAGTGACGTGAGAAGTGCTGAATATGCTTGCAGTTTTGAGCAGGGTGAGGATCTGGTAACAGAAAGGCTCACTCAGTCGCTTGCTCCTGTGGAGAGTTTTGAGAGGATAAAGCCTGTTTGCGAGGGCGGAGCTTTCAGCATTGGCAGAGAGGCTGTGCCTGTATCTGAGGTAGACGAAAGTGCAAGGCGTTTGGAGAAGCTTCCGAAAGAGATAGCATACACTGGTGACAAGGGCATAAAGCTTTGGGACGTTAAGAACGGCAAGAACACAATGGACGAATTTATTGCACAGTTTTCAGACTATGACCTTTCCTGCATTATAAGGGGCGAGGGCATGGGAAGCCCTAGGGTCACGGCTGGTACGGCATCGGCGTTCGGGGGAGTGTCGGAAAATCTCAATGGCTTTGGCATACCTGCTGGCTGCTGTTCGGACGGTCCGTCGGGCATGAGACTTGACTGCGGCACAAAGGCTTTCAGCCTGCCGAACGGTACTATGATAGCTTCTTCGTTCAACAAGGAGCTTACAAGTGAGCTTTTCACTTTTATGGGGCTTGAAATGGCGGCTAACAAGGTGGATTGTCTGCTTGGCCCTGGAATGAACATTCACAGACACCCTTTGAACGGCAGAAACTTTGAGTATTTCTCGGAAGATCCTTTTCTTACGGGCAAAATGGCGGCGGCTGAGTTAAAGGGCATGGCTGGTGCAGGGGTGACAGGTACGATAAAGCACTTCTGTGCGAACAATCGTGAGACAAACAGGCATTTTATCGACTCGGTGGTATCGGAAAGAGCACTCAGGGAGATATATCTAAAGGGTTTTGAGATAGCGGTAAAAGAGGGAGGAGCTTCCTCTGTTATGACCACATATGGCATAGTAAACGGCTTGTGGACGGCAGGAAACTTTGACCTTAACACAGTGATACTTCGTGAGGAATGGGGCTTCAAGGGCTTCACCATGACGGACTGGTGGGCGAACATAAACGTTCGTGGAAAAGAGCCTGACAAGACGGATCTTGCAGCTATGGCTAGGGCGCAGAACGATGTTTACATGGTTTGTCCTGACGGAGAAAAGAATGACGACAACACGCTTGTTGCCCTTGAAAATGGCGGTATAGAGAGGTGTGAGCTTCAGAGAAATGCGGCGAACATATGCGGATTTCTTCTTCACACTAATGCTCTTAAGCGTGCGGAGGGTATAGGAGATACTGTCAAGGTGATAAACCGAGAGGACGAGGAGCAGGAGGACGACAAGCCTGTACAGTTTTATAAGGTAGACCGTGACATAACTCTTGACCTTAGTGATGTTGACACAAAGAAAGGCACTTCTTATAGCTTTGCTCTTGACCTGTCAAACTTCGGTATTTACAGGGTGATAGTTACGGCAAGTTCTACGCAGAGTGAGCTTGCGCAGATACCTATGACGCTGTTCAGCATGGGAACTGCGGTGGGTACGTTCACGTTCAACGGCACTGGCGGCAAGGCTGTTTCAATGGAAAAGGAAACGCCTATGTTCTCACGCTTCACAACTTTCAGGATATACTTTGCGCAGAATGGGCTTGACCTGCACAGTATCAGGTTTGAGCTGACGGACAAGGAACGTTGATTTAAGGCTGGCGTTATGTTTTGTGCAAGTGAATAAACAGCAAGATCGGTCAGTAGATCCAAAATGGGATTACTGGCCGATCTTTTTGTGGTATTTGTGGGTGATCTGGGCATGAAAAAAGGACTATCAAACGATAGTCCTGAAACTGGTTGCGGGAGCTGGATTTGAACCAACGACCTTCGGGTTATGAGCCCGACGAGCTACCGAACTGCTCCATCCCGCGATATTTTACTGCTTTTTTACTGCTCTCTCCTGAGTGCTTATTTATTATATCACAAATGAATGTGAATGTCAATACCTTTTTTGCAATTTTTTTATTTTGACTGAAAACTCTTGACTATTGTATCCAAATCGGGTATAATATATACGATATCGGGGTGTGGCGCAGATTGGTAGCGCGCTACCTTGGGGTGGTAGAGGTCGCCTGTTCAAATCAGGTCACTCCGACCAAAAGCCCTCGGTGCGGTTGTTAAATTAATTATCTAATTGTATCTTATCGACCGCCTGACGGCGTAAATCATCATAAGAGTGCAAATAAATATTTGTGGTGTCAAGCTTTGTGTGCCCGAGCAGGTCGGCAACTGTCTTGACATCAGCTCCATTAGAAGTAAGCAGACTTGCGAAAGTGTGACGGAATTTGTGCGGCGTGAGGTGTGGCAAGCCCTCTGAGTGTGTCTTTTTCCATTCCTCATTCTTGCGAATAAACATTGTGTTATATTCCTCATGATAACGGCGAGGGCTGAGAAAATTCTTTGAACGTGGATTGCCAAAAACGAAATCACAGGTAACAGGCAGTGTAAGAAGAAGTTTATAAGCCGTTTCGTTAAGTTCAACGTAGCGGAACTTGTGATTTTTAGTATCATCGACCAATCTTGCACGCCCTTTGAGAACAACTACAGTTTGACAAACAAAGATACGGCGTGCCTTTAAATCAACGTTTTCCCAACGCAAGGCGAGTATTTCCTCACGGCGTAGACCTGTCAAGCACTCAAAGCGGAACATCTTCATTATAGTGCTATCGCCCGAAGTCAGAAAGGCGGCTTGTTCTGCCGTAAATGATAGCTGTTGCACTGTTTCAGGGCGTTTTCTGCACCGCCTTAACTCGAATGCAGATAGGTCAATAGGCGTATAACGGCAAGCGTAAGCGTAACGCATGATACGTTTAAGGACACTGCGGAGCTTTTTCACTCTGTCAATGCAGTATGTATCATCACATATCTTGATAAGGTTATTGAGATCAGAAAGACCGATTTCTGAAAGTTCCTTGCCGTTAATCGGCTTGCAATTCTGCTCAATTACATAATCGGTTTGCTCAGGGTAGCGGACAACGCCCTCTAAATAAGAGGGGCGAAAGTCCTTGTAATAAAAATCTTTAAATTTCATGGTAATAACTCCTTTTGCGTGGGTGTTATTTGGGTGTAGTCATTCCATGTATTGGCGTACATGGGTTTATAATGACTACACTCTTTTTGTTGTAATAATGCGTGTGGTAGGCTTGAAAGCCTTTTTAAATGCACTGTAGCGGTGCTGTGCGTTGTATTCTTCAAGAAACGTTCTGAGGAGCGTATCACGCTCAGCAGGACAGCACAGATACACAATCCTTTTATCCTCTCCTTTCTCCTTGCCTATCGTGCCACAGAGCCACAAATAGAACAGGTTAATTTCTTCCTTGCAAATTTCTTTTTGCTTCATGATGTACCTCCTGATTTATTTATACCATATTTTTACGGCGTTGTAAAATTGCCGTTTTCTTACATTAAATATTTTTACTTTATTTTGTTTGGCTTGTTTTGCTTTTTCGGCTTTTGAGTTGGCTTTTCTTTATCGTGTCACTTATGCCACGGCTGACGCTGTGGCGGAACGGCAAGCGACCGATTTTGCTTTGCTCAATCGTTCCATTGCCTAAATTTTTAACCTCTTACAGTCGCTTTGCTCCTTTCAGAGTTTAAAAATTTTCCTCGTGACACTAACTTTGCGATTTATTTTCAACAAATTTTGACGTTAAGCCGTCCATAAGTGTGAACAATCCCATTTGTGAAACCTCGTGACGAACGTGTGAACACTGTTCACGGATAGCGTGGCTATCACAATGCAGGTCAAAATCAACGTTGTATTTACAATAAAATGTGCCGCTATTGTTCTCGGCGGTATATTTGAAACAATACACTATATCATCAATACGCCTTGTAAGCTGTTCAAGCTTGTCTATGCCGTCATTACGTTCAGCCGCCTTTTGATAGAGTTCTGTAGGCAGGAACGGCGAGGTTATATATACTTCCGTCCATAACGTCATTTTATTGCTGTATCGTGCAGATACCTGAGAGCGGTACTTGTCAAGCAGAATGAGCAAGTAGCTGTATGAGATACGCCCACGGAACTCATCAAGAATAAGTATCGGTTCGCCTTGGTAGCCGTCAAAAGGGTGGTCATAGTCGGTCACACGATAGATATTTACATCACCATGCTTTTCACAAAGTTCAATGTATGTGTATGATTTTCCGCACCCAGTACCGCCAAACAGCCAATGTACTTTGACATCACGTTCGGGCGGTGTGTTGTCCTTACGATACAAATAAAATAACTCTTCTGTTGCAGTTTTGGACTTGATAGCCTGCGGAAACTGTCGGTAAATATCGTTTGGAGTTTGTCCGCTGTAAATAAGGTCACGGATATCAGACATTGAAATCAAATCGTTACGCTTGCCTTGACAGCCTTTAATCTCACCGACCTGCGATTTTGCTATAATCTTTTCGCCCTTTTCCTCGAACTTGCCAACCTTGTTTATATAATCCTCGACTTGCTTTTTGTTTCCTTTGGTTATCTCAATATGTACTTTAGGAAAAAGCTTTTTCAAGGCAGACAGCGGGCGGAACGTCTTCTCACTTTCAAACACACAATGCAAGTGTTCAAGACCGAGGGCAGACACGCAGAATAAAACCGCTCCTGTTCGCTTATCATCATCACCGACCCATTTATTAAGAACATCATCACATATCTGTTGTTCTGTCAATGAGTGATACTCCGTAGGCTCTTGCTTTAATATAACCGCCTTGCCGTTCTCGTCTTTGATTATCTCCCCCTCTTCATTGTGCTTGTATGTAATATCGTAGCGAGGGTTATTTATAACACAGAAAGCAGAGCGGCAATTAAACTCCGCCATATATAGAAACACCACCTTATCTTGTATCAGAAGTTGTCACAAAATTTTGTGACATGGGAAAACACGCATTTACGCTGTTTAAACTACTTTGTATCATGTATCAGAAGTCGGGGGTAATACTAACCCCGACTTTTTCCGAGGGGTTGAGAGATTCCAAAAGAAAAACCCAACAAGTGAAAGAGCTGCACATTCGTGCAGTTTTCGGCTCTTTACCTTTGTCTAAGTCGAAAGTTCGCAAGCCGAAAATCTCCAGAGCCGACGGCTCCGACAGCTACGCCGTCTGAAACGGTCGCAGACCGACCGCCCCGCAGGAGCGGGGTTTGGTTGAGAAGGACATAAGTAGGTATTGACAAAGGGGAAATTGTTCTCCCTATCAAAGTTTCGAGATTTAATCGTCATCATCTTTCCAAAAAAGAAAAAATATTAACCAATGTCAAAATCAACACGATATAAAATTAGTTTTTTCATTTTAAACACCCTTTCATATTCTAAGTTTTATGTTTCTTCAAGCATTTGCTTAAGTTCTGCAATCAGCTTTGATAAAGCTTCATATTCGCAATCAGCATGAATATTATAAGCCTTTTCGATAATAATTCTAAGCTGTTCACGCTTTGCATACTTAATTGCAAGCTCTGTTGCAGTTGGTATTGTTGGCATAATATTTTTCATTATAATCAATCCTTTCTGCGGTTTGTGGGTTATCCGCTTTCCCTTTGTCTGTATATATTATACTACGGGATACCGTAGAGATATACATATATATAGTAAACTATTTGTAAAGAAACTGTTACGGGATACCGTAGAAATAATTGTTGACATTTACTAAATTATGATGTATAATAATAGCAAGGTGGTGATTTAATGGCAGTATCAGAAGCACAAAGAAAAGCCCGTGATAAATGGGATAAGGAAAACACAGAGAAAGTGCAATTTAAAGCACCTAAAGGGTTTAACAGAATGATAGAGGACAGAGCAAAAGAACTAGGAATGTCAAAGGCAGGGTATTTGAAATATGCTGTCAGACAGGAGATAAAATCAGCAGAGGACAGCCACATTGTAATAAAGACACATACAGACGAGGGGTGAGAACATGGGTTTAATTGAAATGAGCGAAACAGCAGTTGCAACGGCTGTTGTGATAGCAATAGTTGCTATCATAATCAACATAATATTGTTTGTTGCGATAATCTGCACAGCAGGCAACACAGAAAAGACCTACAAGGAATTACAGGAAACAAACAAGCGACTTGAAATGATGAACAAGAACTTGTTAGACACTAATATGATACTGATTAATAGATTTAGTCAGGGCAATAATTACAACAAAGACAACAACTCGCAGTGAGCCTAACGGCAACCACTGCGAGTTGTTTCATTTACCAAGCATTTTTCCGCTTACGAATAGATTTCTTTTGCTTTCGGTCAAGTGGCTGTGTGTTAGGCTCTATGCCCTCACGATTGGCGAGTATTTCTTCATCACTGAGATACTCTTTAGCAAGCATATTTGTGACAAGCTGTGATGTATCGTAGAGCTGACGGCGTTTATTTGTTTGTAAGTATGTGCGGTTATACATCTGAGCAGGAGTATAAGCCTTATTTTCCGAATAGAGTTCGTATTCCTCTATATCATAGGTGTAACCTGTCTGTATACGGCAGAATGGGTGCTTGAAGTGCGTATGGCAAGCGGTCACATCTGCGGTGATATCTCTTATTTGTTTGTCAAGCAAGTTGAAACGTTGCACTGTTGCATATATCATCATACGCCGTTTACGGCATTGGCACAAATGCTGAAATAAAGGTTTAGGAACGGCACATTTACCGCCCGAGAAGTCACGGCTATTGAATATAGTACCTATTTCATCAATAAGTACAAGCGTGTTTTTAGGGGCGTTGAGGATATCTTGTGCAGTGTTCAAGGGGATTATCTCAGTATAATCGGGGAAGTTTTTGATATTGATATTTGTCAAGATATGAAGTTGCGGATATTTGCGACAGAGTTCATAAGCTTCAGCGACCATAAGCGAGGTTTTACCTGCTCCGAATTTACCGACAAATAAGTGTATGCCCCAACCATTGAATATTTGCGACCAATTAAAATATAAAGCTGTAGCCTTATCATAGGCAGTATAAGCCGCCAAGGACGGCAGACGTACAAAGTAATCGAATAGAACCATTTAATCACCTTTCAGAAAGAATATTATAAGTATTATGCACTCGACAGTGAGTGCGATATAAAGCGGTAAAAAGAACATTGCTACCTCCGAGGATTGAAAAAGCGTATCATAGCATTGTAAAGCATTTTCCAAAGCAGGAAAAGCATTAAGCAAGCGAACACAAATTCAATGCACAACACACCGAATTGTTTCCACGTTTTAATAACGTCAATAGCGGCTAAGTCACAGCCGAGGAGCTTTAGCAACTGATAACAGGCGTTTTGAACATCATATAACACATTTACCACCCCTCTTTCTCAGGCTCTTGATTGTCGCTCTGTGGCGTGTCCTGTGGCTGTTCAGCCGATTGCTTTTTTAACTCCTGTTCCTGGTATAGTGCTTCTATAAGCCGTTTACGAGGAAGCAACAAGTCTTTTTCAGATTTAAAGGCGTGCAAGTCCATAAAGAACGCAACCACGCCAAGAACTGCACTGATAGCAAGAATTACTATCAGTGACAGGACGAATAATTTTAATATTGCAACCATTTTAACAACTCCTTATGTATTGTGGAAAAGATAACGTAACAGGGCAACGGAGCAGGATATAACAAACAATCCTATAATCATTGCACCTACTGTAAAACTAAATTCACCGAAACGAATACGCAAGCACATTAAGTGTTGAATTGAAACAAAAAGCGACTTCATAAGTGAAAACCAATCCATTTTGCACCCCCTATTTCAAGACCCATTTAACAACGCATATTGCTAACATGACAACAAAGAAAGAGATGAGGATAGTTAAAAACGTTGTGGGCAAAATGCCGATACTTGCAGTTAAGAACTTGAAAAAGTCGGACGAGCCGTCAAAAACTGATTTAATGCTGTCAAGTCCGAAATCAACAGAACCGAAATTTTTATCAAGATTTTTTTGTTCCTCATACTTCTCGAAATCGTCAGGAGCAAGACCGCTTTCTCCGTTTTTATCCATATCATAATCATACATATAATCAGGAGTCAACTTCTTATCAAGGTAATCAGTAAACGGCTTGTTTGTATCCATTTCAGCACCATTCTTGAAGATTTTCGGCTTATATTCAGGATAATCTTTATAATTAAATGCCGTTGACGTTACACAATAGTAATCAGGCATTACAACGTCTGTTCCCTCGCCTGTTTCGGGGTCAGCATTTACTGTTACAATCTGCTTTGTATTCAAAGAACCTTGATTGCACAAATAACCTTGATTGTCAAGGTCAAAGTAATCAGGAGTAGGAACTGAAAGAGAGGTCAAGCGACCATATACCACGATATAAAGCTTTGTATCGGCTGTGAACTGTGAACTATCAAGATTTTCAAGATTGATAGTAACATTCTTGACAGAGCCACCCTTACCAATAATGTAACCTGCATTTATGCCCTCTGCCTTTATCCATTCTGCAGGCTCTTTATTGTCGTCCGTAACATCATCAACAACGCCGCTTGTAGTATACATATATTTGCCATAGTCCAAAGAAGTATAAACAGCGTTTTTAACGCTTTCTTCATAAGACGACTTTTCAGGCGGGGAAGTAGTAATATAACATACAAATTCATATGTATAATCTTTAAGTTCATCATAGCTGTCACGGAGTTTTAAAAATTCGTCCGTTAGTGTGACACGGACGTTAAGACCATTGCTTTCAATTTCCTGTCCGTCATTACTTGCACCCGGAGCGACAAGAGTTCCCTTGCGGCTCATGCCCTCAGAGAGAGCAGGGGAATAATCGACAGTAAAGGGAACTGGTGGGGCGGAAGGCTCTAATTTATTATCAAAATTATCCCAATCATACAATTTTGAATGTATATAAACCTTTGCCGAAGAAATATCAAAGCCGTCTACGCCAAAATGGTAAAGAATACCCGAATATTTGTAGTCAGGTGTGGGAGAATTATCAAAGCGAAAGGATGAATAAAAAGATTTATAATTATTACCATTTGCATAAAAATACATAGAAACACGAGAAATATCAAAATCAGAATGAGACAAATAACGAAACTGATTATCAGTAAAATAATAACACATCAACGCATCATCAGGTAGCCAAATCATAGAAGTATTAACATCGCCTGAAGAGTTTTTTGTATAAATCAAAGCATAATTTTGAGGGAGAGTGTCAAAATGTTCAGAATAATAAGAAATAACATCAGAAGAATGAGGAATATCAGAAGTACTATTAACGACAGACCATTTAACTTTTGAAAAATCATTTTTTTCAACAGTATCAACAGCAAACGCAGGAACGGCACAACATATCATTAACACCATAGCGGAGAGGATTGACACGAACCGCCGAAGTTTTATTTTCATATTTTTTTCTCCTTTCTAAAATAAAAAATGCGGAGCGGATTAACCGCCCCGCACAAGCGAGATATACGGCTTACTTATGTGTAAGCTTTCTGATAACGCCAATTGCAACGCCGAGGAGCGATGCACCTACAAAAACCATAACAAGCGGATTGCTTGTCATAAGTGTCCAAACCTGTGACACAAGATCAGTAATAGTTGTTACTCCCGAAGTAATGGAAGCTGTTTCACCTGTAAGAACAGTAATAGGCATAATTTAATCTCCTTTCTTAATCGATTATGTCTATACTTTCAACAAAAAGCTTTTCAGCACCGCCGAAAGTACGAACGCCATAATTAATATTTACATGGCTATCAATGATAGCCGCAGAGTTAGGAAAAGTTTCCTGCAAGACCTTTGTTGAAACTTTAGCGATATGTATTTCATATCCTATCACTTTCTCGTCCTTACTTTCCTTTAGGCAAAAAAGCGTGTAGTTTTCCCACTCCTTGCCAGTTTCCTTAACAACTCCACTGTTTTTCTTAAAACCTTTGACAATATACATCTTGTCATACCTCCAAATCAATTAATATTTTTTTGTAGTTCTCTTGACTACAGTTATATTATATAACATTAAGCAAATGGCGTAAATGCTTGTAATATTTCGTGTCAATGTATAAATTGTTAAAATAACGCACTAACAAGCTGAACTTTTTGTAATATTTCTATGCACAATAAAACCGCCGATATTTAAACAAAATACGGCGGTTTATATCCTAAAATTTTCTATTTGTGTTTGGGGTGGTAGAGGTCGCCTGTTCAAATCAGGTCACTCCGACCAATATGTAAAAACGGCTTTCCTCTATTGTGGAGAGCCGTTTTTTAGTTGTCAAAATATTCTAACACAAAAAAGCTCCGACGGCAAATCGGAGCTTTTGGTTTTATATTACATCTTCGCAAGCTTTGCAAATTCTGCTTTCAGTGCAGGATAGATCTCTGTGTAAAGCTTGTAGTATTTCTCATACTCAGGTACTCGCTCTGCTTCAGGCTGCTGTACCTTGTCGGTCTTTACTACTGCCTTACAAGCTTCCGGTACTGATGAGTAAATGCCTGCGCCTGTTGCCGCAAGAAGTGCTACGCCAAGGGCTGGACCTTCTTTCGATGAAGCTGTTTTTACAGGGCAGTTGTAAAGATCTGCGAGCATTGATCTCCACAGCGGTGAGCTTCCGCCGCCTCCGCATGCCATCATGTCGGATACGTTGATATCCATTTCTCTGAATACCTCAACGCAATCTCTCAGGGAGTATGATACGCCCTCCATTACTGCTCTCAGCATATCACGCTTTGTGTGCATTGCGGAAAGTCCGAAGAATACTCCTCTTGCGTCAGGGTCAAGATGCGGTGTTCTTTCGCCCATGAGATATGGCAGATAGAGAAGTCTGTTTGCACCAACAGGCACTTTCTCTGCTTCCTTATCCATGAGATAATATTCGTCAACGCCCATGCACTTTGCTGTTTCTTTCTCTGCATTGCAGAAATTATCCCTAAACCATTTCAGCGAAAGTCCTGCGCCTTGTGTAACACCCATAACGTGCCATGCGTTCGGCACTGCTGCACAGCAGGTGTGAACTCTGCCCTTTGGGTCGATAGAGATAGAAGAAGTGTGTGCGAATACAACGCCTGATGTTCCGATAGTTGTGAACGCCTTACCGTCCTCTGCAACGCCTGTTCCGATAGCCGCAGCGGCATTGTCGCCTGCTCCGCCTACTACTATAGTACCCTCTTTAAGTCCTGTAAGCTCAGCCATTTTCTTTGTGACCTTGCCTGTTACCTCGCATGACTCGTACACCTTGCCCAGCATTGACATATCAATGTCAAGCGTATCGCAGACTTCCTTTGACCAACAGCGGTTTGGCACGTCAAGAAGCTGCATACCGCTGGCGTCGGAAACCTCTGTTGCATATTCGCCAGTGAGGATAAATCTCAGATAGTCCTTTGGCAGAAGAATGTGTCTGCACTTTTCATATATATCAGGCTCGTTGTTCTTTACCCAAAGAATTTTCGCAGCCGTCCAGCCTGTGAGGGCAGGGTTTGCTGTTATCTTGATGAGCTTTTCTCTGCCTAGCTTTTCGTTCATTTCTTCAACTTCTGCAGCAGTTCTCTGATCGCACCATATTATGGACTTTCTAAGAACGTTGTTGTCCTTATCCAGCATAACAAGTCCGTGCATCTGACCTGAGATACCAACACCTGCAACGTCCTCTTTATTTACACCGCTTTTGGTCATAACAGCCTTGATAGTGTTTATCATTGCGTTTGCCCAGTCAGCAGGATCTTGCTCTGCATAGCCGTTTTTAGGCTGATACATAGGATATTCAATAGTTACAGAAGAGATAACAGTGCCCTTTTCGTCAAAAAGCACCGTCTTAGTGCCGCTTGTGCCGCAGTCTACGCCGATTACATAAGCCATATTTTTTACTCCTTTATAATATGTATAGTATCATTTGTTTTTGCTAAAACGATTACATTAATTATACAATATTTCTCTCTGAAATGCAATACCCATAAAACGTTTTCGCAAAATTTATCTGCACATAAAAACAGGACGGTGGGGCTACCGTCCTATAAGTTTGTTGAAAGACCTGTCGAACTTGTTGGCGGGACGTCGTGTCTGCGTTATTGGCAGGGTACGGTTTTATACCGCCATTTTAAGTCTAGTCTGCTTTCTCAAGCACAAAGAATGTGCTGTTGTTTTCGCTTTTCATTTCCTTTATAGCCCAGCCTGCCGCAATCAGACTGTTGAGCTTTTCAACTCGCTGAAATCTGTCCATATCCGGGGCTTTTCCATCATGGGCTTTGTCCTCATTTCTTGAAACATAAAATATCTTTTGCATATATATCCTCTTTCCCTGAGAGTGACAATTGTTCCCCGATTTTTATACAACTGTCGCATTTTATTGATTACATTATACTACACAAATATGGAGATTTCAAGGAATACCAAAAATTTTAACCTCTTTTTAACGCTTTAGTATTATTCTGATTTTTCATGCTTTTCAGTGCTTATTATATATAACGGCATAGGTAAGGTGAAAAAATGCACGTTTTCAGGGCTGCTTTATGTGCTGATATGTACAAAAACTTATGACGAGTGAGTATTTTTATATGACAGCCCTTGACTTTTTTTTATAAAAGGCATATAATAATATTATTAATTTATATATTTATAGTCTTTATAAATAATGAAACTAAGAAACTAATTTATATGGAGGGTTTAACAATGGGTAGAGTATATAACTTCAGTGCAGGTCCTGCTGTACTCCCTGAGGAAGTGCTTAAGGAAGCTGCCGATGAAATGCTCGATTATAAGGGCACAGGTATGAGCGTAATGGAGATGAGCCACCGTTCCAAGGCGTTCGATGACATCATCAAGGAAGCTGAAAAGGACATCAGAGATCTTATGGGTATCCCTGATAACTATAAGGTACTGTTCCTTCAGGGCGGTGCTTCTCAGCAGTTCGCAGCCGTTCCTATGAACCTTATGAAGAACAAGAAAGCGGCTTACATAATCACAGGTCAGTGGGCTAAGAAGGCTTATCAGGAGGCTCAGAAATACGGCGAGGCTGTTGCTGTGGCTTCTTCTGCTGACAAGACTTTCTCTTATATCCCTGATTGTTCAGATCTGGATATCCCAGAGGACGCTGACTATGTTTATATCTGCGAAAACAATACTATCTATGGTACAAAGTACAAGACTCTGCCTAACACAAAGGGTCACACACTTGTTGCAGACGTTTCTTCCTGCTTCCTGTCTGAGCCTGTTGACGTAACAAAGTACGGCGTTATTTACGGCGGCGTTCAGAAGAACGTTGGTCCTGCCGGCGTTGTTATTGCTATCATCAGAGAAGATCTTATCACTGACGATGTTCTCGAGGGAACACCTACAATGCTCAAGTGGAAAACTCAGGCTGACGCTGACTCTCTTTACAATACACCTCCTTGCTATGGCATCTACATCTGCGGCAAGGTATTCAAGTGGATAAAGAAAATGGGCGGTCTTGAGGCTATGAAGGCTCACAACGAGAAAAAGGCTAAGATACTCTATGATTATCTTGACCAGAGCAAGCTTTTCAAGGGCACTGTTGTTCCTGAGGACAGATCTCTTATGAACGTTCCATTCGTAACAGGCGACGCTGAGCTTGACAAGAAGTTCGTTGCTGAGGCTACAGCAGCAGGCTTTGTAAACCTCAAGGGTCACAGAACTGTTGGCGGTATGAGAGCTTCTATCTACAACGCAATGCCTATCGAGGGCGTTGAAAAGCTTGTTGAGTTCATGAAGAAGTTTGAGGCTGAGAACGCATAATCAGATTTGATCGAGGTGAAATTTCAATGCTTCATCGATTGCTTCATATGATAAGCACTGCTGATTTGATCAAAAACAATCCGGACGATTGGCGTGATAAGCTTAATGAAAGAAGTAAGTCAAAAGGCAAAGTTGTTCTCGTTCTTTTCGCTGTAATACTTGTTCTTTGCCTGTTTGTAAGAATTATCACTTAAATAGATGAAAGAGGTTAGTTTAATGTACAACATATTGACTTTGAATAAGATCGCCGCTTGCGGTACAGATATTTTCGACAAGGCTAAGTACACAGTAAGCGACAATGCTGAAAATCCTACCGCTATAATGGTACGTTCAGCAAAGATGCACGATATGGAAATGCCTGAGAGCCTGCTTGCTATTGCAAGAGCAGGTGCTGGCGTAAACAATATTCCAGTTGAGAAGTGCGCAGAGCAGGGAATCGTTGTATTCAACACACCTGGCGCAAACTCAAACGCTGTTAAGGAGCTTGCTATTTGTGCGCTTCTTCTTTCTTCAAGAAAGATAACAGAGGCTGCTGCATGGGCTGCATCACTCAAGGGCACTCCTGACGCTCCAAAGACAGTTGAGGGCGGCAAGTCTAAGTTCGCGGGTCCTGAGATATTGGGCAAGACTCTTGGCGTAATCGGTCTTGGTGCTATCGGCGGAAAGATCGCAAACGCAGCCGTTGCACTTGGCATGGACGTTATCGGCTATGACCCATTCCTTTCTGTAAACGCAGCTATCCAGCTCGAGCCTGCTGTAAAGGTAACTGCTGATATCAACGATATTTACAAGAACAGTGACTATATCACTATCCACGTTCCTTATACACCTGACACAAAGAACACTATCGACGAAGCTCAGATAGCAATGATGAAGGACGGCGTTCGTCTTATCAACCTTGCAAGAGGCGAGCTTATCAACAGTGCGGCTGTTGTAAAGGCTATCAAGGACGGCAAGGTTGCAAAGTATGTAACAGACTTTGCAGATGATGTTGTTCTTGGCGAGGAGAATGTTATCGTTCTTCCACACCTTGGCGCTTCTACACCTGAGTCTGAGGACAACTGCGCAACAATGGCGGCTCACGAGCTTATCGACTATATCGAGAAGGGAACTATCAAGAATTCTGTAAACTTCCCTAATGCAGAGCTTGCTAAAACAGGCGACCACCTTGTTTGCGTGCTTCACAAGAACGTTCCTGCTCTTATTGCACAGATCACATCTGTTGTATCTGACAAGGGCGCAAATATCGAGAACCTTGTAAACAAGTCTAAGAAAGACTGGGCTTACACAATGCTCGATGTTACAGGCGACGTTGACGCTGACGCTTTCAAGTCTATCGAGGGCGTTGTTGGCGTAAGAGTTCTTTAATTGTTGATAAAAGAAATTTTATATGCAGCAATGAGGCTGCCCACGGACGAACTGCGTCTTGGGCAGCCTTTTTTGATACAAAAAAAGCTATAATTTAAGTGAAAAATGGAGGAATTTAAAATGGACAAACTTATAACAGCAATTTTATTTATCGGAATACCAATGGCACTGACTCAGCTTATTTACAGGATAATTGACCACAAGGGTAACAAGACTGCAAAGCTTGCGGAGCGTTTTCCTGTGCTTGTGAAAAGAAAGTTTCTTGTGCAGATAGGCGGAGCAATGGCGTTCGTTATCGTGTTCGGGCTTATCTCGCTTCTGCTTGACCTGCCTATCAAGGTGTTTTTCATTGTGTGCGGAGTTGTAGTGGGCGTGATAAACGGCATGGCGGTCACGCTTATGTACAGAGATTAGTCGGTTGCAACGTGGCAACTGATGAAAAAGAAAAGGCGCTGTAAAAAAACGCGCAATAAAAAAAGACTGCAACCACCCTTAAAAGGGTAGGAAAGCAGTCTTTTTTGTGGTATAATAAATTTGATGAAAAAATACCAACAAGAATATAATACACCATATCAATTAAAATTTCCTATAGAAATTGAAAAAATTATTGAAACAACAGATCCGGTATATACATTTTGTGAAGTTATTGATCATATTGACCTAAATAAATACCTGACGACTGAGGAACGCAGGACAGGCAGACCAAGATATGATGAAAAAACTTTGCTAAAAGTAATACTGTTCGCATTCATGGAAAATGGCTATGAATCATTAAGAAAAATAGAAAAGCTGTGCAAAACAGATATCCGCTTTATGTGGTTATTACAGGACGAACTGCCGCCAAGCCATATGACGATAGACAATTTTATGAACAATGTGCTTAACGGAAAAATAGAAGATATATTCGCTGACATCAATGCTTACATATTTGAACAAGAAAACGTAGATATGGATCATGTGTACATAGACGGAACAAAGATCACAGCCAACGCCAACAAATACAGCTGGGTATGGAAAAAGAGCTGCGAGAAAAATCGCGTGAAAGTATTTGCAAAGACAACAGAACTGTTAAGTGAGATAAATAAAAGAATAGCCGCATTTGGTGTGAAATTCGGAGTTCGTGAAGAATATGCCATCGAATATCTCGAACAGATATTAAAGCAATATATACAGCTTTGCGGTTTTGATCCTGCTTCTGCTGTCAGGGGACGTGGACATCATAAAACTCCAGAACAGCGATATTATGATAAGCTTACAAGTTACATTGCGAGACTAAAAAAGTATGCAGAGCACATAAAAATATGCGGCAATGAACGAAACAGTTATTCCAAAACAGACCATGATGCAACATTTATGCGTATGAAAAAAGACTATATGGGAAACGATCAACTGCTCCCAGGTTACAACATACAATTTGGCGTTTGCGATGAGTATATCGCCGTATATGACGTAAAGCAGTATGCCTCGGATATGGATTGCTTCAAGCCGCTTATGGAAAAATTCCACAGAATATATGGAAAGTATCCTGAATATCCAGTTACCGACGCAGGCTATGGAAGCTTCAACAACTATCTGTACTGTGAAGAACACGGAATGGGAAAATACATGAAATTTACCATGTATGAAAAAGAAAGCAAGAATATTAAATACCATAATGATCCATACAGAGCAGTGAATTTCCGCATAGATGAAAACGGTGATCTGCTGTGTCCTAACAACAAAAAATTCCATTACGTTTACAGTCGACCCATAAAGGGAAACAAATATGGGAGAACAGAAGAATTCTATCAGTGTGAAGAATGTGCAAACTGTTCTCATAAAGAAAAGTGCTGCAAATGCAAGGGAAATCGCATAGTTTGCATAAATGAAGAATTGACTGCATTTCACAAAGAAGTTTTAAACAATCTTAATTGTATTCATGGAGCGCTTCTCAGAATGAACAGAAGCATTCAATCTGAGGGTGCAAATGGTATCATCAAGTGGAATCGGTCATACACAAGAGCCAGAAGACGTGGCTTAAATGCCATGAATTTAGAAATTGCGATGATTTGCTGTGGTTTTAATCTGCATAAATTTCACTTGAAGAAGATCGCAATCAGAAAAGCAGCCTGAAAAAGATATTTTTCAACATTTTAATAATCGGCAAAAAGCGCTGTATTTCTGCCGGTGTGTTTGCTGTACCCTTTTTTCAAGATTAGATAGTTCTTTTTTGCTGTGTGATATATTAAAGCCCGTGGGCTTCCATATCGAGGAAATCCACGGGCTTTGTTGCGCTTTTTTTTACAGCGCCTTTTTTATTCGATCTCTTCGCTGTTGTCAGTATCAGTGCTTGTTATGATATTTGTTGCATATGTAAGTGTAAGCAGGCTGTCACCTAAATGGACATTTTCCACAACTATGTTTTCATAGTCGATGCTAAGATCATAATGTGAAAAATTCCAGAACGCTTTCAGACCAAGATTTACAAGCTGGTCTGCAATAGCCTGAGTGTTTGCCTTCGGTATACAAAGCACAGCTACAACAGGGGAGTTTGCTTCGCAAAAGCTTTCTATATCATTAGTGTGACGAATCGGTATGTTTCCTACCACTTCACCAGTGAGCTTAGGGTTTATATCAAATATGCCTATGAGATTGCAACCCCTTGTTTCAAAGTTAATATGTGTGGCGATAGCTTTACCAAGGTTTCCTGCACCGATAAGTATGGTCTTGAAATGCTTGTCTACTCCGAGTATCTTGCCTATTTCCATTCTAAGCTCGTCAACGTGATAGCCATATCCCTGCTGACCGAATCCGCCAAAGCAGTTAAGGTCTTGTCTTATTTGTGAAGCCGTGAGCTTCATTCTCTCAGAAAGCTCCCTTGAAGATATTCTTTCAAGTCCTTCTTTTTGAAGCTCACCTAAAAATCTATAATAACGTGGCAGTCGTTTTATTACTGATGTGGATATCGAACCGTCTTTAGACATATATTTACACTTTCCTTTACTAATAAACATGATTGATAAATAAATAACAATATCATATAATATAATAGCACTAATCTTTTCTTTTGTCAAGGACTTGTAAACTCTCTGCAGTCTTAAAAAAAGCAGCCTCGTTTTACAGAAGCTGCCTTATGTATAATAATTTTATTCTAGATCTTTTTTCTTTACAGAAGCAACACAGAAGTCGATGCGTTCATCATCATCTTCTTCATTTCCTGAACCTGTGAGAGGAACTCCTTTTGTTGGATCGATCCCGTCAACGGCTGTAACAAGCCCTGTACCCTCGCCAATAGAAGCACCTGATACTCTGAACTTTGTAATGTCGATAGGCTCGATAGAGGTCTCAACAGGCTTTTTAAGCTGTGGTATCCACTCGTATGGTACACGATAAGCTCTGTAGATCATGTTGCTTTTGAATGTTCCAGCAAAATTCTTGAAATAAGGGTTTACAAATTCCCAAACTATTTCATGGTCAGGTGTGACCTCAAGAAGATGTCCATCTGAACCTTCCGTAATAAGAGTGTTTCCGTTCGGAAGTCGCTGTGCAGAGCTGATGTATGAGCTATAGAACTTAGAAGCGTCAGTAAAAAGCAGATTTCCTGCTTCAAGGGGAGTGTACTGCCATGTTATTTCAAGTGTAACAGGATTGAATTGAAGTACTCTTGAGTAATCTCTGTGTGCATTGTTCACGCCTGTGAGGGAAGCAGGGTTAGGTGTGCCGTAGCCACCCTCGCCACCGTTATCGAATACCAACAGGTCGCCCTCTCCAGGAAGTCCCTTTGGTATCATGTGCAGGTGGTGCTGACCAATTATCCAGCCAAGCTTCTTTGTGGCTTCGCTTTCGTTGAAGTTAGGACCTACACGCCATACTATCTTACCTGTTGATTTCTCGATAATTCCGAGTATGTTAGAATTTCTTGCGTCAAATATGATATTGTCTGGGTGGAAGCGTTTGTCACCTGCGTCATACCACTTATTTTCGCCAAGGGTAGAGAAGTTGTTTATGTGCATCCAATCTCCACCTGCCTCACCGTGAAGACCAGGGTTTCTGAACAATGCGTTCTTTGCGGCCTCGTCAAAGCCAAGCTCATCAAAGTGGTCGCTTGCACGCCAGCTCCAAATTATATTGCCTTCCCAATCCACTTCGATGATCTTATCGTCGATAAGTCTTTTGTCTGAAATATCGTGGTTGTAGAGGTTCTCGTGAGTAAGGATAAGTGTATTGCCACTGTCTGTCTTTGGCTCACCATTTGGATAATAGTAACCCACAGTGCTGCCCTCACGCTGAAAATCATGGTGCTGTCTAGCCATATAGACCGGTTCTTTACCCGGGTCGGCAACAAGTTCAGTTTTGTCGAATTTCCATACGATATGACCATCCCAGTCTACCTGAACAAGATCAAGTTGATCCTGATATGCATATTTACCTCCTCTTGCTCCTGTTGTGCCCATTACATATCCGCCTGGGAGTATTTTGTTAGGAAATCCTCCCAGTCCAGCCCAAAGCTTTACTTCATTGCCATTCATATCTATGAGCAGAGCACCTTTAGCGGACGGGAAGATCGTATAGCCGCTGTAGGCTTTTTCTTTGTTGTATATTGTAACTCCTGTTGGATAAATGCTTGGATAACCCATGTCTGATTCCTCCTTATTTATTTGTCTGCTTTTGTCAGGTCTGCCGTAACGTTATCTGGAAATGCTTTTTTTGCTGAGTCTGGATAATAAAATTCCCTTATGTTGTAACTGTTTGGATATTTACCATTATCATACGCCCACTTATTTATTTCATCAAGATGAAATGCAGCTTCCTCAGAAAGTCCCAGTTTAATACTGTACTGTTCCCAGTTTGTTTTGAAATCATCTGGTTCGATTCCATATTTCTTTGATATTTTTTCAGCCGACTCATCTAAGTTGTCATTTATGTATTTAACGCTTTCATCAAGTGCTTTAAGATAGTTCGTAAGAGTTTCAGTATTGTTCTTTGCAAAGTCGCTTGATGTTATAAGATAAGCAGATACGTTTATCCCTATATCTTTTGCAGATGCGACCTGAGTCCAGCCCTCTGCTTCATATTTTTTTATAGCTGAGCCTGTAACGATAGCGGCTGATGCTTCACCGTTATGTGCAACTGCTATCTGAGTTGATATGGAATCTGTGTTGACGTTTTTCTGCTTTGACGGGTCAAGTCCTAAATAAGTCTGGGCTTGCCAGTTGAAGTATTCTGAAACTGTTCCAATAGAAGTTATCCATCCTTCACTTTCATCTAAAGCATCAAGATCATCTTTGTATTTTGGTGCAACAAAAAGTCCGCCGTTATATGAAACGCTTGAACTTAGATCTGAAAAAATCACAAGATTAGTGTTATCGAGAGTATTTCCAATTCTGTTTACAGCAGCAAAATCTGCAAGCAGTCCTGTATCTGCTGTGCCTGTTGCAATAGCGTCAACTGTGTTAATGCCGGCAGCGTATTCTGATGTTTCGAGAGATATACCATATTTCTCAAATATTCCTTGCTCCATACCGATATAGTCGGCATACTGATCTGGCTGACCTGTCATGTTCGCAACTCTCAAAACGCTAAGTTCTTTACCGTCTTTGATAACCTTCTTTGCGGTTTTTCCGCTTGATGAACTACCGCATGATGCAAGAAGAGTTGCTGTCAATGCTGTCGATGCTATTATTGCGATTATCTTTTTTATGTTCATTTTTAAATCTCTCCTGTTAAATTAATTATTTTACGTCAAAGTGTTTAAGTTTTTTCTTGCCAATAAACTGTAGGATCCTGTCAGCAGCAAAGCCGATCACAGCAAGTGTGACGATTCCTGCAAAAGCCCAGCTTGTTTTGTAATAAAGCTTCGAGCTGTTTATAAGATAACCAAGGCCATCACTGCCGACCAGCATTTCAGCTGCCACAACACAGATGATAGCTGAGCTAAGTCCTAGTCTTATTCCAGTGTAGATATTAGATACCGCTGATGGTACAACTACTGTGAAAAAAACTCTTGCTTTTTTTGCCCCCATGCAGGAAGCTGCTTCCACAAGCTGCTTATCAGTTGAAGCCACACCCGCTATAGTGTTTACGAACATAGGGAAGAATGATGCGTAGAAAATAAGTGCTACTTTTGATTCTTCGCCTACTCCGAACCACATTAAAAAGAGTGTCGTCAATGCAATAGCAGGCACAAATCTGAAAAAGCTAAGTATAGGTTCAACGAGCCAGCGTACAGGTCTGAAATTTCCTACAATAAGACCCATAGGAACAGCAAAAATTATTGAAAGTAGCCAGCCTTTTATTACTCTTCCAACGCTTGCAACAATGTCACTCCAAAGAGTTCCGTCTTTGATAAGTTCCTTCATGCTGTCGATCGTTTCCTTTGGGCTTGGAAGAAAATATTCATCATATTTCAAAGATCCTATTCCCCAAAGGGCAATTATTGCTACCCATGATATGATGCCACATTTTAGTATCTTCTGTATAGCAGAGGACTTTGTTTTATTATTTTCCATCTTTAATGTCCTCCTTATTAAATGTAGTATAGCTCTGAGTCATCAAGAGCTTTGTTTACGAGAATATTTGTAGTGTTTTCATCAATAGTGTAAAGCTTCTTGATAAGTACTTTTACCTTATCACCTTTTTTCAGGCGGGAAGCGTTCAGCGGATATCTGCCTGTTACTGAGATACCGTCTATGGAAGCTTTAACCTCAAAGGCGTTTCCTCTGAATGATACATCTTCTACAACTGCGTCTTCCATAGAGCTTTCAAATGGGTGGTATTCACTGTCTTCGAATTTATTTATTTCAATAAATTCCGGTCGGATTATAGCTGAGGCATTATTTTCTGTAACTTCAAAACCCTTTAGTTTGCTGTAATCCTCGATAATAGCTGACTGACCGATAAACTGAGCAACAAAAGAAGTTTTAGGTTCAAGGTATATCTCAACCGGATTGCCTATCTGCTCAACTCTGCCTTTGTTTGTGATAACAATTTCGTCTGCGACCTCTATTGCTTCGTCCTGATCGTGTGTAACGAAAATGCTTGTTATGCCTATTTTATCAATAGTATCACGAAGCCATGTTCTCAGTTCTTTTCTTACCTTTGCGTCGATAGCTGCAAAAGGTTCGTCAAGTAGAAGGAGTTCAGGCTGAGGTGCTAGTGCTCTTGCAAGAGCGATACGCTGCCTTTGACCTCCGCTGAGCTGGTCAGGATAACGCTTGCCAACGTCAGGCAAGCCAACAAGTTCAAGAAGCTCAGCCACACGTTGTTTGATAAACTTCTTATCTTTTTTCTGAACCTTCAGACCATAAGCTATATTATCGTAAACTGTCATAAAAGGGAAGAGCGCATAGCTTTGAAAAACAAATCCGATACCTCTTTCATTTGAAGGAAGTTTGTTGACATTTTTACCATCTATAATAATATCACCGCTATCCTGTTTTTCCAAACCTGCAAGCATACGCAGGATAGTTGTTTTACCGCTGCCGCTCGGTCCAAGCAGACCGATAAGCTTTCCCTTTTCAATACCAAAACTTACGTTATCCGAAGCTTTAAAATCGCCAAAGCTTTTATTAATGTTTTTTAATTCTATATACATAGCTGACAACTCCAATTAAGATATATTGCTGTGATAGTTCCAGTGTCAACATCGCTGCATTCGCTTATTGATCTTTGACAATTTAAGCTCCTCACTTTCAATTCATATCAAGTCGATATGATTAGTATGCTTTTATTATACATGATTTTATGGAAATGTCAATAGTTATGAATGATTTTCGTGAAATCATACATATATGATAGGAATACTTTATTATTGTTGTACATTTTATTCATAACCAACATATGTGAGAAATATGATATACAGAAATGTTTGATAATACTCTTGACAAAGTGCGTAAATAGTGATATAATCACTATATTCATAGTAAAGCTATATGAATAATATAATATATATTGGAGGAAATAAAAAAATGCTAACAGAACTGACAAACCAGAATTACAACGAGCTGATATCAGCAGACAAACCGCTTGTTATAGAATTTTACTCACCTACCTGTGTTCACTGTAAAAGAACAGAGGCAGGGCTTAACGAAGCTGCAGAAGAGCTTGGAGAAACCGCTATCATAGCTAAGTGTGATATCACCTCTCAGCCAGATCTTGCGAAGAGATATGACGTTACAGCACTGCCAACACTCCTTTTTATAAAGAACGGTGATATCAAAAACAAGCTTGAGGGTTTTACGCACAAGCTGATAATTCTTGACAATATAAAGAGATTATAAAAAAATCAGTCCGATGTTTTGAGCATCGGGCATTTTTTTTGAGCAAAAGGTCTTGACAAAGTAGGGAGTTTATGATAAAATAATAATGATATTTTGTACGCGGGTGTGGCGGAATTGGCAGACGCGATAGATTTAGGTTCTATTGGCAACACCGTGCAGGTTCAAGTCCTGTCACCCGCACCATACTTGTGCAATAAAATAGATGCACACCTCGAAAAGCTCGTATTTACGAGCTTTTTTTGCGTTTTGAGGGTAAAAATTTCAGGTGTAAAACCGTAGATGCTTTTCGCCAGTTTTCACCAAAAAGGAAGTCAAACCCCACACAACAAAAAATATCGAACATATGGATGATATCGGCACTGTGCATTGCGTTTTTAATAACGGCAGAACGTTAGGAGTTATCCCTGGTGTGGACGACTTTCATATCGTAAGTGAAGATAGTGAGCCAACAGAAGAAATGAATATATCAATGTGACGGTCAAGTTTTGAAAAAAGCTTGACCGTTTTTTTGTTGGAAAAATCGGAAAGGAGATGATTCGTACTGATAAAATATTTTGATATCTTTGCAGGAATAGGCGGATTCCGTTCGGAACTTGAAAAAGCGGGCGGCTTTGAGTGCGTCGGATACTGCGAGATAGATCGACGGCAAGGAATACGAACTCGATATCAGCTTCAAGAAATACAAGTAGGTAGAGAGTATTTCGGACGAGATCGAAAAACAGAATATCGATGTCGATATTTCCGATTTCAAGGATTCTTCCGACTTTTATTTGTATTTAAGCAAGTTTGACGATCAGTCTTCTGAAGAAATATCGGTTAATGTTACCGGCAAGATGATTGCTCAGAAGAATATATCAAAAATTTCCTTGAAATTGCCGTATATTTGTGGTACAATTAAAGAACAAGTTAAAAATATTTACGACTCCAAGATTGTCGACACCGATCTGCTCAAAATCGGTATTAATAACGGTTATCAGCAGGTGATATCGGGACCCATGGCATACATTTCGACTATAACGGTCGGATATGTTCCCAACAAAGAGTTTTACAGCATTTTTGGAGACGGAACTCCAAGCAGTATCTATAATCTGAAAAATGACTATTGGGCACAATACGCCGATACTATTTCGCCTGCTCTTTACATTGACAACAAGATTATTTACGAGTGGAACGGCGCTTTAACGTCAATCGGCAAAACGCAGTATCTCAACATTGCTCCTGTTTCATCAAACGAAACATTCGAGGATACCAAGGAAATTCTTGTAGGTTCCGTAAACTGTATATCTACGGATAATCAAAATATTTCTGCGCAGTCGCTCTTGACAGCGTATGAAAAAATGCCGCTTACCGACGAGGAGCAGGCAAAGGCAAACAAAAGCAACGTCTACAACGATAAGTATATAGGCAACTTCCTCAGCCTTATTGAAACGACGTATTTCAGGCAGCTTGACATTGAGAATAAGGTACTGGCAGGGGCTAACCGTATCTATGCCGAAAGATATCTGAGCTACGGCGTATTCAGCTACGAGCCTTGCGTTACTGTTTCCGCATTTTCTAAGGATATCGAGACAAAAGGTTCGTTCAGCGTTGATATTCTGGGGAACTATGCCTCTACGGTAAGCTACAGGAATAACGCCGACGACGAATACGCTTATCGCTTTGCTTCGGGGTATGTTTCTTCTTATCTTGAAAGCTTGGTGCTGGAGGAGTATACGGAGGTTCAAGCGGGTAAAACAATTCGTTTTTCACATGACCCAACCGATATAAATTTCAAAGGAAAATCATTGTGGAATGAATGGGAGTATAAAAAAATAAATATGGGTATAAAAATTATTCTCGGAAGGAGATTTTTGGTATGCAACCTACTAACTATGAATTCCTAGATAAAATTGCAGATGTATTTTTATCTCAAAGAGCATGTGGCAATAACAATGAATTAATAGATACAGTTTCTTTTTATGACAATAAAATGTCTTCTATCGTTTATGATTATTATCCATTTGAGGTTGAAATTAGAGATAACAACTTATATTTTTTTATCATAACAAATCGCAGTGAAAAGAAAATGCTATTTTCGTCATCGCTTAATACCGACTTTGATAAGCTTTGTGACAGTTTGATAAAATGTATAACGACAGATGTAAAAAAGCAAATTCCCAAGAAATTTTTAAAAGCAAAGGGGTTTTTATAATGAATGAAAATCGAGCAGAAATAAAAGCCAAAATAGTGGAAACTGAAATGAAAAAATATTTTGGTAGTTTAGTTTCGAATTTTAATTTGATAGACGCTTTTTACGGCAATGGACATGAAGAATTTAGTTTGGGATTCAAGTATTGTGACTATTTTGATATGCGCTTTAATTATGGTCAAGGTGCTTGCGGATGCTGCATATGTTATGATTGGGGTGATAATAATGAGGCTATACTTATTAAAACCTCAATTGATGGTTGGTGGGAAAAAATTTCAATTCAATGGAAAAAATATTTTCATGAACTTAAAAAAGAACTGGATTTGCGTATTCCCGATGATTATTTAAAAGAATTTTTTTATAAATCCTAATACCGAAACAAATGTAGTGTGAACTAATGCGAATGCTACGGAACATATGGGGGAATATGTTGGTCGCTTTTAAAGTGTTGAAGGGAGAGATAGTTTTTGAACGATATAATCAGTACATTTAATGACTTGTATTATAAAATTCAAATATCTCATAATATTTGTTTGGCTGATGTAAGAAATATATGTTTGAAATCTTATAATAATTCTGTTGTCTGCGATGTTGATGGTGGCGCCCCGGAAATATATTACGAAATATTAGAGAGGGATTGTGGGCATTTTGCTGTTTTGAAAATAGAGCGAAACAGTCACGAGATTATATATGAAAGTGTTAATGCTGATTTCGCAGCAATTGCTCTTTTCCTGTTTCTTTCACGTCATCAAATAAAAAAAACTGATAATGATATTGAGATAGAAGAATTTATAAAAAAAGAAATTGCACACGGGAATATAGATTTGGCTAGACAGGTGATTGCTGAAAATTTTGGAGAAAAAACAATTTCGTTTGAAAAAAACGTATTCGATAAAATTTCTGTTATTACTTTGTCTACAAATAAAATTGACATTTTTTATCATGGCAATACAATTTTATTTTGTTCAGAATTTAATAAACCAGATCTTGAACGTGGATATTTAATTGCATTTAATAAATGCCGTATGATTAATATTTATCATAAAATAATGGTGAATATTACAAATATTATTCCCGATGTTAATGAAAACGAAAATAGAAAACTTAAATATCTATTTTTAGTTGGGGCTATGGAAAAATAAGTATATCAAGTATAATAACGCATACAATTTTTCTTGCTGACGGAGCATTTTTAGAGCCGATAGCTAACGTATTCATGCGAATTATACCAGAGATATCTCTTAAAGCAATACGCTAAAGAAGATGTTGCAAAGGTATGCGGATATGAGGTTTCCAAAAAGATATCTCCTGAGTTGCTTGACTCAATATTCAAATCTGGTCAAGCTTCTGATATTGTTGCTATTCTTTCTAAGTATGATGATGAAGCAATTGTTGCGATAAATAAGATTTTGGATAAAGACGCTGTTGCAACTTTGATAAGAGACTATGGTGATGATGGCGTTAAAGTTGCTGTTAAGGGCGGCGATTATCTTGTCAAGGCAATTAATAACCTTGATGACGACGCAGCGGAATTGTTTGTAAAAACTGTTTCAAAGCAAAGTGATGAATTCTTTGATATTGTAAAAAATTGTGATGATTGCATTGATGATGTAATAAAACATACTATTGC
>NZ_JBCOMH010000004.1:0-162307 GCF_040924265.1 Ruminococcus sp. RTP21198st1_G1_RTP21198_201120
CCCCTAGACCCCACAAGCCCTCTAGCGCCGGGCTTGAGCGTGCGCTTTATCTCTCGCTTCGCTCGGTGCTTTATTTTACTTTATACTTGCAATTTACTTTGGTCTGCTATGCTCATTCCTCATTCCTCACTCCTAACTCCTCACTTAAACTCCGCTCCTCACTCAAAAAAAACTTCCCCTTGATTATTCCCCCAAAAAGTGCTATACTATTGATAAGTAAAATTGTACGAAATCCTAACCCCAAGGAGGTAAATTTCTATGAATTGTACTCATTTCAAAAGCTACTATCCGTCCTCTGACGGACTTCATAAGATCGCGTATTACGTTCGTTTCCCTATCGGCACAGTAAGAGGTGTCGTTCAGATATCCCACGGTATGTGCGAATATTTCAGACGTTATGACGACCTCGCTGAGTTCCTCACAGGCTTAGGCTTCGCTGTCTGCGGAAACGACCACCTCGGTCATGGCGACAGTGTGAACGACAGCTCCGAGCTTGGCTACTTCTCCCCTGAACATGGCTGGGAAAACGCTGTCGAGGATATGTATACTCTCACAAAAATGATGAAACACAACTACCCTGACAAGCCGTATTTTCTTCTCGGCCACAGCATGGGAAGCTTCCTTGCAAGAGCTTTTGTCACCAAGCATGGCAGAAACCTCACAGCGGCTATCTTCTGTGGAACAAGCGGCGGCATGGAGGGTATTCCTGCTTTGCTCACCCTTGTTGACAGCCTGAAAATACTCCATGGTGATAAATATAGGAGCAACGCTGTAAATAAGCTTGCTTTCGGTGCTTATACAAGAAAAATTACCGATAAGGTCAGCGAATATGATTGGATATCCCGTGACCCTGAAATAGTTTCCACCTACGAAAAAGACCCTAAATGCAACTTTATTTTCACCCTAAACGGCTTTGAAAATCTTGCAAAGCTTTTGTGGTATGTTTCAAACGAAAAGTGGTTCTCCACCTATCCGAAAACTTTGCCTACCTATCTTATAGCAGGCAGTGCCGACCCTGTGGGAAACTACGGAAAAGGCGTACTAAACGTGTTCAACAGGCTGTCCCTCAACGGCTGTGACGTTGAGATGAAGATATACGAAAATGCACGTCACGAGCTTGTGAACGAAACCAACCGCCGCGAAGTGTATAATGATATTGCAGATTTTCTGCTCGATATCATAAGCTCTGAAATGTGTTCAGATTAAGCTGTAAGGGAGAGAAGTCAACGTGTTTGCTGTAATAAACAGTGTAGGTCTGCTGGGGCTTAATGCCTTTGCGGTCAAGGTGGAGATAGAAGCTTCAAAGGGTCTGCCCTCTTTCGATATCGTGGGGCTTGCAGACGCATCTGTAAAAGAAAGCCGTGAACGTGTGCGTTCTGCACTGCGTTCAAGCGAGATAACATTGCCTCTGAGAAAAATAATCATAAATCTTGCACCTGCCGATGTGAGAAAAACAGGCTCGGTCTATGACTTAGCCGTGGCAGTTGCACTCTTGCGAATGGCTGACCTTGTTGATGACAGTATGCTTTCCACCTCCGCTTTTATCGGTGAGCTTTCTCTCAGCGGAGAAGTAAGACCTGTTCAGGGCGTTTTGCCTATGACCATAATGGCGCAGAAAATGGGACTTTCTGAGATATATGTTCCTACCGACAATGTTCGTGAAGCTTCCGTTGTGGAGGGTATAAAAGCCTATGGCGTAAGGTCTTTACGTGAGCTTGTTTTTCACTTTGAGAAAAAGGCGGCAATAGTTCCTGCGGCACATTATAAGCCCACCGCTGAAAGCTATTTCGGAAGTCTTGATTTTGCCGACGTAAAAGGACAATCAGCGGCAAAAAAAGCATTAGAGGTCGCAGCGGCAGGCGGTCACAACGTTCTTATGATAGGTTCGCCTGGCTCAGGAAAATCAATGCTTGCAAAACGTATGCCGTCGATACTTCCTGCCATGACCTTTGAGGAGTCCATAGAAACCACAAATATCCATTCTGTGGCAGGACTTTTGGACAGCAACAGTCCTCTTATCACCGCCAGACCTTTCCGTTCACCGCATCATACAGTTTCACCAGCAGGACTTTCAGGCGGAGGCTCTGTGCCAAAGCCCGGCGAGATATCCCTTGCACATAACGGCTTGCTTTTTCTTGACGAGCTTGCAGAGTTTTCACGCCCTGCCCTTGAGATCTTACGTCAGCCTTTGGAGGACAGGCAGGTGACCATATCCAGAGTGTCAGGGTCGATAACATACCCATGTTCGTTCATGCTTATTGCTGCAATGAATCCATGTCCATGCGGATATTTTGGTCACCCCACAAGAAAGTGCATATGCTCTCCGAAACAAGTTTCAAGCTATCTTTCCAAAGTCAGCGGACCACTTCTCGACCGTTTCGACATTCATTTGGAGGTCGCACCTGTTGAGTTTGCAGATCTTTCTTCCACTGCCAAAGAGGAGTCATCAGCGTCCATAAGAGAGCGTGTTCAAAAAGCCCGTGACATACAAAACGAGCGTTTCAAAGGCACTAGCATAACCTGCAACGCACGAATAACTTCTGATATTCTTCACGAGGTCTGCCCTGTGACAGATGAGGCTTCGAAGCTTTTGGAGAACGTTTTTGACAGGCTGGGTCTTTCAGCAAGAGCCTATGACCGCATACTTAAAGTCGCACGAACTGTTGCGGATATGGACGGTGCAGAGGTCATAGACAAAAAGCATATCGCAATGGCTGTTCAGTATCGAAGCCTTGACAGAAAATACTGGAATGGGTGATATGTGCGTCACATAAAAGCTGACAGGAAACGGGCGAACACTGTTCGCCCCTACTATGGCGTATTCAATACATATGATAATTGCAGACGGTTTTTATTCCGTCTGTTTTTTTGTGCAAAAAAGTACGGGAACGCCCGAAACATTCCCGTACTGTCCTTATCACAATTCTATAATTATCCCTTAAAAATTCTATTCCAAAAAAATCAATCTGCCACTGCGTTCTTTGCGATAACGTCTGCAACAAGATTTGCAGGAAGCGGCTCGTAACGTGCTTTTTCAAATGTGAACACGCCCTGACCCTGTGTCATTTGTCTCAGAAGCAACGTGAAGTCTGCCATTTCAGCCATTGGAACTTCCGCAACTATTTCTGTCATGCCCTTCTTTTCCGCAGGATTCATGCCCAGAACTCTGCCTCTTCTCTTATTAAGCTCGCCCATCATGTCGCCAGTGTTATCGTCAGGTACGAAAACGCTCAAGGAGCCGATCGGTTCGAGGAGAACAGGCTCTGCCTGACGCATACCCTCTTTGTATGCGATAGAAGCTGCCATTTTAAATGCCATTTCTGAGCTGTCAACGGGGTGATATGAGCCGTCCACAAGGATAGCTTTCAGACCTACTACAGGGAAACCTGCGAGAACGCCTTTCTTTACGCTTTCCTGCAAGCCCTTTTCTACGGCTGGGAAGAAGTTCTTTGGAACTGCTCCGCCAAACACCTTTTCTTCAAATACAAGGTCGTCAGATACGCATGGCTCAAATTCTATCCAAACGTCGCCATACTGACCGTGACCGCCTGACTGCTTCTTATGTCTGCCCTGCACCTTGACTTTCTTTCTGATTGTTTCACGATAGGAGATCTTAGGCACAGAAGTTTCTACTTCAACGCCGAATGTTCCCGCAAGTCTGCCCACAACAGAATCAAGGTGAAGTCCGCCCAAGGTGCTGAGTATCATTTCGTTTGTTGACGGGTCGAGCTTGTAATCTATAGTAAGGTCTTCTTCCATAAGTCTTGTCATTGCGGCGGATATCTTGCTTTCATCGCCCTGCTTTTTAGCTCTTACTGCCATTTTGTAGCACGGCTTAGGGAAGGTCATAGGTGCAAACTTAACAACTCTCGTGGAGTCACAGATAGTATCGTTGGTGTTCACGTTCATCTTCATTGCAACAACGATATCTCCACAGCCTGCTTCGGCAACGTCTATCTGCTTTTTGCCCTGAAGCGTAACAAGCTTTCCGACCTTTTCGGTGCTTCCTGTGGTAGCGTTCACAACCTCCTTGTTAGGTGTAAGCTTTCCTGAAAATACCTTTATATATGACATCTTGCCAACAAATGGGTCAGCAACTGTCTTGAATACAAATGCGCTCATAGGGTCGCTTTCAACGCAAGCGACCTCAACAGCTTCGCCGTCTGCTGTTTCGCCTATCATAGCGTCCTTTTCTGACGGAGGAGGGAGCAGTAGGTCTATCTCCTTAAGGAGCATATCAACACCTGAGAGATCTGTGGAAGAAACGCAGGTAACAGGAGTTATAATGCCTGAGTTCATGCCGCTATGTATTCCGTCGGTAAGCTCTTTCTGTGTGAATGCTTCGCCTGAGAAGAACTTTTCAAAAAGCGCCTCGTCAGTTTCTGCAACGGCTTCGGACACGGCTTCGATAAGTCCGTCGATACGATAGCCCATTTTCTCTGATACCTCAGCTGTAGGCATATCAGTTTCAACTGCCTTGCCGTCTTCATACTTATATGCTTTCATCTCAATGAGATTTACATAAGAAACTATCTTTCTGTCTGCGATAACAGGCACAACAACAGGGCAAACTGTAGGTCCGAACTCTGCTTTGAGCTGAGTAAGAACGTTATTGAAGTTTGCGTTATCGTCATCAAGCTTTGTTACAACGAACATTGTAGGCTTGCCCATTTTCTTTGCAAGGTCATAAGCCTTGTGAGTACCTACACGAACGCCTGATTTACCTGATACAGTGATGAGTACGCAACCGCTTGCGGCAATGCCCTCAACAGCTTCGCCCTCATAATCGAACATACCGGGAGTATCAAGAAGATTTACCTTGAACTCGCCAGTTTCCAAAGAAGAAAGAGATGTGTAAACAGAACATTTTCTCTTTATCTCATCAGGGGTATAATCAGAAACAGTGTTTCCGTCAGTTATCTTGCCGAGCCTGTCAGTAGCTCCGCTTTTATATAGCAGTGCCTCAGTCAGAGAGGTCTTTCCAGAACCTGCCTGACCTGCAATAGCAATATTTTTTATTTTTGTGCTGTCGTATTTTTTCAAGTTGATCGCTCCAATCTATGCCGTTGGACGGCTTAATGTGATATGCAGTATAATTATATGTATCATTTACACAAAATATATCAACCGCATAAGATAATTATATACTATTTTCACATAAATAGCAAGGGTGGAAAGAAAAATTTCTTTCGTGAATGTGAACAAAGTTTAGACTTGTTATAAAGCAGATTGCACAAGGGCGAAAGAAGTGAGGAGTGAGGAATGAGGAATTAGGAATTAGAAATTAGGAATGAGCAAAGCTGCCCTCAAGCGCCGAGCGAAGCGATTTTGCGGCGGCAGGACTTGCCCGAATATCTGTAGGGGTGCGGTTATCAGAGATGTGTGAATGCAAAAAAAGCTCCCCGAGCGTTTCGGAGAGCTTTGCGTTATTTTACCCTTATGATAGGCTGAAGCTGTATCCCTTCAAGAGCCGACTGAATAGTTTCGGGTATGAGTTCAAACTCAGCCACTATGGAGTTTGGCTTCTTTTCACAGTTGTCCTGCGCATATGGTACGAAATAGTAGTTTCTCAGATTTTGCAGATAACCTATGTTTTTAGCACACCCTGCCAGTGCGTCATTTGTCGATATGGCGATGACCACGGGACGAGCATTTCTCAGATGACTTTTTACCGCCATGGTGGCTGGAGTGTCCGTCAAGCCAAGAGCAAGCTTTGCTGCCGTGTTTGAGGTGCAGGGTGCTACTACCATGATATCACACATCTTTTTCGGGCCGATCGGCTCGGCTTCTTCTATGGTGCGTATGACCTTGCGGCCTGCTATGGTTTCAAGACGTTTGATGTTTTCTTCCGCTGTGCCAAAACGTGTAGATATAGATGCGGCGTTGAAAGACATTATTGGCACAAGCTTTGCGCCCTGCTGCACAAGCCGTTCTGCGGCGGCAAATGCCTTTTCAAAGGTGCAGAAGGAGCCGGTCATGCAAAAGCCTATTCGTATGCCGTCAAGTGACATTCTTTGTTCCCCTTTCATTCAAAATGTCCGTGACTGTTCGGGCGATTATCTCTCCTGCAGTCATAGGTGCGGCTTTGGCTGGAAGTCCCAATGCCCATACCACACGCCTGTTCAGCTTTGCGGCAGTTTCATGATCTACTCCGCCAGGTCGGGAGGCAAGGTCTATGATAAGAGATTTTTTATCCATTACGCCCAAAAGCTTTTCATCAAGTATCATGGCAGGGACGGTGTTTATTATTATAGTGTACCCCGAAATATTGTCCGCAAGAGCTGTGATAAGCTCTGCCTTATATCCTGCACCCTCGGCTTCTGCAAGCGCAGAAAGCTTTCTTGCGGATATAGTCACATCTGCGCCGACAGCCCGAAAAAGCTTAGCGCAGGCTTTCGCTACTCTACCATAGCCAATAACTAGGACGGTGGAACCGTTCACGGTGACAGCAAGCTCCTGCATGGCTATTTGCAAAGCGCCCTCCGCCGTGGGGATACAATTTCTTATAACAAGCTCCTCTCGCTTATAGTAATCCTTAACATCGAAGCCAAGAGAGGAGAAATATTCTATTTGATCACGGCGAAGCAGACCGCCTGCCACGAGTGCATTTTTCTTTAAATGCGTTGAAACGTCACTGCATGATACCTTTACATTACGGCTAGAAGAGATATCCAGCCCGTCAGCTTTCATAAGAGGAAGTACGAGAACGTCCGCCTTTTCGGTGAGCTGATCGAGATGAGCGAGGGGGATAGTGTCCTCGCCTTTATCGTCCATGCCGTAAGTATAGACTCTGCCGATTTTAGCGAGAGTCTGAGCTGTATATGTTTGTCTTGCGTCACCGCCGACGCAGAGGAAAACTGTTTTTTTCATATGGATACCTCCTGTGGGACTATGCCTGATAGAGTTATATATAATTATATGTATCGGTGGGCTAAATGTTACCGGCAAAACAAAACGCCCTATCCCTGCAAAGCAAGAATTGCGGCGCTTTGATATGATATCATATTTCTATCTTGATAAACTTCGGCTCGTGCTTTTTGAAATAGGTCAGATACTTAAAGCCTGCCGCCTGCGCCATTTCTACGCCTGCGGAAATATCTCTGCCGATATCTGCGGTGCAGTGGGCGTCTGAGCCTATGGTCAATATCTCGCCGCCGAGGGCTTTGTAGAGCTTCACATAGCCAAGGTCCGGGAGTGGCTTGCCGTATTTTTGCCTAAGTCCCGACACATTTATCTCTATGCCCTTGCCTTTTTGGATAAGTGTACAAAAAATTTCTCTGATAATATCTTCATATGGGGAAAGATCTATTTGTATACCGCAATCTCCTTGGATATATCGCAGAGGATAGGTGAGGTGTCCTAAAACGTCTAACTTGCCCCATTTGCACATTTCAAGCATTTCTTTGAAATAGTCGTCAAGGAGAGCATAGGTTTGCGACAAGTCCATATTTTTGTACTCTATCCAATAGAAATCGTCCTTGCCTTTATTCTGATGATGTGAGCCTATGATAAAATCAAGGCGTTTGTCGGAGGCTATCTCCTCGGCAAATTCTATATCCTGCAAAGGCTGACCAAGCTCTATTCCGCAGAGAAAATTTAAACCCTCCAGATGCTGGGAAGCTTCATACTGGGCGACTATGCTTGCGGGGGCATACTCCCCCGAGCCGTACATCATGCCGTCTTTCAGGGCTTCAGGGTCACCATAATGCTCGGCTTTGTAGCGGAAATTGCAATCGCAATGGTCAGTTATGGCAAATGCCGCCAAACCAAGCTCTTTGGCTTTTGCTAAAGACTGTTCTACAGTTCCCTCACCATCTGGGGAAAAGCCTGTGTGGGTGTGCATATCTATAAGAGTTTTCATAGGTTCTCCTATCTGTACAGAAATTTGTACTTATATAGAATTGTAAAGCTTTTCAAACTGTTTTGCCGCTTCTGCCGCACGTCTTACAAAGCTGTCAGGTGCAGCATTTCGGTACATGGTGGACTTTGACATATAAAGCTCTAATGACAATGGTGGCTGGTGGTCGAGGTTTTTGAGCTTTCTGAGAAATTTCTCAAAGTTCAGGTTGCCGTCAAATGGTATCATGTGTCCGTCGGTGTTGCCGTCGTTATCGTGGATATGCAGGCAGGCAAGCTTGCTTCCAAACTTCGTCAGGCAATCGGAATTCTTTGAGAAGCAATTCTCATGACCTGTATCGTAGCAAAATTTCACGTTATCATGGCTTCCGAACTGGTCAAACAGCACGTCAAGAAACTGCGGGAGCTGGATATTCTCAAAGGCGATATCGACGCCGTTTTCTTCTCCGCACTGTATTATCTTGGCGAAATTCTCTATACCGAAACGAGATACTTCGGGCGGAACAAGCCCGTCAGTGGGGTGGCATATCATGGTTTTTATGTCGTTTTCACCGCACACTCTTACACATTCAAGTGTTCGTTGGAGGATATATTCGCTCTCCGGGCATATTGTCCAAAGGGCGTTCATGCGGTCAAACTGTGAATGGACGTTTTCTATTTCCAGTCCAAAATTTCGTACAATATCATACTGCGTGTATTTTAGTCCGTCAGAAAAACCAAGCATTACACCGTCAAAGCCGTTCTCTTTTATAAGTCTTATGCGCTCCTCAAAGGGTATTTTGAAGGTGAAGTCTGCAAACATACAGCGTTTCAATCTGTTTTCCTCCTTACCAAAAACAGCGGCAGAATTGCTCTGCCGCCGTGAAAATTTAGTTTTTGAGAGAATGGAGTGGTGCAGGGATCTGTCCGCCACGATTGATGAACTTGGAAGGCGACTCTTTTTTGAGCGGCATAACAGGTCCGCAGCCAAAAAGTCCGCCCCAATCAAGTTCTTCGCCAACGCCCTTGCCAATAGCAGGGATAACTCTTACGGCGGTGGTCTTGTTGTTTACCATACCGATAGCAGCTTCGTCTGCGATGATAGCGGAAATAGTATCGGCTGGGGTATCGCCCGGAATACATATCATATCAAGACCAACTGAGCATACAGCGGTCATAGCTTCAAGTTTTTCAATGCAGAGCGCACCGCTCTTTGCGGCATCGATCATACCTGCGTCCTCAGAAACAGGGATAAATGCACCTGAAAGTCCGCCTATTCTTGAGCAAGCCATTACGCCGCCCTTTTTAACTGCGTCATTGAGCAGGGCGAGGGCTGCTGTTGTGCCATGTGTACCGCACTTTTCAAGTCCTATTTCCTCGAGGATATGGGCAACAGAGTCGCCTACTGCCGGAGTTGGTGCGAGTGAAAGGTCAACGATGCCGAATGGCACGCCAAGGCGCTTGGAAGCGATAGTTCCAACGAGCTGACCTACTCTTGTTATCTTATATGAGATCTCCTTGATAACGTCGGATATCTTTGTGATATCAGCGTCAGGATATTTTCTCAAAGCGGCTCTTACAACACCAGGACCTGATACGCCCACGTTTATCATGCAATCAGGCTCGCCAACTCCGTGGAAAGCACCTGCCATGAACGGGTTATCCTCAACTGCGTTACAGAAAACAACGAGTTTTGCTGCGCCAAAGCAGGCAGAGTCAACTGTTCTTTCTGCACACTCTCTTACAACGCCACCCATCATTTTGCAGGCATCCAGATTGATACCTGTTTTTGTTGAACCGATATTTACAGAGGAACATACTCTCTCAGTAGTAGCAAGTGCCTCTGGGATAGACTTGATAAGCTCGATATCGCCTGCGGAGAAGCCCTTTGGAACGAGGGCTGTATATCCACCGATAAGGTTTACGCCAACGTCCTTTGCGGCTCTGTCCATAGCGTGTGCAAATGGAACAGGTGAACACTTGCAGGCAGCAGACACGATAGCGATAGGGGTAACGGAAATTCTCTTATTTATGATCGGGATTCCAAGCTCCTTTTCTATCTGCTCGCCCACCTCAACAAGTCTTGCGGCTTTTGCGGTTATCTTCTTATAGACATTCTCGCAGGCAACGTTTATATCGCTGTCGATACAATCAAGCAGAGAAATGCCCATTGTGATAGTACGAATATCAAGACAATCGTCCTGTATCATTCGTATCGTTTCCAACACGTCATATGTATTAATCATTTTACAGAAATCTCCTCTTTAGATATGGTGCATACAGTTAAAAATATCCTCGTGCATGGTATGGATCTTTACACCCATTGTCTGACCAAGCTCTGTCAGTCCGTCCGCCATGGTAGCAAAATCGGAGTTGAGCTTTGTGATGTCAACAAGCATTATCATAGCAAAGAGGTCCTGCAAAACTGACTGAGTGACCTCGATAACATTCGCATTATATTCTGCACACTTTGTGCTTACCTTTGCAAGGATACCTACAGCGTCCTTACCTATAACCGTAACAACAGCTCTCATTAATAAGACCAGCCTTTCCAAATTCATTTATATATCTTCTATTATACCACACAGCGGAGATTTTGCCAAGAGTTTTAATTATAAATATTTTATTAACGTTGGAAAATCCGTGTTATGGGTCGAGGGTCAAGGCAGGTGGTTTGCAGTGAACGAAACGGGCGAACATTGTTCGCCCCTACCCATATTTGTACGAATTACAAAAAAATTCGTAAAAAAATCAAAAACGTTGAAGTGCAAAAAAGCGGGGTGTCAGATTTCTGCAAAACAAAAAACGCCCCCATTCAGGGGACGTTCTTGTATTATTTTTCTGTTCTGAATGGAGCAAGTGGTATGCCTGTTTCGTTGAAGATAGTTACCTCGCAATAGTTGAACCAGTTATATCTTGCATACAGAGGTTTTTCAACGGCGTCTGACTTGATGAAAATTTTGCTGCCGTTTATGGTGATATCGGCTTTTACGAACTCTTCGTCCTTGCCTGCTATCTCAAAGCCCTGTGCTTCGCCCTTTACTACAAAGCCGTTTTCGGCATGGTCAAAGCTAAGCTCTATACCGCCGTTTTTATACTCCAGCGACTTATAGATAGGTCCGAATGCTTTTACGTCCATGCCGTAGAAAAGCTTTTCTGCCTGCAAACAAAGTCTTTCGCCAACGGGTACTTTATTCTTTGGGTGGATCTCGTTGAACTCACCGCAATCTGAGATAACAGCTATTCCTGTATTTTTCACTGTCTTATATGCTCTCATCTGTGCTTCTCTTATTTTACACCAATGCTTATAATCAGGGTCGGCGGCATATTTGAACATTGGGAGCTGGACGATTATGAACGGAAGCTCGTCGTCGCCCCACTTCTCTCTCCAAAGCCTGATAAGAGATGTGAGGAGGGTATAATAGCTGTCAGGCTTATGGTCGTCAGACTCGCCCTGATAATAGAGGAAGCCTTTTATTGTATAAGGACAAACTCTTGACACCATGGTCTCAAAAAGTCCTGTTGGACGGAATGGGTTTACGCAGTTTATCGGGCCCGGCCAATTCTTATCGCCAAGGATCTCGTTGGCTTTCTCCCAGCTCATTGTTGGGTCTTTTTGCAGAAGCTCGCCGTATTTTTTATCCCACACACGCTCAAATTTCTGATAATCTCTGTATTCTTTTATCTGCTCCTCGACAGTTTTGCCCTCAATACGTTTTTCATACTCGTCTATGTAGCTTCTTATTTCAGCGTTGTTTTCAAGGGTCGGTCTGTCTACCCATGCGGAGGCTGATGTGCCGCCCCAGTTACAGCCGATAAGTCCTACTGTTACGCCAAGGTCTTTGGCAAGCTTTCTTCCAAAGAAAAAGCCGACTGCACTCCATGCCCTTGAATTATCTTTTGAAGCCTGTGACCATGCGGTATTGTTTTCGTCCTCATAGAACATTTCGTCAAGGGTGCCACGCTTTTGAGTGTAATAAAATCTTACGTTGCAATCAGGGGTGAGGTTTTCGAGGACTTCTTTGCCGCCCTTTGCGTTTTGAAGTTCAAGCTCCATATTTGACTGACCGCCGCAGAACCACACTTCGCCTATCATGATACGGCAGAATTTTTTCTCTGTACAGCCGTCTGAAACTGTCATTTCATACTCTCCGCCAGCACTCATTGGAGGGAGAACGGCTGTCCACCTGCCGTCGCAGACCTGCGTCTGGACTGACACGCCGTTGAGCGTTACGGTGACAGTTCTTTCCTCGTCCCCAAGTCCCCAGACTGTTATGTTCTTGTCACGCTGGAGCACCATATCGTTTGAAAAAATATTTGCTACTTTTAACATACTTCTTTCACCTTTCAATACCTATAAAAATTCAATATTCAAAAAGATATCATCGCCTCAGGCGATACCTTAATTCCTCACTCCTAACTCCTCACTTACAGTGTGTGGTAGAAAAGAATGATATCCTCAAAGACGCCCTCTTTGTTTTCAAAGCCCTTCGGTACAGTGCCGAGCTTAACAAAGCCGAGGTTTTCGTAAAGCTTTACCGCCTTGACATTTGACGCAACAACGGCATTGAACTGGAGCACCTTAAAGCCTTTCTGCTTTGCTATGAAAAGACAATGTTCGACTATGACCTTGCCTGCTCCTTTTCCACGGCAGGTGCTTTTTACGGCATAGCTTGCGTTTGCGATATGTCCGCATCTGCCAACGTTATTAGGGTGGAGGATATACATTCCTACAGTTTCGCCCTCATACTCTGCAACACCGCAGAATGTTTGTGAAGCAAAAAACTTTTTCGCACCCTCATAGTCGAGAGTTTCTTTCTGTGGGAAGGCATTGCCCTCTTTTACAACTTCGTTCCATATCTCTGCCATTGCAGGAACGTCATCAATATTGTAACCTCTTACGGTCACGTTTTTCATTTTTGCCATTTTGGATACTTCTCCATAATAAAATTACTCTATAAATGACTTCATGCCACGCTCACGTCGCCAATCAAGGAACTCCTCATATGTGCCCTGTCTGTCGATACAGCCGTCGTGGGTTATCTCGATTATTCTGTTTGCAACTGTCTGAACTATTTCGTGGTCATGAGATGCGAAAATCACAACGCCTTTGAAATCTCTAAGTCCGTTATTCACGGCTGTGATAGACTCAAGGTCGAGGTGGTTGGTAGGTCTGTCAAGCATTATAACGTTTGAGCCGAAGAGCATCATACGGCTGAACATACATCTTACCTTTTCACCGCCTGAGAGAACTTTTACAGGCTTATATATCTCGTCCCCTGAGAAGAGCATTTTGCCAAGGAAACCTCTGAGGTAGGTGTCTGTTACCTCGGAAGTGGAATATTTTCTTATCCAGTCAACTATGCTTTCGTCATTATCGTTGAAGTAGGCTGAGTTATCTATTGGGAAATAGGAACGTGATGTGGAAACGCCCCACTTAATGCTGCCCTCGTCTGGCTCTTCTTCCTCTGCAAGTATCTTGAAAAGCATTGTGATAGCCTGCTCGGACTCGCCTATGAAAGCGACCTTATCGGTACGGCTGAGGGTAAAGGAAACATTATTGAGAAGCTTTACTCCGTCAACTGTTTTTGAGATGCCGTTGACTTTGAGTACGTCTTTTCCAAGCTCTCTATCCATATTAAAGCCTATGAAAGGATATTTTCTTGATGAGGCAGGCATTTCCTCGACTGTGAGCTTATCAAGAAGCTTTCTTCTTGCGGTAGCCTGCTTGGACTTTGATTTGTTTGCTGAGAAGCGGTTGATGAACTCCTGGAGTTCCTTGATCTTCTCCTCGGCTTTCTTGTTCTGGTTCTTTATCATTCTCTGCATAAGCTGTGAGGACTCATACCAGAACTCGTAGTTACCAACATACATTTTTATCTTTGTATAGTCGATATCCACGATATGGGTACAAACATTATTAAGGAAGTGTCTGTCATGGGATACGACGAGGACAGTTCCGAAATAGTCGGCAAGGAAGTCCTCAAGCCAGCTTATAGCGTCGATATCAAGGTGGTTTGTAGGCTCGTCAAGCATGATGATATCAGGGTTGCCGAAAAGTGCCTGTGCAAGGAGCACCTTGACTTTTTCGTTACCTGAGAGGGTGGACATCTGTGAATAGAGGATATCCTCGGAAAGACCAAGACCCTGAATGAGCTTTGAAGCGTCAGACTCAGCTTCCCAGCCGTTTAATTCTGCGAACTCGCTTTCAAGCTGACCTGCTCTGTCGCCGTCCTCCTCGGTGAAGTCCTCCTTGGCGTAAAGCTCGTCCTTTTCTTTCATTATCTCATAAAGACGCTTATTGCCCATTATTACAGTTTCGAGAACTGTATACTCGTCAAATGCAAAGTGATCCTGACGAAGCACTGAAAGTCTGTCCTCTTTTGAGATCACTACCTCGCCTGTGGTAGGCTCTATCTCACCGCAGAGGATCTTCAGAAATGTTGACTTTCCTGCACCGTTTGCACCGATTATGCCATAGCAGTTGCCGTTTGTAAATTTAAGGTCAACGTCCTTGAAAAGAAGCTGACCACCGAATGAAAGGCTTACGTTTGATACTGTTATCATTTTAACTCTCCTATATCTGATAATTATACTTTGACACTTTATTATACCACACAAAGCGGCTTATGTCTACTTTTAATTATTAATTTTTCATCACTGCGCTTTTATGGTGCAAACGAGGTTTTGCTCTTGACGTTTTCAACAAAAAGTGTTATAATTGTTATGTTCACATTGGCAATAGCGATAATTATTGCCCTGAAAATTCAAGAAATTAAGTTGGAAAGGATAACTTGAATATGAAAAAAGTTTTGTTCGCTTCTTCGGAGTGTGTTCCGTTTATCAAGACAGGCGGTCTTGCTGACGTTGTTGGCTCTCTGCCTAAGTGCTTTGACAAGAGGTATTATGATGTCAGAGTAATTCTTCCTAAATATTCCTGCATGAAACAGCAGTGGAAAGACATGATGCAGTACAAAACGCATTTCTACATGGACTTTGCAGGTCAGAGCCAATATGTGGGCGTGCTTGAATGCGTTTATGATGGCGTTACGTTCTATTTTATCGACAACGAACATTATTTCACCGGTGACAAGCCTTACACTGAGCATCACTGGGATATAGAAAAGTTCATGTACTTTGACAGAGCTGTGCTTTCTGCTCTGCCGCTTCTTGATTTCCGTCCTGACGTTATACACTGTCACGACTGGCAGACGGGTCTTATACCTGTATATCTTCATGACAGCTTTGCAGGGGGAGATTTTTTCCGCGGCATAAAGACTGTTATGACTATACACAATCTGAAATTCCAGGGAAATGACGGAGTTGAGCAGTTCAAGAGGATATCCGGTCTGTCTGACTACTACTTCACTATCGACAAGCTGAGAACGGGCGTTGACGGAAATATGCTCAAGGGCGGTCTTGTTTATGCTGACGCTATCACAACTGTCAGCAACACATACGCAGAGGAGATAAAGACGCAGTTCTACGGCGAGGGTCTTGACGGACTTATGAGGGCAAGGGCTAACGATCTCCGTGGTATCGTAAATGGTATCGACTACGTTGATTACAACCCTGACACGGACAAGAACATTGTTGTAAGATACAATTATGACAACGTGCTTGAGAAGAAGATACACAACAAGAGGGCAATTCAGGCTGAGCTTGGTCTTGCGCAGGACGACAATCGCTTTATGATAGGCATTGTTAGCCGTTTGACAGATCAGAAGGGCTTTGACCTTATTGCATACATGATGGAAAGAATGTGCGAACAGGGCATACAGTTCGTTGTGCTTGGCACGGGCGAGCAGAAATATGAGGATATGTTCCGCTGGTTTGCAGGCAAGTATCCTGACAGGGTTTCCGCTAACATTTACTACAGTGAGGAAATGAGCCACCGCATTTACGCATCTGCTGACGCATTCCTTATGCCGTCACTTTTCGAGCCATGTGGACTTTCACAGCTTATGTCACTGCGTTACGGTACGTTGCCTATCGTTCGTGAAACTGGCGGTTTGAGAGATACTGTTCAGCCGTTCAATCAGTTTGAGAGGACCGGCACTGGTTTCAGCTTTGCAAACTACAATGCACACGAGATGTACAACACTGTTATGTTCGCAAAGTACATATTTGATGACAGACGTGACGAATGGAACGGACTTATCAAATCTGCAATGGCACAGGATTTCTCATGGCAGGCTTCTGCTAACAAGTATCAGGAAATGTATGACTGGCTTATCGGCTAAGATAGATACAAGAAAAGCTCCGCCTTCCTGCGGAGCTTTTCTTATGTTATAGGTTTTGTGGCAAGCATATGATTTATCGGAGATCAGGTGGGAGACCTCAGATCACCGCTACGGAAACAAACATAAAAAGCGGTACAGTTTAGGCTGCACCGCTTTTGTTTTGCATTTATCAGTCACCGAAAGCGACGCCCAGAGCCTTTGCGGTCTTGACGAGCTGGTGGTCGGCAGGGACGAATTTTGTTTTGCCTGCGACTTCTGAAAGTGGGTTTTCTGACACAACTTCATTTATCATTGCCACTGCATAGCCGTATTTATCGGCTGCGATAAGCTCTGCGGCATGGACGCCGAACTTTGTGGCGAGAACTCTGTCATAGGCTGACGGGCTGCCGCCTCTGAGCATATGACCAGGAACGCAAACTCTTGTTTCTCTGCCTGTAAGCTCTTCTATTTGCTTTGCAATTCTAGGGGTAGCAGTTGTAAGACCCTGTTCTGCACGGAGTCTTGCTCTTTCCTTCTTTTTAAGCTTTGCCTCTTCTTTATCAAAAGCACCCTCAGCTACGGCGAGGATAGAAAATCCCTTTGATTCTCTCTTTTCGCAGGCAGCGGCAAGCTTTTCGATATCATATGGTATTTCAGGAATGACTATCATATCTGCACCGCCTGCGATACCTGAATAGAGGGTGAGCCAGCCGGCTTTATTGCCCATTATTTCTGCAACGAGTATTCTTCCGTGGGAATTAGCTGTGGAATGAAGTCTGTCGATAACGTCTGTGGCTGTGTCAACAGCGGTATGGAAGCCGAACGTTACGCTTGTGCCCCAGATATCGTTGTCGATAGTTTTAGGCAGGCCGATAACGTTAAGTCCCTCGGTTGAAAGGAGGTTAGCGGTCTTATGAGTGCCGTTGCCGCCCAAGGTGAGCAGGCAATCGAGCTTCTGCTTTTTATAGGTTTCTTTCATAGCCTTTACTTTATCCACGTTATCTTCTTCGATGACCTGCATTTTCTTGAAAGGCGTTCTCTTTGTGCCGAAAATAGTTCCGCCTGTGGTAAGGATACCTGAAAAGTCAGACTGCTTCATTTCCTTGCACATATTATTGATAAGCCCATAATAGCCGTCCTCTATGCCGATTATCTGGACGTCTTCGCCAAACTTTTCATAGCAAGCCTTTGCAACGCCTCTGATAGTTGCGTTAAGTCCCGGACAATCTCCTCCGCTTGTGAGTATGCCTATTCTTTTCTTCATTTTACCAAGTCCTTTCAATGAAATTCTATCATTATCAACGATATCAATACTTATCGCTTGTGCTGAAATCTTCTATATCGGCTTCGTCGGAAGGAGTGATATCCTGCTGAGTTTCCTCAGGGGTGGCCTCGCTTTCCGGCTCATCGTCAATATATGTGAACCTTGAAGTCTGATGCTCTTTCTTATCCTTTTCACTGTTCTCGCTAAGTTTGAAACGTGCTATCATATTCTTTAGTATGAGCGACTGGCTTGAAAGCTCTTCACTTGCGGAAGCTGAACCGACTGCAGTCGAGGTATTGGCTGATACAACGGCTGATATCTGGTCTACTCCCGTATTTACCTGAACGATAGCTTCTGCCTGCGCCTCAGAAGCATCTGAGATATTTTTTACGAGATCCTTTATAGTATTTGAATTGCTTACGATATTGTTCAGCGAATCAGCAGTTTCTTCGGCTATCTTAGAGCCCTTTGAAACAGCGGCAGACTGGTTTTCGATAAGTGAAGCGGTCTGCTTTGCGGCTTCGGCTGATCTTGACGCCAGACGTCTTACCTCGTCTGCTACCACGCCAAAGCCCTTTGAACCCTCTCTTGCGGCCTCTACGGCGGCGTTAAGGGCAAGGATATTTGTTTGGAATGCGATCTCGTCAATGACCTTGATTATCTTTGAGATCTCATCAGAAGCAGTATGGATAGCATTCATGGCATTTACCATGTTGCCCATATCGCTGTTGCAGTTGTCAACGGCTTCGGTATTCTTAAGTACGATATTATAAGCGTTCTTAGAGTCCTCAGAGTTCTGAGTTATCTGCTTTGAAACATCACTGAGGGTAGCGGAAAGCTCCTCGATCGCAGAAGCCTGCTGTGTAGAACCCTGTGATACAGACTGTGCGATATTTGACACCTGAACCGCTCCTGAGTTCACCTGCTCGGCTGACATATTGATAGAAGCAAAGGTATCAGACAGTGAGTCGAGTATCTCGTTAAACGTACTCTTTATCTTATAGAAGTCGCCCTTGAAAGTGCCTTCCATTCTATGGCAAAGGTTACCCTCGGATATCTGGGTAAGAGCCACTGTAATAAGGTTGATATACTGTCTGAGGCAGACGATAGTTTCTTCCAGAGAGTTTGAAAGGACGCCAAGCTCGTCCTTGGAATACCACACGTCAACAGGGTCGGTAAGGTTGCCCTGTGCGAGAGAACGAAGTCTGTTTGTGGTAGAAATGATAGGCTTTGTTATCCTCTTTGCAAAAAGCAGAGAGAACAGCACCGTCAGGCACATAAGCACAACGCCCATTACAATGATATTAGTAAGTGCGCTGGAGCTTGCAGTGGTGAAGTCGGCAACATTTGTAACCATGACAACAGTACCGTCAAAATATGACGAACCATAATAGCCCACGATATAATTGTTATCCTTAAATTTATACTCTGTTGTACCGCTATTATTTGCAAGTATTTTCTCAACTGCATTTGTCACTTCCGTATATTCTTCATCTTTCTTACCGATCTCAAGGGCATTTTTACCTATCTGATCGGTATCCTTATGAAGAAGGATCTCTCCGTCTTTACCAACAAGATAAACATAGCCGGATTTTCCGAAGGTATATTCATTAAGAGCATTGACAAGCATATCGCTCTGAATGGTAATACAAGCGACTTTTTGTTCTGAGTTGCCAGACTTTGTTGAAGCAAGTATAGAAAAATAATTCTTACCGCCAAAGGAATATATATTGGTTATATAAGCCGAGCTTCTTTCGCAAGCGCTTACGATGTGTTCCTTTTCAACTGATGACGATACCATTTCATTATCTGTTGCAAGCACAATGCCATTGCTGTCAAAAACCGTAAAATTCAGATAGAAGCCTGTGTTGTCTGCAAAGCCACTTTTTACCGCCTTCAGTCTGTCAGCGTCAGTTTTTGCCCCTAAAAAAGAATCAGACTTTACGGTCGAAACTATATTATTCGTATAAGAGCTGATCGTCGAGTCAAAATTCTTAGCCGCCTGAACAGCCAGTGGTTCAGCGGTGCTTTTGAGCGTATCCTTTGCAGAAACGTTTATAAAATACACGGAAACCAAGCTGAGCAGCACCGTGATGATAAGTGCGATTGAAAGCATTGCCAAAAGCAGCTTTGAACGCAACGTTTTCATATACAGTTCCCCCTTATGAACTTGTTTTTAACGCAGCACACAACACTGCGATATTACGTGTTTATTATATCATAATTGCACAATTATTTCAAGTACCACAAGCATATTTTTTGTGAACTTATGATGCAATTAATGATATAGAGGTGAATAAAAATAGGTAAAAAGGGGGTAAATAAAATATGTACATAAGTCTAAGGATAAGAAAAAGGGTGATGCTTTGCGTTATAGCTGTGCTTTCTATGCTGGCGGCGGTGGCTGTTATGCCGACCTTTGCAAAAGAAGAAAAAACAGATGGGATAAAGCTTCCGATCATAATGTATCACAGCATCGTAAAAAACGAAGATTGCAGCGGTGAGTATGTCATAACGCCTATCGAGCTTGAAAAGGATCTGCTTTATCTGAAGCAGAACGGCTACACTACTGTTTTTGTAAATGACGTTATAAGATATGTGAAGCGTGGGGGCGAGCTGCCTGAGAAGCCTATTATACTGTCCTTTGATGACGGCACTTACAACTACAGAGAATATCTTCTGCCGCTTCTTGAAAAATACGATATGAAAGCCACTGTATCTATTGTGGGGGCTTACACTGACGCTGCCTGCGAGGAGGCTGAGCCTGATCCTGCTTACTCTTATCTTGACTGGCAGGACGTTTCGGTGCTTCGTGACAGCGGTCATGTGGAGATATGCAATCACTCTTACGATATGCACAATCTTGAGGGCAGGCGTGGAGTCGGTCAGCTAGAGGGGGAAAGCTACGAGGATTACCGAAAGATATTTCTTAACGACACCACGAAGCTTCAAACGCTTTGCGATGAACACTGTGGTTTTCAGCCAAACGTTTACACCTATCCTTTCGGCATAACCTGCGAAAGTGCAAGTCGGCTCGTAAAGAACATGGGGTTTGAGGCTAGTCTTGGAGTAGAGGAAAAAATCAATATAATAAAAAAAGAAGATGAGCGCTGCCTTTTTGGTCTTTACAGATACAATCGCAGCGGGATCATCTCCACAGAAGAATTCATGAAAAAAGTTTTTGGAGCATAAAAAAAGCAGCCCCTATTGGAGCCACTCTCTAAACTGAATCACCATCAGCATATTCACATTATACTCTGGCAGGTGTCGAAATTATACTTGTTTTTGTGTGATTTTTGTAAAAAAAATGTGTATTCGTGTAAGCAGAGTGAAAAATGCTGTCACAAGCAGCCAAAAGCACGTTGATACGCCACTTTTGGCTGTTTATCATCTCTTTACACAGAACTTATTTATCCTTTTTGCCGCCTTTGATCTTTCCTCTTATCCAGATAATTATTACGACAAGTGCGATAACAAGGACAATAAGGACGATAGCAAGGGCGGTATTGAGCATCTTTTTATACTGGTCCATAACATTTGCGTTTTTGGACACGGCAGATGAAGTATCGGAGCCGTCTTTCTTTTGGACGGTCTGGGTCTGCTGTTCATCTCCGCCTGCGGCTCTTATTATGGTGACAGTATAGGTGGCGGCATTGCCGTCAACGTCTGTGACGGTTATGGTTCGTACATTTTCGCCCACCTGACACTCGCTTGTGCCTGTATACCATACATAATCAGAGGGGCTTGCTGTTGTTCCCTCTATCTCAACATTGGTAACGGAATTGTCAACGTTCACTGTATAGTTATAGACATTATAGGCAAAAGCAGGAGAAAGCTCGCCGTTATCCACTGTCAGGTCTGTAAGAACGCCTTTATCGGGTATGCCGTTTGAAGGTGCGGTCTTAGTGGTAGTGGTGGTGGTAGTGGTCTTTTCGGTGGTGGTCGTGGTTTCTGTTTTGGTCTCGGTTTCCACCTTATCGCCTCCAACTGTTATGACACAATAGGCGGTAGGCGAGCCGATAAGCTCTGAATCAGGGGAATATATCTGACAGCTTTGCAGGCTTATATTTGCATTTCCTGCTGACAGACCTTTGAACGTAAAGCTGAAATCCACTTCTGAAGAGGGGGTATCAGGAAATCCGTTTACTGTAAGAACTCCTCCGCCACCTGAGGCGTTGTCGCTTGACACAAATTCTATAACGGAATCGTCATAGGCGATATTTGCCTGAACGCTTCCTATCTCTGAATCTGCGGAAAATGTCACGGACACTTCAAACTGCTGATCGGTCATGACGGGGTTTTTAGGCGGATAGAAGAAAGCCTCCCCTGTAGCATGGGCAGTGAGAGCCGTCATTGGAACTGCAAGTGCGGCTGTCAAGAGCGATGAGAATATTCTTTTTACAAGCTTTGTTTTTGTGATCATTGCTATCCCTCCCGATAACATGGATAATTATTTGGTATAAACTTTGGCTATATCAGACCACTGTCCGAAATAGGTCTTGTTCCCTGTGGCTGTATAGCTTCTCACACGGACAAAATATGTCTTTTGGCTTTTAAGATCTGTTACGGTCTTTTTGTCGGTCTTTTTTGAGGTCACCTTAACTGTCTTTGCACCGCTGAAAGATATATTTTCAGCGTAGGATATCTCATAGCCTGTAGCAGAGCCTTTCTGTGCATAGTCTATATAAAAGCCTTTTTTCACTGGCATGAGCTTTTGTATGGTCTGCCTGGCGGGGGTGATGACAAAAGACTTCGTTATCACTCCGCCATACGAACCTTTCCCTGTTACTGTTACCTTAGCTTTGCCTATATTCTTATTGCGGGAATATTTCACTATATAGTCTGTGCCGTTTTTAAGGGTCTTGCCCGAATATGTGACTGTTATGCTTTGGGTGATTTTCTTGCCTGTGAAAGACTTGTTTTTTATGCCTGCGACCTTAGCTTTGGCAATATCATATTTTGCGGTGGTCACGCTATTTGTATCAGACCATGCGCCGTTATAACGCTTGCCGCTGACTATTGTATACGAACGCACTCTTACATAATATTTCTTCCCTGCCGTCAGGTTTGAAACTGTCTTTTTATCCGTTTTGTTTGAGGATATGATCAAGGTTTTTGCACCTGCGAAGTCAGAGCGTGTACTGTACTGCAGTTCATATCCTGTGGCTGAGCCTTTCTGAGCAAAGTCGATAAAAAAGCCTTTATATCTTGTTTGCAGAGATTGTATCTTCTGTTTTGCAGGACAAATGGTAAAAGTTTTTGTTATCGTACCCTGATAGTTGCCCATGAAGCTTATGGTTATTTTTCCAACGCCTATTTTTGTATTTGAGCTATAGGAAACAGTATAATCATGTTCAGGAAGAAGAAATTTTCCTCCGTCCGTTACCATAACGTCAGGTCTTATAGGCTTGCCTGTGTAGGAGAGCGTATCAACATAATAGACGCTTGTCAATTGGGCGGACTTTGGAAGAATGTCGAATGCTTTGGCTATAGTGCCACTGTATCCGCCAATGCCTGTTATTATCATTTTGCCCTTGCCTACGGCTATATTATCGGCATAGTCAATGGTATAGTCTTTATTATTTGTCAAAGCGGTATCGCCATAGGAAAGCGTTATACTGCTTTGAGCAAGCTCATAGCCTGTGAATGTCATATGTGTTTTAAATCCTGATATCTCGCAGTCTTTTATAAGCTTTCTGTCGGTATAGACCGCCTGCACTGTCATATGGGCTGTGACTTTTGAAAAGTCTTTATCCCAGCCTGTAAAGCGTTTGCCTTTTATGGTCGGTGCTTTGGGCGGATCGGCACTTTTGCCGTATTCTACGGTCTGAGATGACAAAACTGTGCCGTTTATATCGGTGAAATCAACCGTGCAGGTATTGGCTTTCCAGCCTGCATAAAGCGTCTTTGAGCCGTCTGAAAAGCTCACGGACGTTATAGGCTCGCTCTCAAGCTGTGAATCGGCATACCAGCCTGTGAACTGTGCGCCCTCTTTTGTGGGGGCGGAAAGCTGTGCGGTTTCGCCCTCGCCAAGCTCATCAGGGTTGAGGGGGCTGTTTTCGCCGCCGTTAAGGATATAATCTATCTTTGCTTTGTCACTTGGGGTGACTGTTGCGGAAACTGTGGTGTTTTCTGTGAAAACTGTGTTGCTGTTCACAGGTTCGCCTTTACGATACCAGCCGAGAGTGTAGCCCTGCTGAACGTTCACATTCGGGAACACGGCTTTGCCTGCATAGTCGGTGCAGACTTCTATGGTCTGTGCCACAGCGGAGAATGTTATCTTATGGGAAGCCTGCTCACTATATGAGGTCTGGCGCACAAGAGTGCCGTCCATTGTCCACTTTGCGCTGTCTTTGAACTTTTCACCGTAGGTGTTCATTGCATATGCCCCTTGAGAAAGTGCATTTTTTGCAGAAAGGCTTGAAACCAGGCTGTCGCTGTCATTGCTGTAACAGCCGTATGCGTTCACAACGGAAACGGCAATATCCCTGCCTCCTATAAAGGCATTTGTAATGGCGGAGCTGTTTTCCCTTAGGTTTGAAGAACACTCTGTTATGATACCACAGGAATGTCTTCCTATGACGCCACCTGAATAGACTTCTCCTGACACGGTGCCGTCAAAGGTGCAGGCTTTTATGGCTGTTCCTTGATAAAAACCCACTATTCCACCTGCGTAATCGCCTTTCACTATACAGTTTTTCAGGGAAATGTTATTTATCTCCGCACCATTTTTTATGTATGCGAAAAGCCCTGAATACTCCCCTGAGGAGATAACTGCGTTTTTTATAAGATGTCCGTTGCCGTCAAAATAGCCCATGAATGGGTTTTCAGAATCGCCTACGGGTGAGATAGTTTTTCCGTCAAAGTCAAGGTCAGCTTCAAGGGTGACTAGCTTGCCCTCGAAGCTTTCGCCACTGCTGACACGCTTTGCAAAGCTTTCCCACTGGGCTTCGGTTGTTATGACAAGGGCTTCGTCCTGTTCTTCTGCGGCGGAGATAAGGAGCTTTTGTGCGTTTGAGATATCATTTTTAGAAGCGTTCTCGTCTGCAAGCACCGTTCGGGCGTTGTTTGCTTCCCTTTCACAGCCTGCAAGGGTGCCGTACTTCGCAAGGGTGGTTTCAAGTGAACTTTTATCGGGCTTTGCAGTATCGTCAGTATAAGCATAGATAAAAAGACTTCCTATGGAGTCGGTCTTATCTGCTCCAACGTCAGACCAATATTTGCCGTTAAGAGAAACATAGCTTTGCCCTGACTGCGCCTTTGATGTTCGGTCGCTTTCTGCAAGGAGATATCCCCTGCCGCTGTCACCGCTGAATTTTACTGAAATGGAATATTTCTCGCCCTCTTCAAGGAGGATATCCTCGGGAAAGTCAACTGTATAAAAGCCGTTTGCGGACACTGAGTCGCTTATCTGCGTTTCAAGGACGCCTATAGGGTCGCTGTCGGAAACGTTGGTATAGACGCTCAGGGTGTAATCCGCACTGCCCGTTTTGCCCACATACATAAAGCCTGCTTTATCAAGCTTTTCATCGGCTTTAGCGGTGAAAACATTTGCACCGTAAACAGAGCCGTCGTTGCTGGCGTTCACAACATAGCCTGTCATTTTGCTGTAGTGATATGTATTATCACAGCTTTCTTCAAAGTCATAGCAGCAAAACTGTCCGAACTCTGCTTCGTCATAGGACACCCAATAGAAGCCGTCATTGTCCTGATCTGCGCCCCACGAGCCTTTCACAAGCCATGCACCGTTATTGGCAGGCTTATATCTGAAATTATCCTTACTGTAGTTATCGTCCCAGCCCACCACTGTGACGGAATGATTTATGATAGTGTTTTTTGAGGCGTCGGGATCATAGTAGGCAGTATTGTTATGATTCATATAGCCATTTCCTGCAAAATAGCTTGCGGAAACTGCTCCAAGCTCCATTATTTTACGCTTCACCTGCGTGGTGCTTGAAAGCTCCATGACATAATTCAGCCTGTATTCGCTGACGCTTTTCTTATTTTCGGAAACTATCATATTCCCTGTGCCGGATTCTAAAAACGGCTCGTAATCCTCATAGCATAGTCCCTGACCATTTGCAAGGGCAGAGGCCGCAAAGAGCCAGTTTCCCCCTGATGAAAAATCGTCTTTACCTGTGGCTGTGCCTGAATTTGAGGACAGCACCAAGGCAGGCACTGAAAATTCTGTGGAGGGGTTTTCAAGCCCCTTTTTGATAAGATCCTGTTCTGCGCAGGCAAGGGCTGAGAATGCCCAGCAAGCACCTGTTGAAGCCTGATCTTTTACTGTTGTGATCTCTCCTGAGCTTCTTGGGTCATAGGTGGATGGGAGCTTTCGGGCAGCTAGTCTTGCAGGGGACTTCATCTGATAGTCACCGTCTGTGCTTTTGGCCACGCCCTCTATCTCATAGCTATAGCCGTTATGGGTAAAGTTTACGGGAACGACTTTTATGCCGTTATCCTCGTTGGCAAGTGCAAAAGTCTGCGCCGAAAGCTGAAAAGCCAAGAGCAAAGCTGTCAAAAGCCCTGCCGCACCTTTCATTCTTCTCATTTTCCGCCCTCCTGTTTATATCAGGTTATGGTTATCTTTCTTGTATACTCGTTTGAAATACATCTGCCGTATGCCGCTGTTTCTCTAAGTCTTACTGCGTTCTTTTCAAGGAAAGCAACACGCTTTGCATAGTCGGAGATATCCTCAAGCTTTTTCAGCGAGGTATCATACTCAAGCGTTCTGTTTTCAGCCTGCGCAAGTATACGTGTGCCTGTGCGGTTAAAGGCAAGTATCCTGCCGTATGGCACTTGTCTGATATCGTCCTTTCTGATGCCGAGAACAAGGTGCAGGACCATTCTTCTTACTCTTGCCATGGTGATATTCTTTGACTTTATACGCTGTTCAAAGATATCCATAGTTTCAGGGCAGGAGCTTACGACAGACATAAATCTGTTGGCAAGGTGTTCGTCGCAGTCAGGTAGGGCTAGAAAATCTTCTCTTGAAGCTGTGCAGAGCTTGAAAAGCATTTCTCTGCCTGCCTGCCGGGTAAAGGACGGCTTACAGCCCTCAAAATCATATGGAACAAATTTCTGCCACTCACCGCCCTCTTTTATAAGCTCTCTTATATGAGAAGCCGAAGCAAAATCACCAGACTCTGCCTGAGAATCATGTGCAACAGCTTCACGCTTTACGGCATAAGGCACTAGCCATGGGGCTATACGCTTTGCCGCCTTTATATACTCCACTGCAAGAACGTTATTTGGTGTGGAGAATATCTCTTCGGCGGTTCTGCCATAAAGACCTATGGAGGCTTCATACATAGCCTGCGGGTAGGACTTTCCCTGAGATAAAAGTTCTCTTACCTGCTGTGAATTTTCAAGCATTGCGGATATTTCAGCTGCCTGTTCAAGGGCGTTCCTATCACCGCTTTCACAGCCGAAAGACAAGGTCGTTACCACGTCCTCCCCAAGACCTGCAAGAAGCCTTACTGCACTTCTTGCAAAGACCTCACTGTTTGAACATGAGAACGGGCATGGCAGTTCTATAACAAGGTCTGCACCGTTTCTTATAGCAGCCTGCGCTCTGTCATATTTTGAGAAAACAGCCGCTGAGCCACGCTGCACGCAATCGCCGCTCATTACTGCGACGATACCCTCTGCGCCAGCCTGTCTTGTGGCTTGTATCTGATATTTGTGTCCGTTATGGAACGGATTATATTCCGCAACTATTCCCGCAATTTTCATTTTTTACTCCTCTTTCTACCCTATGCATATTTTATTCCGTCTTTCAAAAGCTTACTGCGAATTATGATACTAATATGTTAAGCCCTAGTAAAAAAAATTGTGCAATATGTATATTTATGAAAAAAGCTCTTGAAATTTATCATTAATATTGATATACTATAAGTATATGATATTATGGGCTTAAAGTCAAGCCCGTTATCTGACATATTATAATCGGGAGGAGATTTTTTCCAATGAAAATCTTAGTTGTAAACGCAGGTTCATCATCACTTAAATATCAGCTTCTGGATATGAAGGACGAGTCTGTTATCGCAAAGGGCAACTGCGACCGTATCGGTATCGACGGCCATGTGAGCGCAAAGACAGGCGACGGCAGACACATCGAGGAGGATTGCAGTTTCCCTACTCACACTGAGGCTTTTGAAAAGCTCGTTGAGGTACTCACATCAGGCGAAACAAAGGTCATCGACTCTATGTCTGAGATATCAGCCGTTGGTCACAGAATAGTTCAGGGTGCTGAGGTATTCAAGGTGACCTGCCTTGTAACAGACGAAGTTATCGACCAGATCGACGCACTGGCTGAGCTTGCACCTGTACATAACCACCCACACGCTCTTGCACTGAGAGCCTGCAAGGCAGTTATCCCAGCAGGCACACCACAGGTAGTTGTATTCGACACTGCTTTCCACTCAACAATGCCAAGAAAGGCTTATCTCTACGGTCTGCCATACGAGTGCTACACTGATCTTCATGTAAGAAAATACGGCTTCCACGGAACATCACACAGATTTGTTTCAGGCGAGCTTGCAAGAGTAATGGGCAAGCCTATCGAGGAGCTTAAGATAGTTTCATGCCACCTTGGCAACGGCTCATCTATCACAGCTATCAACGGCGGCAAGTCTGTTGACACATCAATGGGCTTCACTCCTCTTGACGGTCTTGTAATGGGCACACGCTGCGGTTCTGTTGACCCTTCTGCTGTTGACTATGTTGAGAAGAAAATGGGCTTTACACCTGACCAGATGACAGAATACATGAACAAGAAGTCAGGCTTCCTTGGTCTTTCTGGTATCGGCTCTGACAACAGAGATATTCAGGCTGCTGCAAGCGAGGGCAACGAGAGAGCGCTTATCGTAAGCGAGATATTTGCTTATCAGATCAAGAAGTTCATAGGTTCATACGCTGCTGCAATGAACGGTCTTGACGCTGTTATCTTCACAGGCGGTATCGGTGAGAACGCACCTGAGGTAAGAGCGGCTGCTTGCTCAAATCTCGATATCCTCGGTATCCACATTGACGCTGAGAAAAATCTCTGCCGTGGAATACTCAAGGAGATCTCCACAGACGATTCTAAGACAAAGGTTTACGTTATCCCTACAAATGAGGAGCTTCTCATTGCAAGAGATACTCTGGCACTTGTTACAAAGTAATATTTCAGATAACATTAAGGACGGCTTTCTTATGAGAGCCGTCTTTTTTTGCACATAAAAAAGGCACAGGAGAGGTCTTCCTGTGCCTTGATTTGTTTGAATGTACGATATCGGCTATATACGTTTTCCAAACACATTGTATCAGGTCTTAACGCCTGAGAACTGCGTCTGATAAAGTCTGTAGTAACAGCCCTTGGCGGCGATAAGCTCCTCATGGCTACCCTGCTCTGCAACACGTCCACCGTCGATAACGACTATCTTATCGGCGTCACGGATAGTGGAAAGTCGGTGAGCGATGATAAGGGACGTTCTGTTTTTCATAAGAGCCACCATTGCGGACTGAATGTGCATCTCAGTTCTGGTATCAACTGAGGAAGTGGCTTCGTCAAGAATAAGTATCTTCGGGTCGGCAAGCACTGCTCTTGCTATGGAGAGAAGCTGACGCTGACCTTGTGAAAGGTTTGAGCCGCCCTCGGCAAGCACTGTGTCGTAACCCTCGGGAAGTCTTTCTATGAACTCGTCTGCGTTCGCAAACTTTGCCGCCGCCTTTATTTCATCAAGGGTGGCGTTTTCTCTGCCGTAGCGGATATTCTCCTCTATGGTGTCCTTAAAAAGCACTGTATCCTGCAAAACTATGGCTATGGAACGTCTGAGCTTGTCTTTCGGGATATCGTAAATGCTCTGACCGTCTATGGTTATCTCACCGCTGTCAACGGGATAAAATCTTGTGAGAAGATTTACTATGGTGGTCTTGCCAGAGCCTGTTGCACCGACTATGGCTATTTTCTGACCTGCTTTTACTTCAAGATCGAGGTCTTTCAGCACCTGTTTTTCAGGAACGTACGAGAAGTCGATATGCTTGAAGTCGATATCGCCTTTGACGTTTTCCACCTCAAAGTCAGCCTTGCCCTCGTCAGTTTCCTTATCGGCGTCCATGACCTCAAAGATACGCTCTGCGCCTGCTATTGCGGTCTGGATATTCGCAAACTGGTTTGCAATCTCATTGATAGGACGTGAGAACTGTTTTGAATAGAGTATAAAAGCCTGAATAGTTCCCACTGTTATAAAGCCTTTTATTGCGAACCAGCCACCAAAGGCTGCGATAAGGATAAAGCCGAAATTGGATATTAAGTTCATGCAAGGACCCATTACACCACCGAATATCTGAGCTTTTATGCCACATTTTTTCAGATTGTTGCTCATTTTCTCGAACTTGTCAACAGCGTCCTGCTCTTTGCCATAGGAAACGACCGTTCTATAACCAACGACCATTTCTTCCACTTCACCGTTTATCTCGCCAAGAAGCACCTGCTGTTTGATGAAGTATTTCTTCATATACTTTGTGAGTACGCCTGAAACGAATATGGTAAGGAACACTGTAGACAGCGAGATAAGGGTAAGAAGCGGTGAATACAGAAGCATTATGACAACTGTTCCCACTATGGTCAGCACGCCTGAGATGAGCGAGCCTATAGACTGAGAGATAGTTGTGGAGATATTCTCGACGTCGTTTGTCATACGGCTCATTATATCGCCATGGCTATGGGTATCAAGATATTTTATAGGAAGTCTTACAAGGCTTGAGAACAAGTCTTTACGCATGGTCTTTACTGTGTACTGTGAAAGCTTTGCGGAGAATATTCCCTGCATATAGGTGAAAACAGAGGACAGGAGATAAACTGTCCCAAGACCTATGAGCGTTTTGCCAAGCGCACCGAAGTCAACGCTTGTTTTCTTTTTGGTGAGAGTAATGCAGTCTATGGCTATTTGCTGTATTGACGGTGCGGCAAGGTTGAGCAGAGTTATAATGAGCATTACACCGATAAGAGCGAAAAACAGATATCTGTTTCTTCCTATGTAGCCGATAAGCTTTTTAAGGGTGTTCTTTGCGTCCTTAGGCTTTTCCATTGTGAGCCTTGCACCGTGAGGTCCGCCCGGTTTTCTTCCGCCGGGTCCCATTGGAGGCATTGGAGGCATTACACTTCACCTCCTGACGTTTTTACCTGTGAAGCGTAGATATCCTGATATACCTCGCAGGTCTTTAATAGATTTTCATGAGTATCGCAGGCACAAAGCTTGCCGTGGTCAAGGACGGCTATCCTGTCGCATGATTTTACGCTCTGGATACGCTGTGCGATTATGATAAGGGTAGTGCCATTCATTTTGCGGTCTATCTCCGCACGAAGCTTTGCTTCTGTGCCAAGGTCGAGGGCGGAGGTGGAATCATCAAGAATGAGGATCTCAGGTTTTTTAAGTACCGCTCTTGAGATAGAAAGCCTTTGCTTCTGACCGCCTGACAGTGAAGCACCCTTTTCGGCTATAATACCCTCATAGCCTGCAGGTATCTTCTGAATGAATTCGTCAGCCTGAGCTGCCTGTGCGGCGGAGATGACCTCCTCATGGGTAGCGTTTTTGTCGCCCCACTTTATGTTGTCCTCAACTGTGCCTGAGAAAAGCTCGCTCTTTTGCAGGACTATGCCAACTTTCTTTCTAAGCTCGTCAAGCTTGCAATCCTTGACGTTTACGCCGTCAACAAGGACTTCCCCTGCTGTGCAATCATAAAATCTTGGAATAAGATTTACAAGTGAAGATTTTCCCGAACCAGTTGCACCTAGTATGGCGACGCTCTCGCCTGACTTTATATCAAGGGTAAGGTCTGAGATAACAGGTCTGCCCTTGGTTTCTGGATAGGAGAATGAAACGTTTTTAAAGCTCACTGTGCCGCCTGTTTTATCTGAAAGGGAAACGCTGCCGCTTTTTATAACAGGGTCAGTTTCGAGGACTTCTCTCAGTCTGTTTGCAGATGCGGAAGCCTTTGCGAGGGTCTGGAACATCATAGACATCATCATTACGCCATGCAAGACCTGAGTAAGATATGTGATAGCCGCCATGACCTCGCCGACCTTCATATCTTGCGCCTGCACCTGCCAGCCGCCTATAACTATAACGGCAATAACAGACAGATTGAGTATTATCATAAGAAGCGGCTGAAGGATAGCCATAAGGGTCTGAACACGGAGGTTTGATTCCATAAGGCTTATATTTGCATCGTCAAAACGCTTTTCTTCTGTATCCTCTCTGACATAGGCTTTTACTACTCTTGCGCCTGTGACGTTCTCCTGAACCACAGAGTTTACGCTGTCAAGACGTTTTGCAACGATAGAATAGTATGGGTTTGCCTTTTTGAGAATTATTATCATCATGATTATCTCGACAGGCAAGGCACATAGGATTATTATTCCAAAGCGAACGTTCAGAGTGAGCATCATGATTATTCCACCAAAGAACAGCAGGCTGTCACGCACCAACATTCTCAGCATGAAGTCTACCATTTGCTGGATAGCGGTTATATCCGCTGTAAGACGTGTTACCAATGAGCCTGTGGTGAACTTGTCGGTCTGTTCAAATGAAAGACCCATGACACGCCTAAAAACGTCCACACGCAGATCTCGTGAAAAGCTTTGGGAAGCTATCCCACCGAATGCAGAAGCCGCAATTCCGCAAGCTCCGCCGCCTATAAGAACAAGGAGCATGAGAAGTCCCGTTCTTATGATAAGATCCATATCCTGACCCAGCACGCCGTCGTCAACTATTTTTGACATAAGCTTTGGCTGAAGCAGGTCGCCCAGCACTTCTCCCACCATGGATAGAGGTGTCAGCACCGCAAACAGTGCATAGGGCTTCAAGTATTTGCTTAGTTTTACTTTCAAAGCAGTTCCTCCTAAAATTTTATTTCAGGCTACTTATACGCAGGGGAACATTGACGGAAGATAGCAAATGCAGAGCAGTGGGCTGTTAAGGACGCCAGCCCCTACAAAATGTGTGATATAACTTTTTTATGTAGTGGCGAACAGCGTTCGCCCGCATTGCTTTTGTTTTGCTAATGATCGCATCGACTTTTCACTGCTGGTGACAAGGCAGAGCCTTTGAAATCACAGCCCTAATTGTGCATTATCTCAAGCTCCCTGGACAGCTCCTGCGCTGTCATTTTTCTGCTGAGGGAGGCTTTGTCTATCATTATGGTAACAGGCTCTTTTCCGTGGATATCGAACCAGTTGTCAGAGAAAACGCAATCTGCGGTCTTCAGGCTGAGGCAGACGCTTTTGGCGTAATTCTCGGCACAGAATGTCAGGGCGAATTTATCCTCGCTTTCGGAAATGCCGTAAGTTATGGCAGGCTCTAAGAATGTAAATTCTTTCGGGCGCACAAAGAGCGTTGTGCCAAAACTCAACACCTTGCCGTTTTCCATAATGGAATATTCGAGATATTTTTCACGAGGGTCGGTACGGCTGACAAGCTCCTGCGAAAGGTCTATGTCAAGGACGTTTTGTGCGGTAAGAGCCGGAATGTTCACGGATTTTTCTCCGCTTTGCAAAATTTCAGCTTTATTGTTTCTCAGCGTCCATTTTACCACGCCCTCAAAGGCTGTCATGCGTTCGTTAGATATATTAAGGACAGGCTTTTTTCTATCGGTATCGTCGCAGGAGATAAGGCATGGAGCGTAAAAACGCTTTGCATAATAATGCAGACCTTTCCACCTGCCGAAATAGTCGATACTTGACCACGAGATAACAGGGTTTGAATCGTTCACCTGCCAATAGGCAGAGCCCATACATCTGCCTCTCGCTCTTCTCATATGCTCAACATTTGAGCGTATGCAATCCGCCTGAACGAGCTGTGAGGAATAGATGAGCTGTTTGAAATCGTACGGATATCTTACCATTTGAGCGAGATAGTACATTATCTTCTCGTTGCCCTGAACGCACTTCTGATGTGCCGCCATAACTGGTGAGCAAAGGTCAAAGTCGCCCTTTGTTTCATCAGCAAAGGCACGGCAGGTCTTTATATCAGGCAGGCTTTCAAAGCCGTACTCCGAACAGAAACGGTAATAGAACTCTCTGAACGCTTCGATAGGCTTGAAGTTGTGCCAAACGTCCCAATAGTGCATATCACCTGCATGGTTTGAGGAAGCGTCCTTGAAGCCTCCCCCTGATGAAGGTGATGACGGCCAATAGAAGGTGTTTTCGCAGGGGTCATAGGCTTTAAGCACCTGTGGGATAATATCCTCAAAAATAATAAGATAGTCACGCTTTGCTTCCTCGTCCTCGGGAAGACCCCAATATTCCCATGCGGATTCTATCTCGTTGTTGCCACACCACAGACCAAGAGAGGGGTGGTTTCTCAGGCGGATAACGTTGTCACGAACTTCCCCACGGACAGTTTCTTCAAACTCCTCTGTGAGCAGATATGCAGAGCAGGCGAACATAAAGTCCTGCCATACTATGATACCATTCTCGTCGCAGTAGTCATAGAAATACTCGTCAGGATAATAACCGCCTCCCCACACTCTTATAAAGTTATAGTTTGCGGCCTTGCAGTCTGCAAGGAGCTTTCTTGTTTTCTCCTCGTTACAGCGTGTGACTATCTGGTCTTCGGGGATATAGTTTGCGCCCATGGCAAATATCTTCACACCGTTGTTTATAAAGCAGAACTCCTCGTCCCACTGATCTTTTTCACGGCTGACAGTTAAAGTTCTAAGACCTATGCGCTGTGTATTTTTATCTGTGCAAGCGTCATTTTCATCATACAAAGTCACGGCACAGCTATAAAGTGGCTGTTCGCCATAGCCGTTCACCCACCAAAGCTGAGGGTCGTTTATCACAAGCTCTGTTTCATAATATTCTGCACTTTCCTCCAGGCTTATGTCGGCTTTTGCGGTGATATTGCCCTGCGGGTCGGATATTTCCACCATAGCTTTTTTACAGCCGTGGTTTTCTATATGCAAAAGGGCTTTCAAAGTCACTTTGTTCTCGGTATGTTTCTGGCTGTAGTAGACGTCAAGTATACGTCCTGCATCTGGGACGATAAGGGATACACTGCGCCATATTCCCATGTCAGGGAGCATTGGACCCCAATCCCAGCCGAACATACAATGGGCTTTTCTTATATGTGTATAGCCTGTCATGGTGGAGTCAACGCCCCAAAGGTGACGTTTTTCGTCCATTTCTTTTATGTATCTGTTTGGCGAGGTTATTTTCACTGTGAGAGTGTTGTCCCCCTCTTTGATAATACCATGGACAGGAAACTCCCACACTCTGTGCATATTGTTCACTCTGCCGAGGTGAATGCCGTTGAGATAGACGTTTGCTATGGTATCAATGCCGTCAAAGTGCAGGACAGTATTCTCGCACTCCACTGCGGCCTTGTCTGCGGTGAATGTGGTTTCAAAATCGTAATCATCATCACATATCTGTGTTGAGATATACTCGTTCTCACGATAATATGGGTCGGGTATCTTTTTATAGTCAAGCAGGGTCTTATATACAGAGCATGGAACTTTGCAATCAAAGCTCTCCTGCGAGCCTGCTTTTTTCATTTTCCAGTTATCGTTAAGGCTTACTGTTATACTCATTATTTTTCTCCTTATTTATCATGGACGCAGAAAAGGTTTGTTTCCCATGCGGGGTAGTATCTTTCCTGACGAATATAGAATTTGTATCCTTTGCAAAGGCTGTTTATATACAGAGGCAGGGTGATGTAATCATATGGTCTGTGATACAAGGCACAGCATATTTTGGGGGCATAGCGTGAAATGGTATATTCACTGCCCTTGATAGCTTCTAGGTCTGCTCCCTCAACGTCATATTTTATATAGGTGCATTTTTTGCCTGCAAGAACGCTGTCCAGACTTCTTGCACGAACCTTTTTTCCTGCGGCATCTACTCTGCCCTGTCTGCCTGCGCCACCTGCAAAGCTAAGTTCGGTATCTACGCTCCATGCGGCGGCGTTATAAAAGCTTATATTGTCATTGGCTTTTAGATTTTTCAGGCATTTCTGAAAGTTTTTTCTCTCAGGTTCGAGGGCATATATTCTCTCATACTTTCCCCCTGTGCGTGAGATAAGCTCTGCGGCAGTGTCGCCTGTGTATGCTCCCAAGTCGCAGTATATCTCGTTTTCTCCAAGGGGAAGTATCTCGGTTATCTTGTCCTTATCCGTAAATATCTCACGGATATAAGAAAGCTTGCCTGTTATCTTGAACGCTGTCAGTTTTTCAAAGGTAAGCTTTGAAATATCGTCATCAAAAAGACGGTAAGCTTTTTCAGCCTGAGAATACATTGAGAGAAGCTTTTCCTTGCTGAAATTTTCATCGCCTGCAACGCACATTTCCGGCACTATGACCTCGCAGCTTTTTTCAATATTGTCGATACGCTCCATTATCTCAGGCAGGCTCGTGCCAAAGCCAAGCACAACTGTGATATCCCCAAACTGCGCTTGCACCTGTGAGAAAGTCTGCACCTTAAACCCTCTGAAGCTTTGTCCACGGACAAAATCGTCGCTTGCAAAAACACCTGTGCATTTTATGCCAAGTCTATCAAATTCATCAAGAAGCTTTTCCGCTCCATCGCCCATGCCGTATATGAATATCGGCTTTTCGCAGGTCTTGAGCCTGTCCCACGAGCTTTCAAGGGACTGAAAATATTCTTTTGAAAACATTCACACTTTCCTCTCCAAAAAAGGCTCTCACAGAAAGATCTGCGAAAGCCCCTTATTCTTATAGAACTTTATATGATATCGTCATCGATATCAAAATCATCATGATCATGGCAATGACCGCCGTCACCGCCGACCATATCTCTGCCCCTTACACGGTATCTATCACGATTTATATCGATATACTTATCAAGCCGTGCAAGCACATCTCTTGGCGCTTTTATGGACTTGACTTCCTTAATAGGCGTATCAACGTCTTTGACATTCATTACTATTGTGCCACAGCCGAACATTCTTTGTCCGAACGGCAGGACAAGCTTTTTGTCGATGACCCTATAAAGGTCAAGCTCGTCTTCCTCTATGCTGAGAAAACCTTTGCGTGTTATAAACTTATCTTCTGTGAGAAAATATCTTGTAAATGATATAGGCAGACCAAAAATCGTTCTTTTCTTATCTGTCCAAATGTAATTGATAACGTCTTTTTTCATAAAACGACGTCGCCTCCCTCAAGATGATCTATAATTTTTTACAAAGACATCATTGCAAACTGGTGGCACAAAAAAGTTGCTGACCATGTTTTTGCAACGATCCTCCCGTATATTTTACCACGCAATAAAGCTTTTGTCAAGAAATTATCCTTTGTAAAAGCTATGTAAAAATACTATTCATATACATATTTCTAATTGATTATATTTATATTAACAAATATAATATCATGCATTTATTTTAATATTTAATTAATTATATAGCAATCTTTGCTGGCGTTTTCGACTTTTTTCTACATAAAATGAGCTTTCATAACAATGTAAAGTTGATGTAAAATATAATGAATCGTCAATTTATTCATATAATGTATTGATTTAAACGACACAAAAGCTTATTTTCTCTGTGTAAATTACAATATTTGCACAATTATCTCATTTAAAATTTGGTCATAACCGACATTTGTTTATTTACTATGTATAGATTGTTGCGTGTTTCTTAAAACATAGTACAAAAAGCAAGAAAATTAAGTAAAAAACTTGAAATTATATCGTAAAAATGTTATACTGCAAGTGTAGTATAAAGTTAAAAAAATAAAAAAACCGGAGGAAGATTTAAAATGTGTAAAAAAGACGTGATCAAAATCCTTGTCGGAAGCCTCAATCAGGCCGGCATGAAGGTGGCAGACTATCTGAAAAAACAGGGGTACAATGTTGCGCAGTCAGACTACAATCCACTGGAGATACAGCTTGAGGTGCTTAAAAGCAAACCTGATTTTCTGATAATTTCAGAAATAACTGAGTTTCCCTACGAGCTGTGCAAAAATCTCAAAGGGGCTTGTCCTAAGCTGAAAATAATCATGCTTTCCGACAGAAAAACCAACAATGGACTTGCAAAATACGCAGACATGATAATAAAAAGTCCTCTAAGCTGTGCGGATATCAAAAACGCACTCAGAGCGCTTCAGTGTCCTGACGATTCTGCAGATCTGAACATCACAATAACACGAAGCTCTGATGAGGGGTACACCAATGGCGACATACAATCTGCTATATCCACCGTAATGAAGCGGTTATGCATAACTCCGAATTATAACGGCTATGGCTACATTAAAGAGGCAATAAAAATGGCTCTTACGACAGACAAAGCCAACAGACGTGTCACAAAGGTCATTTATCCAGAGATAGCGGCGGCACATGGAGTAACCACAGTAAGCGTTGAAAGAAACATGCGCACCGCCATAAGGATCGGTTGGGAAAAGGCTCATGACAAAGACAAAGCCGAGATATTCGGTAATTTCGCCATAAGACCTGACCACTACCCCACGAACAGCGAATTTATTTTCGTTGCCGCCGAATACATAAACAGCAAATATCCAGCGGAAAAGGCATTATCAGCAACCGCTGAACATACTAGCGAAAGTAATTTATTTATCTGACAAGAAGAAAGCCGTTATGCCCACAGGCACAGCGGCTTTTTTCTATATAAACGAAACGTCCTGCAGTAAATGACAACGGGCTGCCCTGCGGACGCAGATCTTCGGCTGCGTCACCCACTGTCATACGATCACTGCAGACGCTCCGTTATCTCATTTTATGCCGACATGGTTTTTATGACACAAAAAAGCGTACCGAAAAATCGGTACGCTCAGTGTTTAAGTAAAAGCCGCCTTGCCGTCGCACAGCCGATAAACCCGCTATAAAAGCAGGGTGGGTAAAACAGCCTGAAAGCTTCACGCTCCCTTCGTCCGTTTCCGAAACGGCAAATGCGGTTTCGTTCGGGAGGTCTGCAATCCCTTTCCAGAGTCTGAATCCCTTTTTAGAAGTGTTGGATTTATAATAACTGTGCTTGTTCGCACAAGGCAGGAATCTTTTTCTGTTATTTAGTATATCACAACATATCCATAATATCAATAGGTAATTTCAGCAAATCAAAGTACATAAAATTGTACATTTTACATATTGACAAGCCTATATGCTGAGATATTTTTCTTATGACAGGTGGTCGTGATCGTGACAACCGCAGCCACAGCCGCAATCATCGTCTTCGTCCTCATCATCGAACTCGAACATTTCATCGATACGCTCCATGAACATCTGACCAATCTTCTCATACTCGTCATCATCTTCGATAGAAGCAAGTATCTCGTCATTGTTCTCGTCATACTCAGCCTTGAGTATCACAACGTCGCCTGAATCTTCAAGGGCTTCGTCACCGTTCTCATAATAAGGAGTGAGAGCATAATACTTCTCGTCACCATATTCCATTGCGTCCAACAGCTCAAAAGTCTGCTTATTACCATTTTCGTCCTCCAGCTCGTAGAGGTCCGGCAGAAACTCGTTATCCATAATTATCCTCCTAACATGATCTTGTGCGGTATATCGGCACTTTCTGAGTGGGATATATCGAAAAAATCAGAACAGAAAGACTGTTTCTGACCACCGCAACACTTTAATTATACTACACTGCAAAATCAAAGTCAAGCGCATTTTGTAAAAGTAATATTAAATATAAAAATCACAAAAAAGTTGAGAAAAACTATTGACAAGTAACAAAAGATGTGGTATAGTATAGTCAAGGAAAAACAAAGAGCCAAACAAAAGCAGACAACAGGGTTCGCTGAAACGGTCAACGGTCTGACGATACAGTAACGATTTCAGAGGGCACGGCAAAGCGAAGTGAGGCAAGAGGTTTTCCTTATATATCACAGGCAGATCGATGGACACAGCATATACCCGACACTAGGTACACTACAGTTCAGCAGGCGGGCAGGCTCATCGGATACCTAATAAGATATGAAAGGAGCGAGTCCAATGGACGCATCAGAGATCCAGGAGAGTATCCATAGGCTCGGCAATTTCTTAAAGTAAGAAAGGATCAAGACGCAGACGAATGAGCTGACAGGAATCCAGACATATATGATTTACACAGGAAGAAATTGCAGAGCCTCATGGATTAATCACAGCACAGAGTTACTGCAATTTAAGGATACTCTCAAATTTACAATTGAATATTTTGCAACTTTTATATAAGGAGTGATCGACATGATCGGTTACAGAAGGTTTGCAAATAAAATTTAGACAGGAGTGTTTCCAATGCACAATTTCAGCTTTTCAGAGGTAAAGAAATAAACTGAAAGAGTGATTCCAATGTAAAATTTAGCTTCTGAACATAAAAAGCTCACAGAGCTATAAAAATCAAATAAATTTCGAGGAGTGGTGCATATGAAAATGCACAAAAGGAACTTGAACATGAAATAGAATGGAGTGAGTCCGCCAAGAAATTTACGAGCTTAATGCTCTTACTGATTTGATTTACTGACTAAGATTTTTCTAAAGATCATATAAAATACTGAAGGAGTGGTGCGTTATGAAAATGCACTCAAGGCTTTTGAACATCTGATATTTGGAGGTGAATCCGCCAGTTACTTCAGCAAGGCTTATCTGATATGATGAGCATAAGATCTTGAAATTATGCGAAAGGCGATAATTCCAATGGAAATGTGATAAGTTTCATTGACAATAAATTTTCACGAAAGGTGTTAAGTCCGATGGCACGTTAAGTTTTATCCACTGAGGCATAACTTAATATTTTGAAAGGAAATAAATCCAATGGAAAGGTAATTTGCACTTAGAGATTATTTTTACCGAAAGGAAATAGATCCAATGGAATAGCTTATATTATGCGGACAGAATTTTACTGAAAGGCGTGAGTCCAAAGTACAATTTAGCATGAGTTTACGACTAGAATTTTCAGAAGGGCGTAATACCAATGGCATAATCAATATGAACGTACATACTTAACTATGTGGTGTATTCAGATATCACATAGTTAAGTTTTTTTGTGCAAGAGGTGGGACGTCGAGGACGCCGTCCCCTACAATATTCAAGAAAACAAGAAAGCACCCTGCGGTCAATGCAGAGTGCTTTTATTTTATATCATATTTTCAAGGAAAGCAACTGTCTTTGGATCGTATGTAAGATCCTGCGCTTCCATATCCTCGTCAAGCTGCCACAGCTTTGTTACTGCGAAAACTGACGATACAAAAAACGGCTGGCTGTTCAGATAGCCGAGGGTTATCTTTGCCGGAGTGTCCCCCGTCTGCTCGCTGAGCTGTTTTACCTTTGCAAGTCTTGCAAGATTAGCAGGGCCTGCATACTGTCCCTCAGGGAGATTGTTTGCAGCGTCGCCCTTTGCAAGCTTTGCAAAAAAGCCCTTTGCCTGCGGTGAGAACGCCATAACAGGAAAATCATGCTTCTTGTACCAGCGGAACTCCTTTGTATCCATACAAACAAGAGTATTGTCACCGAAAGTTTCAACGCTCGAATGTGCAAGGCTGTAGTTTATCTGACTGATCCTGATAGGCTCCATGCCGTTTTCCTCTGCAAACTTATTCGCTTCCTCTATCCTCTGAGTTGTCCAGTTTGAAACGCCTATAAAATGTATCTTTCCGCTCTCATAAAAATCATTGAGAACTGGCATTATCTCTTCCACAGGTATCTTCGGGTCGTCACGATGAAGAAAATAAATATCCACATAGTCAACGCCCAAGACCTTCAGGCTTTCCTCAAGGTCTTTGGTAAGCTCTTCCCTGCTAAGACGGCTTTCGTCCATATGACCCATTTCAGGGTGACCGCCCTTTGTGGCAATACAAATTTTATCACGATTGTTTCTGGCTTTGAGCCATCTGCCTATTACGCCCTCGCTGGAATCGTGACCATTCTCCAGCCAGTCGCAGTAAACTCTTGCGGTATCGATACACCAGCCGCCAAGCTCTACATATTTGTCGAGAAACTCAAAATACACATCGTCACAATCGTTTCTCTCAAAACCTGCCGCACCAAAAGTCAGGGCAGGGACTTTCATTTCATATCTGTCGTTTTTCAACACATAGCTTATCATACACTCTTCCCCCTTGGCATACAATTTCCTATACTATTTATCATCACTATGTCTAGCAATATATTATTATACCATATAAAAAGGACTTTTTCCACAGAATTTTGTTAAATTTTATTTTTTCATAAAAACCCCTTGACAAGTCGGTAAACTTGATATATAATTGTAAAGGTTTATGACTTTACAGAAATCCATTAGGAGGTAAGCGGTATGAGTAAAAATTTGCAAAACAGCGTTTTGCTCGACTTGTATGGCTGCCTGCTCACTGATAAACAAAACGAGATCATGGATCTTTATTACAATGACGATCTGTCGTTGGGAGAGATCGCCGCTCAGCTAGATATCTCAAGACAGGGCGTTCATGACGCTATAAAAAAATGTGAAACTGCAATGGCTGATTATGAAGAAAAGCTAGGTCTGCTAAAACAGCAGGAGGCTTATCTGGCAGAGCTTAAAGAGTTCAAGGCTCAGGCTATGGACGTTTTTAACGAGTGTAAAAAAAAGAATTATGCGAGAGATATCGCTGAAAAGGTGATAGTGCTTCTTGAAAATCTCGATTCTAAGCTTGATGAATTTGACAACGCAGAATATACCGAAGAAGAATAGATATAGATAAAAAAATTATACGGAGGACAGCTTATGGCGTTTGAAGGACTTTCAGAAAAACTAAACGGCGTGTTCAAGCGTCTTAAATCAAGAGGTAAACTTAGCGAAGCCGATGTAAAAGAGGCAATGCGTGAAGTTAAAATGGCTCTGCTTGAGGCTGACGTTAGCTACAAGGTAGTAAAGGATTTTATTGCCAAGGTAACAGAGAGAAGCGTTGGCGAGGAAGTGCTAAAGAGCCTTACTCCTGGTCAGCAGGTCATAAAGATAGTTAATGACGAGCTTATAAAGCTCATGGGCGAGGCTAACTCGAAGATAAACTTCCCTAACAAGCCGCCTTGCATAATAATGATGTGCGGTCTTCAGGGTTCAGGTAAAACAACGCACGCTGCAAAGCTTGCGAAGATGTTCAAGAAAGAGGGCAAACGTCCTCTGCTTATAGCAGCCGACGTTTACAGACCTGCGGCTATTGAACAGCTAAAGGTTGTGGGAGAGAGAGCCGAAGTCGCAGTATTTGAAATGGGTCAGATAGACCCACGAAAGATAGTAAAAGAGGGTATCAAGCACGCCAAGGATTACGGCAATGACCTTGTTATCATAGATACGGCAGGACGTCTTCACATTGATGAGGAGCTTATGAACGAGCTTAAAGACATCAAGAAGATCGCTGAGCCGAACGAGATAATGCTCGTTGTTGACGCTATGATCGGTCAGGACGCTGTAAAGGTAGCTTCAAGCTTTGACGAGGCTCTTGGTATCGACAGCGTTATCCTTACAAAGCTCGACTCTGACACAAGAGGCGGTGCGGCGCTTTCAGTGCTTGCTGTAACAGGTAAGCCTATCAAGTTCGTTGGTATGGGCGAAAAGCTTGACGAGTTTGAGGCTTTCCACCCTGAGAGAATGGCTTCAAGAATACTTGGCATGGGCGATATGCTCACACTTATTGAGAAAGCTACTCAGACAGTTGACGAAAAGGACGCCAAAAAGCTTGCAGAAAAAATGCAGGAAAAGGGCTTTGACCTTAACGACTTGCTGGAGCAGATGAAGCAGATACAGAAAATGGGCTCTATGAAATCCATTATCAGAATGCTTCCAGGCGCAAACAAGGTAACAGACGAGCAGGTGGAGCAGGGCGAGGTTCAGCTGAAAAAGACTGAGGCTATGATAAATTCAATGACAAGGGCTGAAAGAGAAAAGCCTGCGATCATTGACCCTAAGAGAAAAAGACGTATCGCTGCCGGAAGCGGTACGCAGGTATCTGACGTAAATCAGCTTCTTAAGCAGTTTGAACAGATGCAGAAAATGATGAAGCAGTTCGGTATCGGCGGAAATCTTCACGGAAAGAAATCCAGAAGAAACAGAGCGGCACTTCTCAAAGGACTTGGCGGCGGAATGCCACAATAGTTGATAAGCTATCAGCAATCAAGTGATTGATTTGATATATGAAGTTTTTTATGGAGGTGAAAATACAATGGCAGTAAAGATCAGACTCAGAAGAATGGGTGCTAAGAAGGCTCCTTTCTACAGAATCGTAGTTGCTGATTCAAGATATCCAAGAGACGGACGTTTCATCGAAGAGCTGGGCTACTATGACCCAACTAAGGAACCTTCTGTACTCAAGGTTGACGACGAAAAGGCAAAGTCTTGGATCGCTAACGGTGCACAGCCAACTGATACAGTTAAGGCTCTTCTCAAGAAGAACGGCACTATCTAATAGCTGACAAGACAATTCAGACGGCGAGCCACCTATCCCACCACTTCGCTTGCCGTTTTCGGCGGGGAAAACGCTTCCCTGCCGCATTTTCGTGGGAGAATGGAGATATTTTTATGAAAGAATTACTCGAAACTATAGTTTCTGAGCTTGTTGAAAACAAGGACGCTGTTGAGGTCGTTGTTGACGAGCCTAACGCAGAGGGTATCGTGGTTTATCATCTTCACGTTGCTCCAGACGATATGGGCAGAGTTATCGGCAAGCAGGGCAGGATCGCAAAGGCTATAAGAGTCGTAATGCGTGCCGGTGCTTCCCGTGTAGATCAGAAAATAATGGTAGAGATAGACTGATAGTTCAGTGAATAAATCATCACCCCGTACAGATAATAGTATGGGGTGATTTTTTTGCGTATAAATAAAAAATGCTTCAATGCGCTGACGGGTATAGCCGTGGGTATATGCAACGGTTTTTTCGGCTCGGGCGGTGGAATGATAGCAGTGCCTATGCTTGAAAAAGGCGGCAGCGAGGCGAAAAAAGCTCATGCCACGTCCATTGCTATAACGCTTCCATTGTCTATTATAAGCGGACTTGTATATTTCAAGGGCGGAAGTCTTGATTTTTCCCAGGCAGTGAAATTCATACCCCTTGGTCTAGCAGGTGCGGCAGTGGGCGCAATGCTCATGAAAAAGCTTTCAAACAGTCTGCTAAAACGCATTTTCAGCGCACTTATGATAATTGCAGGCGTGAGGATATTTATGAAATAGGGTGATATTACGGCTTGGTATACAATATGTGCGGTGGCTTTTCTCACCGGTATCTTTGCCTCCATGGGTCTTGGGGGCGGAATGGTGCTTATAGTTTATCTGACGGTCTTTGCAGGCTTTTCGCAACTAGCGGCGCAGGGGATAAACCTTGTGTTTTTTATCCCTATCGCAATAATAAGCCTTGTGCTTCACACAAAAAACAAGCTTGTGGAATGGAAAAAAGCCGTTCCCGCAGTTTTGTGGGGAACGGCCGCTGTTATCATATCAGCATGGCTTGCAAACAGGATAGAGCAAAGCCTGCTTTCAAAAGCTTTCGGTATTTTCCTTATCCTAATGGGACTGAAAGAGTTATTTTTCAAGAGTGAAAAGCACAAGTTCAAAAGGGTCTGAAAAACGCTGTGTCCAGCCACTATTGCCTACTCCTCTTGACACCACAAGCGTTGTATCGTTCACGTCGTAAGTGCCGTCGGTATATTTCGGGAACAGACCCTGACCAGGTGCATAAAGACCATTCACAAAGGGAAGCCTTATAAGTCCGCCATGTGCGTGACCTGTGAAGTCTATGTCTATATGCGTTCCATACTGCACTGCGGTCTTACTGAAATAGTTGCAATCCTCAGGATAGTGGTTTAGCAGTATGACAAAATCCTCTGTGACCTGAGAAAAAGCCTCGCTGTCATTTTCCATATTGTCAAAGCCCAACAGGCTTATAGTATCACCATTTCGTGTAAGTGTGGTATGCTCGTTATAGAGGACGTTTACACCATAGCTTTCACAGCCTGCAACAAACTGTTCCCTTTCCTCCTGAGAAAGATTATATTCATGGTTGCCCATAACAAGATAGACAGGACATATGTCAGGAAGCTTTTTCATAAGCTCCAGCGAGCGGTCAACATCGGGAAATATCTGGTCAACACTGTCCCCTGTGACAAAGATATAGTCAGGCTCACAGTCTTTGACCTTTTCCGTCAGCCTATCTATGTAGCCTTTGCCCCACTCGTTGTGGAAGTCAGATATCTGAACTATCTTACAGCCCTCGAAGCCCTCAGGCAAGTTATCAAAATGCGCTGACAGCTTTTTCACCTCGATATAGGTATTAGACCACACAAAGTCGGCTAATACCATTACCACAAGCACTATTATCACTATGATGATATTTCTTTTCTGTTTTTTAGTCAGCCTGCTTTGCTTTTTTTCTTCTGTATTCAAGATAGCCCTCCAAAATTATCGTTGCGGCAACTGTATCTACAACAGCTTTTCTTGCCTTTCCCCTGACGTTTGTTTCGTTAAGGATATTGTGTGCTGTGACAGTAGTGGAACGCTCGTCCCACATTCTCACCGGCAGGTCGGTACGCTCTTTCAAAAGCTCGGCAAACGCCCTGCACTTCTCTGCTCTTGGTCCCTCTGTGCCGTTCATGTTTATAGGCAGACCTACTATTATCTCACCTGCACCGTATTCAGCCGCCGTCTGAGCCGCCTTATCTGCAAGCCTTTCGGCGTTTCTCTCAGGAACAGTGCCGATAGGAGAAGCAAGAAACTCCGAGCGGTCGCTTATTGCGAAGCCTGTTCTTGCGTCGCCATAATCTATTGCCATTATTTTCATTTTGCGCACCTCTATATCAAGACTTTTCTTATCATTATATCATAACACTGTCTGTAAAACAAGTCCTAAAGCAGGATTTTGGGAATTAAACTGCAAAAAGCGCAATGTCGAAGAGTTCTCTGCATACCATTTGCTTAAAAAAGTAAAATAGTTCCTTAAATACTGTGATTATTTGTGCATTATGGTTATTGATTTTTATTTTTAATTATGTTATAATGCTTTATTATCAGAGGGTATGCACAAATATCAGGGCTAAGTTTTGTGCAAAATTATATTATATAAGAATTTGAAAGGAAAAAGAAAAATGAAGAAATTTTTATCAGTAGCAATGTCTGCTATCATCGCCTGCGCTTCAATATTCTCATGCACACTGACTGCTTTTGCCGAAAATGCAGAAACAGAAGACGTTACTATCGACTGCTCTTCCGCAGAGACTTGTAGCAATTGGAAACAGTCTATCACTGTCGATCAGGCAACTTTCAACGCAACAAGGCTTACAAAGGATTCAGAGATAATCGTCACATTCAAGAGCGAGGAAATAAACGAAAAGGCAGGAAACAAATACAATGCTGAGCTTATTTTCCAGAGCTGGGACAACACCACTACACCAGCCGCTCAGGACGGTGCGGTATGGGCAAAGATAGCACCTGTGAAGTTTGACGATTCATCAGCTACATATGATTTTGAATCTATTGCAACTGCATACGGCACGGACGATTTCAGTCAGGTATACAACATCATAATCGGTGCAACTGACAGAGCAAAGATAACAGTAACAGGCATAACGGTAACGAACTGCAAGACAAAGACTTATGCAGAAAAGGAAGAAAAAGACTCAAAGGGAACAAACCCTATTATCATAGTTATTGCGGTCATTGCAGGAATTGCTATCGCAGTTGTGGTAATTGTGATAATCATGAACAAGAAGTCAAGCGAAGCCTTTGACGTAAGCACCGGCAAGTTTGTAGACAAGAAAAACCTTTTTGACGAGCCTAAGAATGGTGAGGACGAGAAGAAATAAAAATAACGCTATCAGCAGGAGGACGAGCAGTTCGTTCTCCTGCTTTTTTTATACCAGAAATATTGACTTATAGACGGAGTTATGGTATTATATTAAGAGGTATATTTAATAATTGGAGGCTATATAAAATGTCAATATTTAAACTTGATCCAGCATTTAAGGACTACATCTGGGGCGGTACCAGACTTAGAGATGAGTACGGCAAAAAGTGCGATTATGATAAGGTCGCAGAGAGCTGGGAGCTTTCTTGTCATAAGGACGGTCCAAGCGTTGTGGCTAACGGTGAATACAAGGGTCTGACACTCAATGAGTATATCGAAAAGGCAGGCAAGGGCGTTCTTGGCAAGAACTGCGAAAGATTTGAGAACTTCCCTATCCTTATTAAGCTCATTGACGCTAAGGACAATCTTTCTGTACAGGTACACCCTGACAACGATTATGCAATGAGAGTTGAAGGCGAATATGGCAAGACAGAAATGTGGTATGTTGTTGACTGTGACGAGGGTGCAACTCTTCTCTATGGTTTCAAGCATGAGATAACAAAGGAAGAATTTGCAAGAAGGATCGCTGACAACACGCTTCTTGAAGTAACAAACGCTGTACCTGTTAAGAAGGGCGACGTTTTCTTCATCAAGTCCGGCACGCTTCACGCTATCGGCAAGGGTATCCTTATTGCTGAGATACAGCAGAACTCAAACACTACATACAGAATTTATGACTATGGCAGAGTTGGCAATGACGGCAAGCCTAGAGAGCTTCACGTTAACAAGGCTCTTGACGTAACAAAGCTTGCTCCTGCTGAGCAGTATCCTGAGACACCTGTCGAGAAGAAGGACGGCTATGACATAAAGCTTCTTTCAAAATGCGAATACTTCACAACATACAGAGTGAACGTTGAAACAAAGGCTGAGCTTGACGCTGACGAAAACAGTTTCAACAGTATTCTCGTTCTCGAGGGCGAGCCTGTTATCAGCGGTGGCGAAACTGTTTCTGCAAAGAAGGGCGAAAGTGTATTCATTTCAGCAGGCACAGGCAAGTATACTGTTGAGGGCAAATGCACATTCGTGCTTACAAAGATAGACTAAGGTGAGATAAATGCTTAAACTTGACCTAAAAAAAGAGATAGGTGAGCTTGGCGCACTTGTGATCGCTTTTATTATCGGATTTGTGGCAAGCTCATTTTGGATAGGTCTTATCAGCTTTGTAGTGCTGGAGCTTGTGTATCTTCTGGTATATGACGCCATAGCAAAAAAGGCTGAAGCCCAAAAGCCAAAAGAGGAAAAGGAAGAGATAAACTTTCACGAATATGACGATGACACTGAGAGCGATAACGCTCAGTAAGCTCAGAAAATAAAAGGGAGAAATTATTATGAAGTATTACATTGGTATTGATCTTGGCGGCACTAACATCAAAGCAGGTGTTGTAAATGAAGAATTTGAGATAATCGCAAAGGCTACCTGCAAGACCAATCTGCCGAGACCTGCGGAGGAGATCTGCGAGGATATGGCTAAGGTCGCTTTGGAAGCTGTAAAGAACGCAGGGCTGGAGATAGAGCAGATAGAGTCTGTAGGTATCGGCACACCTGGCACTGCAAATTCTGACACTGGCGTTATTGAGTATTCAAACAACCTTGGTTTCCTTAACTTCCACGTTGTTGACCTTATGAAGAAGTTTATCGACAAGCCTTGCTATGTTGAAAATGACGCTAACGCTGCGGCATACGGCGAGTATGTTGCAGGTGCAGCAAAGGGTGCGAACGACGCTGTTTGCATCACTCTCGGCACAGGCGTTGGCGGAGGAATAATCATTAACGGAAAGATATATTCAGGCTTCAACTTTGCCGGTGCTGAGATAGGTCACACTGTTATCGACCCTAATGGTCCGCAGTGTACTTGCGGCAGACACGGCTGCTTTGAGGTATTCTCTTCTGCAACAGGTCTTGTAAGAATGACAAAAGAGGCTATGTTCGAGGACAAAGACTCTATCATGTGGAAAATGAACGAAGAGGACGGCAAGGTATCTGCAAGAACTGCGTTCAACGCCATGAGAGCAGGCGATAAGGCAGGCAAGGAAGTTGTTGACAAATACATAAAGTATCTTGCCTGCGGAATCACAAACACAATAAACATCTTCCAGCCTGATATTCTCTGTATCGGCGGCGGCGTATGCAACGAGGGCGACCCTCTGCTTTTGCCGCTGAAAGAGCTTGTGGCTAAGGAAATTTACACAAAGAATTCAGCAAAGAACACTGAGATAGTTATTGCAAAGCTTGGAAATGACGCAGGCATTATAGGTGCGGCATTCCTTGGACTTTCACACAAAAAGTAATAAAGATATAAAGGGGAATTCAAAATGGGACTTTTCGACAAGATATTAAAAGGTGCTGTAGACGCTATCGACAACGCTGCGGCAAAAAGCGGCAACGGCCCGACAGGGCTTAAAGACCTGTTCAATCAGGCTATGGACAAGAAAAACGAGGCTATAAACGGCTCTTCAAGCACCACAACTTCAAGCAAACCAAGCACTGCCACTTCAAGCACAAGTTCAAGCAAGAGAAGCAATTGTGCTTATACAAGACCGACATATACCACACCGCAGGAAGTTCTTGACACAGCGAGCATTCCTGCAAAGCCGTCAAGGAAAATAGAATTTGAGGTTTTTGACGGTGAAAACGCTGAGATAAGAGTGAAGGTAACATTCAACCTGAGCGGAGATTTTCTTGAAACGGCCGGAGATGTACACTATCTGGCGTCATATCTTCCGACCATTGATGATGATTATGATGCAGATTACTCTGACTCAAATACTCCGCTTTTTAGAGTTTTAGATGTAGATGACGAAATAATCTATAACATGGCAGAGAAATTTGATAAGGGCGGCGTACCTGAAAATGCAATGATGTTCCTGCCTGTCAATGACATGGGTCCAAGAGCACGCTTCAAGGCAAAAGTCGAAAACAGAGGTAAGATTGAATATTTCTATTATTGTCCGCTTTACGACTATATGCCTGACTTCAAGACCTGTTTCACCGTAAGCTACACTCATAATGTTGTGGGCACTCCACTTGAGAAAAAGCTTATGGCGGCTGTTGATGAGGCTGTCCGCACAATGAAGAGAGAAGTATTAGAAGTGGAGCACAGACCATTCCGCTAAGGAGGACAAAACAAAATGAAGTTCAATATAGGATTATACCTACTTTGCTTTTGCTGATACCTGTGATAGCAGCCTGTTTCAAGACCCCTGCCGACAAGCCTGAGCTTGAGGACGAGAACATTATCGTTTTCATTGCAAAGTGTGTGGGCAGATTTGGCTGCATAGGCTATATGTGCCTTGCTATCGGAGATTACGAGATAGGCTTTTCAAGCAAGCTGCTTTTCATAATATTGGCTGTTGTTGCACTGCTCGTTATCGCACTTTATTGGGTGCTTTGGATAAGGCAGTATAAAAAAGGCAATCATTTTGAAGATATTTACGGCACTGGGATCCCGCTTTTCATTATCCCTGCGGCATTCGTGCTTGTGACAGGTATCTTCTCAATGAATTTTATGCTTATCATATTCTCAGTGCTGGATATCGTTTGCGAATACTGCTCTGCATACGGTGTAAGAAAGCGTCTGCACCCTGCAAAGACAGAGGAAAGCTCAGACGAGGCTGAAACAAAAGAGAATGAGGACGGAGAATAATACCGCTCTCAGTAATATATTTTTCAAAAGAGGTAATAAAAAATGGCGTGTAATTATTTTTGTGACGGAGTAGACAAAGCTCCACAGAGATCACTTTTCAATGCTCTTGGCATGACAAAGGAAGAAATGGACAGACCTCTCGTTGGTATCGTATCTTCATATAATGAGATAGTTCCTGGTCACATGAACATTGACAAGATAGTTGAAGCTGTTAAAATGGGCGTTGCAATGGCAGGCGGAACACCTGTTGTATTCCCTGCTATCGCTGTTTGCGACGGTATCGCTATGGGTCACATGGGAATGAAATATTCTCTCGTTACCCGTGACCTTATCGCAGACTCAACAGAGTGCATGGCTTTGGCTCATCACTTTGACGCTCTTGTTATGATACCAAACTGCGACAAGAACGTTCCTGGTCTGCTCATGGCAGCCGCAAGAGTAAACGTTCCTACTATTTTCGTATCAGGCGGTCCAATGCTGGCTGGTCACGTTAAGGGCAAAAAGACTTCCCTTTCAAGTATGTTCGAGGCTGTTGGTACTTACAACGCAGGCAAGTTCACTCTTGATGACGTTGAGGAATTTGAGAACAAAGCCTGTCCGACTTGCGGAAGCTGTTCAGGTATGTACACTGCAAACTCTATGAACTGCCTTACAGAAGTTCTTGGCATGGGTCTTAGAGGAAACGGCACTATCCCTGCTGTATATTCTGAAAGACTCAAGCTTGCAAAACACGCAGGTATGCAGGTAATGGAGCTTTACAAGAAGAACATCAGACCAAGAGATATCATGACAAAGGACGCTTTCATCAACGCTATCACAGCTGATATGGCGCTTGGCTGTTCAACAAACTCAATGCTTCACCTCCCTGCTATCGCTCACGAGTGCGGAGTAGAGCTTGACCTTGACTTTGTAAACGAGATATCAAAGAGAACGCCAAACCTCTGTCACCTTGCTCCTGCCGGTCACACATACATGGAAGACCTCAACGAAGCAGGCGGAGTTTATGCAGTTCTCAGTGAGCTTAACAAGAAAAACCTTATCAACACTGACTGCATGACCTGCACAGGCAAGACAGTAGGCGAGAACATCAGCGGCGTTGTAAACAAGAACCCTGAACTTATCAGACCAATAGACAATCCATACTCACAGACAGGCGGAATCGCAGTTCTCAGAGGAAATCTTGCTCCTGACACCTGCGTTGTTAAGCGTTCAGCTGTTGCACCTGAAATGCTTGCCCACGAAGGTCCTGCAAGAGTATTCGACTGCGAGGAGGACGCTATCGCTGCTATCAGAGGCGGCAAGATAGTTGAGGGCGACGTTGTAGTTATCCGTTACGAGGGACCAAAGGGCGGTCCTGGAATGAGAGAAATGCTCAATCCTACATCTGCTATCGCAGGCATGGGTCTTGGCTCAACTGTTGCACTTATCACTGACGGACGTTTCAGCGGTGCTTCAAGAGGTGCTTCTATCGGTCACGTTTCACCTGAGGCAGCCGTAGGCGGTCCTATCGCACTTGTTGAAGAAGGAGATATGATAGCAATAGATATCGACAACTGCTCTATCACACTTAAAGTATCTGACGAAGAGCTTGCTGAAAGAAGAAAGAACTGGAAGCCAAGACAGCCAAAGGTAACAACAGGCTATCTTGCAAGATACGCTTCACTTGTAACTTCTGCAAACAGAGGTGCTATACTTCAGATAAAGGACTAATATCCGATACAAAATAATAAGGGAGAAAGGCGGAATAATATGAAAAAATTCATTTCAGGCTTGCTTGGAATACTCTTTGTAGTTCTTGTAGTAGTAGGTGTTTTCATCTGTACATATGTATTCAATCAGCCGTCAAGATCAGGCGATTCAAGAGAGCTTATCTCTGGAACATGGACAGATAAGGACGCAAACATCACTTTTGAGTTCTCTGACGAGGGTGATTTCACTATCACTCACACTGATAACAAATCAGTTATCGCAAAGGGCTGGTTTAAAATTCAGGAGGACGGGGGAAGCGGAAAGATACAGCTTCTTGTAAATCCGTCTGACAGAGATACAACTGTTGACATCGGTCTGAGAATGAAGTTCTTCTCGACTATTTCCTACAAAAACCTTTCTGTACCGTCTGAGGACGAGGGCGACAAGGTCGCTACCTGCAAGTTCATTTTCCAGAACTCTGACGGAGTTTACTCATGCGAGAGAAAAGACTCCGAAGGCTCGTTCTACGACGGCAAATAACGAATTTTCAAGGGCTACGGCTGAACGATATGTTTAGCCGCAGCTTTTGTGCAGTAAAGACTTGATTAAGATAAAAAAAAGGAGTAAAAATGGAGCTACTGATCAAAAATATCCGTGCCTGCGACCCGCAGACAGGGCTTGACGGTATAACGGACATAGGCATTGACGGAGGAAAGATAGTCAGCCTTGGAAAAACTGACGAGCATGCTCAGAGAGTTATCGACGCAAAGGGCAAACTTTGTGCATTGCCTGGGCTTTTCGATATGCACGTTCACTTTCGTGACCCAGGTCTTACCTACAAGGAGGACATCATCACAGGTGCGAACGCCGCAAAGGCTGGCGGTTTCACGGGCGTCGCTTGTATGCCGAACACAAAACCGCCTATCGACTCCCCTGAGGGCGTGAAATACGTTTTTGAAAAGGCAAAGAAAACAGGTATCGACGTTTTCCCTATCGCCTGCGTTACAAAGGGCATGAAAGGTCAGGAGCTTTGCGACTATGACGCACTCAAAGCCGCAGGAGTTACCGCCATTTCAGATGACGGCAGACCTGTTGAGAACGCTGAGCTTATGCGTCAGGCTATCGAAAAGACTAACGAGAACGGTCTTATCGTGACTTCTCACTGCGAGGACTTGAAGATAATAAACGGTGGTATCATCAACAAGGGCGAGATATCCGAAAAGCTTGGAGTAAAGGGCATGGACAGAGCCTCTGAGGACTATATCACAGCCCGTGAGATATGCCTTGCAATGAGCTGTAATGCGAGAGTTCACATATGCCACGTTTCCACCAAAGGCTCTGTGAACATCATAAGAGCGGCGAAAAAGAACGGCGTTAAGGTCACCTGTGAAACTGCGCCGCACTATTTCACATTCACAGACGAAAAGCTTTTAGCCCGTGACGCAGATTTCAGAATGTCGCCGCCGCTTAGAACTGAGGAGGACAGGGCGGCTGTTGAGGAAGCTGTTCTTGACGGCACTATCGACTGCATCATCACCGACCACGCTCCACACTCCGCAGAGGAAAAGGCTGACTTTGAGAAAGCCCCAAACGGCGTCGTTGGACTTGAAACTTCCCTTGCGGCAACGCTCACAAAACTTTACCACAGCGGCAAGTGCGGTCTTGACAAGATAGCAGAGATAATGTCGGTAAATCCGAGAAAGATAATGGGACTTGAGCCTATCAAGATAGCAGTGGGCGAAAGATGCGATCTTTGTATCTTTGACCCTGACTATGAATGGGAAGTTATCCCTGCGGAGCTTAATTCAAAGAGCAAAAACAGCGTGTTCAAAGGCACAAGGCTCAAAGGCAAGGTAATGTACACAATATGCAGAGGAAAGCTCGTTTTTGAGCTTTAATATAAAAATATCCGAAAGGAAGATAAAAATGGCATTTGACAGACTTATTGAAAATATCGTAAAGACACAGAACCCGTCAGTAGTGGGACTTGACCCAAAGCTTGACTATGTTCCTGAATACATCAAGGAAAAGAAGTTCAAGAAATACGGCAAGACGCTCAAGGGTGCGGCTAAGGCTATATGGGAGTTCAACAAGACTATAATCGACGAGATACACGATATCTGCCCTGCTATCAAGCCACAGGCTGCATACTATGAAATGTATGGCTACGAGGGTGTAAAGACCCTTTACAAGACTATACAGTATGCAAAGGAAAAAGGAATGTTCGTCATGACAGACGGCAAGAGAAACGATATTGGCGCAACTATGGAAGCTTATGCAACCGCACATCTTGGTCTTACTGACGTTGGCGGTGAGCTTGTGGAAGCTTTCGGTGCAGACGCTCTCACTGTAAACGGCTATCTCGGCTCAGACGGAATCAACCCGCTTCTTGACCAGTGCAGAAAATATGACAAGGGCATTTTCGTTCTTGTAAAGACATCAAACAAGTCAAGCGGTGAGCTTCAGGATCTTATGATCGGCAACAAGACAGTTTATGCCACAATGGGCTCAATGTGCGAACTGTGGGGCAAGGACGTTATGGGCAAGTATGGCTACAGCGGTGTTGGCGCAGTTGTGGGTGCGACTTATCCTGAGCAGCTTGCTGAAATGAGAAAGGCTCTGCCGCACACATTCTTCCTTGTACCGGGCTACGGTGCACAGGGCGGCGGTGCTGAGGGCGTATCAAAGGCATTTGACGATCACGGACTTGGCGCTATCGTAAACTCCTCCCGTGGCGTAATGTGTGCATACAAGAAAGAGGATAACTGTGACGAGCATGATTTTGCAAAGGCTGCAAGACGTGAAGTTATCAGAATGAAAGAGGATATAATCTCATATCTGCCAAAGATCACACTTGAATAAACACTAAAGGAGTGACTGAGTATGACAGCAAAGGGCGTTATATTGTTTACAGCGACGGTGGGAGCATTGCTTTTATGCTCCTGCGCAAAGAACGAGGATACAAGCTCTTTGACAGAAAGTCAGCAGGAGCAAAGCGATTTCCCAAGATGTATCGTAGGTGAGTGGAAATGCCGTGAAACGCCCCTTGACAACAGCGAGCTTTATTCGGGCTATCTCAGCCTTATTATCCGTTCAGACGGCAACTATCTCATGTATGACGCAGAAGCAGGCAATCCCTGCTTAAAAGGCACTATCGAAATGGACAGCGACGATCTTGATCTTATCTTTATTGACGACAGCGGAGTGGATTTTGCGCCGCCTGCCGGTTGGGAGAATATGTCCAAAAAGCAGAAGATAGGCTATTTTGCTGACTCTTACACGCTAAAGCTTACTTATACTGATAATGACAGCTCGGTCACTCTCGTTTTTGATGCGGTGAACGCTCCGAATGAGGTAAAGAACTAAGTACAGGGAGGATTTTTAATGTACAAGCAGGGTAAATACCCAATAGTTTCAAAAAAGACCCTTGCAAAAGGAATTTTTGACATTGAGATATACTGTCCGCACATTGCAAAGGCGGCAAAGGCAGGACAGTTTGCACAGGTGCAGGCAGAGGGCTTTTTCCTCCGCAGACCTATCTCTATTTGCGATATCAACAAGGACAAGGGTACTATCCGCCTTGTTTTTGAGGTAAGAGGTCACGGCACTGACAAGATAAGCGAGCTTAACAAGGGCGACCTTGTTGACATTATCGCACCGCTGGGTAACGGCTTCAAGGTGCTTGAAAAGGGCAAGAAAGCTGTCTGTATCGGCGGCGGCATAGGCACACCTCCAATGGTGGGCATTGCAAAGGAATACGGCGAGAACGCCACTGTTATAAGCGGTTTCAGAAACGCTGCGGCTGTTATTTTGCAGGAGGACTTCAAGGCTATGGGCTGTGACGTTCAGCTTTGCACTGACGACGGCTCGGCAGGAAGAAAGGGCTTTGTTACTGACGCGCTTCTTGACGTGCTTAAAAGCGAAAAGCCTGATATCGTTTATGCCTGCGGTCCAATGATAATGCTGAAAAATATCACAAAAATATGTGAGGAAAACGGCATTTACTGTCAGGTATCTCTTGAGCAGAGAATGGCTTGCGGCGTGGGTGCGTGTCTTGTATGCGTATGCCGCACTGTCAAGGACGGGCAGGAGTTCAATTCTCACGTTTGCAAGGACGGTCCTGTATTCGACAGCGAGGAGGTAGTGTTTGATGAATAGGATAAATGTGAATTTCTGCGGAGTTGAGTTCAAAAACCCTGTTATCCCTGCAAGCGGAACATTCGGCTACGGCAGAGAATACGAGCAGTTCTATCCCCTTTCAAAGCTGGGCGGAATATCCGTAAAAGGCACTACGCTTCACCGCCGTGAGGGCAACCCCAGTCCGAGAGTTGCGGAAACTCCAAGCGGTATGCTCAATTCTGTTGGACTTCAAAACGGCGGCGTTGACAAGTTCATAAACTACGAGCTTCCAAACCTTGTAACAAAGGACACAAGGATAATAGCCAACATAGCAGGTTCAACTATCGAAGAATGTGCAGAGCTTGCAGAAAAGCTCAACGGCACCGCTGTTGACATGATAGAGCTTAACATATCCTGCCCGAACGTAAAACAGGGCGGAGCGGCTTTCGGCACTGACTGCAACGTTGCAGGTGCGGTCACAAAGGCTGTTAAGGACGTTACGGAAAAGCCTCTTATGGTAAAGCTTTCACCGAACGTTACAAGCATTGTGGACATTGCAAAGTCTGTTGAAGCAAACGGCGCTGACGCTGTTTCGCTGATAAACACACTTCTTGGTATGCGTATCGACATAAAGACACGCCGTCCGATACTGAAAAACAACGTGGGCGGACTTTCTGGTCCTGCGGTATTCCCTGTTGCCGTAAGAATGGTATGGCAGGTGGCAAACGCTGTTAAAATACCTGTTATGGGCATGGGCGGTATCGCCACATGGGAAGACGCCATTGAAATGATGATGGCAGGCGCAGGTGCTGTTCAGGTAGGTGCGGCAATATTTGCTGACCCTTATGTACCTGTGAAGATAGCCGAGGGTATGCAGAAATTCTGCGAAGACAACGGCATTAACAACATCTCTGAGATAGTTGGCACTGTTAAGCCTTGGTAATAACATAGTAAAATATCCGTCTTTTTACAGGACGGATATTTTTATGGTATTTTTTCTTATGAATTTCTTAAATTCATTGAAAACAGCTTGCAAAAGTGTTATAATTTAAGTCGTCAGGAAAGGCTGACAGAGAAAGGGGAAAGATATGTTTCTTAGAGTACTTTGCGTGATAACATCTGCACTTACAGTTCTTACCACGCTTTCAATGACATCATGCGGAGCAGACAACACCATTTCGTCTGAGGCCTCCGAAAGTGCTGTTACATCTACGGCAGACAGCGGTAAAACTGCAAAGGATATCCTTTCGGCAATAGAGGGCGACCACATGGACGCTTCGACTTTTTACGGTGAGGACAGCTTCACAAAGAATACCGAAAAGCTTTATGGTATAGAAGCTGACAAGCTCAGCGACGGAGGAATACTTTACTCCTCTGACGGCAATTATGCTGACGAGATATCAATGCTCAAAATGGCTGACGGAAGCAGTGCAAAAAGCCAGCTTGCAGACAGGCTGAGCTACAGACTTAATCAATATGAAAACTACAAGCCTGAAGAAACAAAGAAAATACAGGCGGCAAAGATATTTCAGGCTGGAGATTACTGGGTGCTTGTTATCTCTGACAATGCTGACGAGATATCTGACGAGATAACAGACATGATAAATTAAAAGACGGAGGAAAGAAAATGACAACAGCGAAAAAAATACTTACCCTCGCACTTTGTCTGACCTGCCTTACAGCGGGTATGACAGGCTGTGCAAAAGATAAAAGCAGTTCTGATACTAAAATTGCTAAAAGCACATCATCACAATCAGAAAGCAGCGACAGCGAGAAGATAAAAGAGCTTAACGACAAGCTTGAAAAGCTGGAAAACACGCTTTCTAACATTCTGGGGGAGGATATATTTGATCCCGCAGACGGTGACGGCAACGTAAACGGTGAGATACACCCTATCTATGATGATACGGCAGTGGTTGAAGCTTACAAGTCGGGTGATGATTCAAAGCTCACTGACGACAAGAACAAATACATACTCAAAGAGCTAAAAAAGGCTGTGGGCGAGATAATCAAAGACGGCATGAGCGAATATGACAAGAAAAAGGCTGTTTATGATTATGTGTTCTCTCAGACCCACTTTAATGACGATTCTCTTGTGGCGATATCTGATGACAGTGAAGATGACGAGTCATACAATCCTTACGGATTTTTCCATGACCACTCTACTATCTGTGTGGGAAACGCAACAACAATAAAGCTGTTTTTTGATGTCCTAGGTATCGACAGCAAGATAATACACTCAACAGAAAACGGCGAACACGCTTGGAACGTTGTGAAGATAGATGGCAAATGGTATCACCTTGATGTGACATTTGATGGTGGCAACGAAGCTCCAGACTACGCATATTTCAACGTACCTGACACTGCAAAGGACGACGGCTCCTATCCTTGGAACAAAGAGGACTTCCCTGAATGCACTGCCACTAACGATTGCTACATATGCAAGAATGCCAAGAAGCTTGACAGCGTTTATGATATACCTGAGCGCATAAAGGAAGCAATGTCAGATAAAGGAAAAACTATATATATGTCACTGGACGTTCCGGAGGGGGCAGGCAGCACTGCTGTTGCGGAGCAGGTCACAAACATAATATCAAACTTTTACATTGACGATTACAACGTCTCTTCCACACCTGTTATTGACGCAGGGGACAAGGTTTGCTTTGGAATTTCTTTAAACTCGGCAGATGATGACGATTCGGATAATTCTTATGACACAGACAATGCACTCGGCATTGATTACGACAAGCTTTCAAAGGCTTTCTCAGATGCTCTCGGAATAGATTATGAGTATGAGCCTGATTATTCTGATAATAACATAATGGGTTAAAGCCTATAAGGGGATTCTTTAAGGCAATACCGCACAAAGATTGCACGCCGTCAGGTGGGATTTGTGCGGTGTTGCCTTAATAAAAGCCGCAGGGCATACAGCGTAAAAACTGTATACCCTGCGGCTTTTTATATCGGATTTGATCGAAGAAAGCTTGTTCATTGGGTCACACGTCAGCTTGCCTGACTGTCTGCCCTTTTCCGATTTTGTATGTTTGAGAAATTAGTTCTCGAAAAGTGCTGTTGAAAGATATCTCTCACCTGTATCAGGGAGAAGTGCAACGATAGTCTTGCCCTTGTTCTCAGGTCTCTTTGAAAGTATCTCAGCGGCTTTAAGCGCTGCACCTGATGAAATACCAACAAGGATACCCTCTGTTTTAGCGAACTTGTTGCCTGTCTTGAAAGCGTCCTCATTCTCGATAGGGAGGATCTCGTCATAAACCTTTGTATCGAGGACATCAGGAACGAAGCCTGCGCCGATACCCTGAATTTTGTGTGGACCTGATTTGCCCTGTGAAAGAACAGGTGAAGTTGCAGGCTCTACTGCTACTATCTTAACGTCAGGGTTCTTTGATTTGAGATACTGACCAACACCTGTTACTGTTCCGCCTGTGCCAACGCCTGCGATAAAGATATCTACCTTACCGTCTGTATCTTCCCAGATCTCAGGACCTGTTGTTGCAAAGTGAGCGGCTGGGTTTGCTGGGTTTACGAACTGACCGAGGATAACTGAGTTCTCGATCTCGCCCTTAAGCTCGTCAGCCTTCTTGATAGCACCTGTCATGCCCTTTGCGCCTTCTGTGAGAACTATCTGTGCGCCATATGCCTTAAGAAGATTTCTTCTTTCGATACTCATTGTTTCAGGCATTGTAAGAATTACCTTGTAGCCCTTTGATACGCCCACAGCCGCAAGACCGATACCTGTGTTTCCTGATGTAGGCTCTATAATAGTTGCGCCTTTCTTGAGAACGCCCTTCTTCTCAGCTTCCTCGATCATTGCAAGTGCAACTCTGTCCTTAACGCTTCCTGCCGGGTTGAAATATTCAAGCTTTGCAAGGATAGTTGCGTCAGCCTCTACTGCCTTTTCAAAATTAACTGCTTCGATTATTGGAGTTTTTCCGATAAGCTCCGAAACGCCCTTATAGATCTTTGACATTTTAATCTACCTCCGATATGAAAATTATTTTATGCGGTTTTCTGTACCGCTTATGTTTGCTATGGTTATACTATATCACTTTATTCCTACTATGTCAATAGGATTAATATGCTTTCTATGTTTTATACAACAAAGCCAGCTTATTCCGAGCTTCGATTTGTGCATTATGACCTATAATCATACTCAGTAATGCAATATGGCTTATTATTTTCATCGCAAAGCTCCACAAATTTTCTGCCCACATCGGTATAAACAAGAGCCTTTATGGCTTTACCACGCTTCAAGGGATTTTTATATTCCACACGGATACGCTTCACAGCAGACTCGTTTTCCACAAACTCGTCTGTTATGTCAAGATATCTCGCATTGTTGACGTGTTCGTTCATGTCGATATAGCATTTCAGCACCGGGATATCCTCATACACCTGTGGCTCAGTATCAGGTAGGGCTATCTTTCTTGGAAGATACTCCATATCAAGCTTTGGATAGAGCTTCACCCTATCAACAAGCTCCTGTGGAACTTTTATAGGCCGCTGAGAGGTCTTGTCCATGAAAGCGCCAGAAGCTATAGACTTCACGCAGATATCACCGTTTTCGTCATATATAACTGTATTTCTGTAGCCATACATTCTTTTTAGCTCATATGTCCATGTTTTGACGGTGAGCTTTTCGTTTTGCTCAGGTCTGCGGACTATATCAAGCTGTCTTGACACAAGAAACATCACGCAGTTTTCTTTCTCAAAAAAAGGCGACATAACAGGGTGAGTGTCAAGGTGGATAACAGAGCAATCCTGCAAAAGATCAACAAGGCAGCTATTTCTTATTATGCCATGCGAACCTATCTGGCTGCAATTTACAGTGCGTTTCATTTCGTACATATTGCTTTCCTCCATTCTGCTATATGATAATTATACAACTTATTGTCGCTTTTTTCAACAGCACATAGGTACAAATGTTAACAGAGGTAAAGAAATGTTAAAAAAAACTTGTTGAAATTAGTCCGCTTTGCTACTTATAATGATATTACAGCAATTTTACAGGAGGCAAAATATGTTTTTATGGTTAATGATAGCTATTCTTGTGGCGGTCTGCTCTGTGGCTGGCTTTATTTATCTCACAAGAAGAATATCAGCTTTTGGCTTTATAAAAAAGCTTTCAAAGGATAAAAAGGTACTTAAATACGCCATAAGTGCAGGTCTTATAGTGCTCACAGGCGGCATAATATGGCTTATATGGGACTGGATAAATGCGATAATCTGTTTGCTGCATCTTGTTATATTCTGGCTTTTGTGCGACTTGTTTGTGTTCATTGGAAAGAAGATATCAAAGAAACAGGCAAGCAAATGCCTTGCAGGCTTTATCGCCGTGCCGCTGACGGTGGTTTATCTTGCGGTGGGCTGGTATCTTTGCAGCAATGTGTGGGAAACTGACTACACACTGAAAACTGATAAGAAGTCAGGTGACATAAGGATAGTTCAATTTGCAGACTCTCACGTTGGCACAACATTCCATGGGGACGGCTTCGCAAAGTACATGGAAGAGATACAGAAGCTTGACCCCGATGTGGTGCTTATAACAGGCGACTTTGTTGATGATGACACATCAAAAGAGGACATGATACAGTGCTGTGAAGCTCTTGGCAAGCTGAAAACAAAATACGGCGTTTATTTCTCATTTGGCAACCATGACAAGGGATACTATGACCCTTCGTATCGTGGCTACAGCGGTGACGATCTTATTGCGGAGCTTGAAAAGAACAATGTCAACGTATTACAGGACGACACCGTGCTTATCGACGATCGTTTCTACATAATAGGCAGACAGGACAGGTCTGAGGAAATGGAAAAGGGCGGTCACAGAGCATCTATGGAAGAGCTCACAAAGGATCTTGACAGCTCGAAGTTCACAGTTGTAATGGATCACCAGCCTTGTGATTATGACGCTCAGGCGGCGTCAAAGGTAGACCTTGTTTTGTCAGGTCACACACACGGCGGTCAGCTCATACCAATAAACTTCCTTGGCACTCTCATCGGCGGCAATGACCGCACATACGGCTATGAAAAGCGTGAGGACACCAACTTTATCGTGACATCAGGCATTTCAGACTGGGCGATAAAATTCAAAACAGGCTGCAAGTCTGAATACGTTGTTATTGATGTTTCGGAGAATTAAATAGCAGGACAAAGCAAAAGGGTCAGCGAAAATGCTGACCCTTCAGTCTGTATCAGGGCTTTGAATGCTTTTCTATCGTGATTTTTATCCAAAATGTTCATCTGTCTTTCGGGTGTTCGCTGTGTCGAAAAACGCTGTGTATAAAAGTTTAGCACAATGTTTACCCGTAGTCAAGCACCGAACTATTGACAAATCGCACTTGTGGATATATAATTTACCATGAAACTACACTTTGAAAAGGAGGTGTGGCAGTGACAAAGGTCATATATCCTGTTATCGGCAGGCAGACTTCCCTGCCCTTTTATCTCACCGGAATAGGCATTTCCGACCCTGAATTTCACGTCACAAGGGACAAAGGGCTTGTTTCACATCAGCTTCTTTTTACCTCAGGGGGCGAGGGCAGACTAATTGTCGGGGGAGAAGAATTTGTGCAGACAAAAGGCTCAGCATTTTATCTGCCCCCTAGCGTTCCACATGAATATTATCCTGCAAATGGGAATTGGATAACAAACTGGATAGTTTTCCGTGGTGAATTTGCGGGGCAAATGCTTGCAAACCTTGGCTTTGACAGCTTTAGATTCTCCCCTGAGATAAACACCCAAAAACCTGCTCAGCTTTTTGAGCGAATTTTAGTTGCCGCTGCCGACCCTGTGAATTGTGGCGAAAAAACATCCGCACTTGTGTATGAATATATCCTCGCCATGAGGACTGCAATGCTTTTCCCTGACAGCCGAAACAACGTGGGAAGCATTACAAGGCAGGCGCTTTTGTATATTGACAGCCGATACATGGAGGATATCACCGCAGAAACACTTGCAGGACTTTCGGGAGTGTCAGTACAACATTTCTGCCGTGTTTTTAAAGCAGAAATTTCAATGCGTCCCCTTGAATATATTGCAAAACGACGTATCTCTCAGGCAAAATCTCTGCTTCTTAACACCAACTCTGACATAGGCGACATAGGCAAGCAGGTGGGCTATGAGGACAGAAACTATTTCAGCATCGTTTTTAAAAAGCTGGAGGGCGTTTCGCCAAGAGAATACCGTCGTTCAAGAGGAACAGGTTTGTAATAATATTTTAAGCTTTATTAGAATTTTCTTAGCATATTTCAAAGCAAAATGTTCGTATCTTAATAATATGCAAAATATTTCAGATTGACCATACACTCCTTTAAGCTTATAATTGTCATAAGAAAGCAAGAAGCCATGCTTTATGCAAGGAGGATAACTTATGACGATACTAAAAAGGAGCGCGTCAATGGTGTCAGCATTGGTCATGATGATATCTAGCGCAGGCGCTTACAATTGCAGTGCGGAGGGAACAACGGTGAACGATAGCAATACAAATAATACAAGAGAGATAGTTATTGACGGAACTACGGCTCAGCTCAAAGAAAATATGCGCTACAGAGGGGCAGGCATGGTGAGTGCAAACAACTCATCAAGGCTTCTGTTGGATTACAAGGCTGAACACCCAGATGTATATGAGCAGATAATGGAATATATGTTTGGCAAAGAGGGTATCGGCATTACTCACCTTAAGTTGGAAATGGGTGCGGATATAAACTCATCATCAGGCACAGAACCATCTGTAATGAGAACAGAGGACGAAAAGGCTGACGTAACAAGAGGTGCGGCATACCAGCTTGCCGCTGACGCAAAGAAGATAAATCCTGACCTCACATTGGATATGCTTTGGTGGAGTGAACCAAAGTGGGTATCTGACGCTTCCGACGTTTATGCTGCAAGATACAAATGGTATAAAAACACCCTTGACGCCGCTTATGAAACATATGGACTTGAATTTGACTATGTAAGTGCTGTGCAGAATGAGCGTGGAGCTGACCCTGAATGGGTGAAATATCTTTCCTCACATCTCAAAAGTGAAAAAGGCACCCCTTATGACTACTCAAAGATAAAGATAGTCGGTGGAGAAGAGGTCTGCACATGGGGCTTTGCTGACAGAATGTATGAGGACAGCGAACTTATGAACGTTGTTGACGTGGTGGGAAGCCATTACACAAGTGAGTCCACCGAGAACGCACAGAAGCTTGCATATGAAGAAAACAAAGAGCTTTGGTTCAGCGAAGCAAGCTCGCCAATGGCATATGCGCAGTGTACATACAGATATGACGGCTCAGGGCTGGCAGGCATAAACGGCACACTTGATATTGCAAACAGAATAATCGGAATGTATCCAAACGGCAAAATGATACTTTATGAGTATCAGCCTGCTGTATCGGCATACTATGACGGCGCTTGCTACTGTCAGAAACAGCTTATCTCAGCCTGCGACCCTTGGAGCGGTTATTATATGCTTGACAGCGGTTTTTATATGTCTTTGCATTTTTCGCAGTTCATTGAAAAAGGCTGGGCTTTCGTTGACAGTGGCTGTTACAGCGACGGCAAAAAAGGCGGTGACGGACACGCTATCGTCGACGCTGTTTATAGCTACATGACCGCCACCGATACAGAAACAGGCGATTACAGCACTGTTATCACAAACACTACAAGCGAGCCTATACAGTATGACCTCAAGGTATCAGGACTTGACAAGGCGTCAAGCAACGTGAGCGTATGGGAAACAAGAGGTCCTGACAGCATTGACGACAGCTATGACGAGAATTATTTCAAGAAAACTGAGGATATAACCCCTACAGAGAACGGCGGAGCTTATACATACTCTGTGACAGTGAAGCCAAATTCTATTGTGACAATTTCTACTGTTACACCTGAGCGCACAGAATACAAAAACGCTGACGAGAGCGAACGCACTGTTTTGAAGCTTCCATATTCGGACGATTTTGAGTATACAGGCTATCCTGAGAATTATCTTTCATCAAGGGGCAATGCGCCAAGATACACAACAGATCAGGGCGGTGCTTTCGAGGTGGAAAAGACCGACAAGGGCAATATGCTAGTTCAGCAGATAACGGCTGACATGAAAGCCAACGAGTGGGGCTACACCCCCGAACCTGTGACTACATTCGGTGACGACAGGTGGTATAACTACTCTGTGAACGTTGACGCTGCTTTTGCGACTTCGCAGGACGCAGGATCAAACTATGTGGGCGTTGGTCTGAGATACACGCTTGGCTGCAATTCATACAGTGGCTATTGGATAAAGCTTTATGAGAACGGAAGCTGGGAGCTTAAAGCAAATGACGGCACTCTTAGCAGTGGAAGCATAGACAGCTTTGACGGCACAGCTTCTCACAAGCTTAAAGTCGAGGCTGTAAACAACGTTATCCGTGGATATATTGACGGAAACATGGTGGCTGAATACACTGTGAACGAGGGTGAATCTCTTATCGGTGCAGGCAGAGCGTCACTTTTCAGCTCATACAACAAAAACAGCTTTGACAACTTCTCTGCTGAACCTGTGGAGGGCAGTGACACATATGTAACTCGCTTTGACGAAACAGACTCTTGCTTCACTTTTGAGGGCAACTGGGAACACAACCTTATGAGCAGCTTCAAAAACTACAAACGAACCATATCAGATGGCACAGAGGGCGACTCTTTCACAGTAAGCTTTGAGGGAACAGGCTTTGCGCTTTCAGGTGAAACAAGAGAAAACGCTATACTCGGGGTATCAATAGACGGAGGTGATGAACAGCTCGTGACAGTTTCAAGGACAGGTCAGCGTGAGATATCATGCCATTTTGAAGGCTTGTCTGAGGGTGCTCACACCGCAAAGGTAACCATAAAATCAGGCAAATATACAATTGACGCTATGCAGGTAACAGGCGGAAAGATACCATTCGAGAAGAAAAAGCCTGCGAAGTCTGAAAGCACTAAGTCAGGCAAAAGCAAGCTTCCTATAGCTGTTGGGGCAGGCGTTTGCGCTGCTGCGGCAGTCGGTGCAGTGATATATGGCATAGCAAGAAAGAAGCGTAAGGAAAATAATGACTAAAATAAGCAGAACAACAGACATGACACAAGGCAGTGAAATGCGACACATAATAATGTTTTCACTGCCCTTGCTTGCAGGAAATCTTTTGCAGCAGACATACAATATAGTGGACACTATGGTGGTGGGGCGTTATCTGGGCGATGACGCCCTTGCCGCTGTTGGTGCTACAGGCTCTATCACTTATCTTTTTTACACCCTTTGCATAGGGCTGTCGGTGGGTGCAGGAATAATTGTCGCACAGTATTTCGGTGCAGGCAAGAAAAAAGCCATGCGGTCGGCAGTATTCAACTCAGCGCTTGTTACAGCTATATTCGGCATTGTAATAAGCCTTTTATCCGTGCCTGCCGCAAGACCGATACTGGAGCTTTTGAAAGTTCCTGACAAGCTCATCGGAGATTCTGTGGCGTATATGCAGATAGCCTGCGGCGGAACGATAGCGGTGGCAGCATACAACTGGATAAACGCCATAATGAGGGCTTTGGGCGACTCAAAAACACCGCTGATATTCTTAGGTGCAGCAAGTTTGCTAAACGCCCTCCTTGACCTGCTTTTTGTGGTGGTATTCAAATTCGGCATAGCAGGTGCGGCGTGGGCGACAGTGCTTACACAGGCACTTTCTGCCATTTCTTGTATTGTGTACTGCTTTGCAGTGAGCGGAGAGATAAGGCTCACTGCCGACGATCTGCACGCCGACAAGGACATGATGAGCCGCTGTGTGAAAACAGGCGTGCCTATCGCCATACAAAACGGACTTATCTCGGTATCAATGGTGGCTCTCCAGCGTGTGACAAACGGCTTTGGCGAAACGGTCATGGCGGCATACACAGTTTCAATGCGTATCGAGCAGTTCGTTCAACAGCCGTTTTCTTCACTTAATGCGGCGGTTTCAACATTCACAGGACAGAATATCGGTGCAGGAAAAGAAAAACGTGCGCAGAAAGGTCTTGCTTGTGCGATAAAGATATCGGTGATATTCTCGGCAGTGGTGCTTGTGCTGTTCACACTGTTCGGTGGAGCGATAACATCTTGGTTTGTCAAGGGCAAGACTGTTATAAGCATATCGGCAAAAGCGCTTATCATAACCTCACTTTTCTACTGGTCGCTGGGTATTATCCACACCACAAGGGGCTTTTTAAACGGCGCAGGCGACACAAACTATGCCCTTGTAAACGGCATGGCGGAGGTAATATGCAGGATAGGTCTTTCACTTATCTTTACAAGGATAGCTTTCATAGGCTATTGGGGCATATGGTACACCACCGCTGCAACGTGGTTTGTGACCGCCATGGTGAGCCTTATAAGATACAAGGGTGGAAAATGGAGGCTTCATTCAATTGTAAAATAGATTTTCATAACTGCTGTACCGATTGGGTGCGGCAGTTTTTTTAAGTTGAAACAGTTTCATATTATATATGAAATATTCATATGAAACCATATTGAAAATTCATAGTGCAGTGGTATAATACAATAAAAGGAGTGACGAGCAATGAACATTACCGAATTTGCAAAAGCCGCAGGAGTATCAAAATCTGCTGTGAGCAGATATTTCAATGACGGCTATGTGAGTGAAGAAAAGCGCAGGCTTATTGAAGCCGCCATAGAAGCCACAGGCTATGCCCCAAGCGTTCAGGCGCAGAACGTGAGAACAAGGGTGACAAAGCTTGTGGGAGTTATTATACCGAAGCTTTCAAGCGAGAGCTGTGCAAGAGAGGTAGAGGGAATAAGTCAGGTACTCAGTGAGCAGGGCTATCAGCTTTTGCTTGTGAACTCTGCCAACGACCCAAAGAAAGAAGTGGAATATCTGGAGCTTTTCCGAAGCAATCGTGTTGACGGAGTTATCTTCTTGGCTTCTGTTTTCACTCCGCTCCATGACGCTGTGCTGAAAAAAATGCGTGTGCCGGTGGTAATTGTGGGACAGGAATACAAGGGTGCAAACTGCGTTTGTCATGACGATTACAAAGCCGCCTATACCGCAGAGAAGCTTATGCTTGACAAAGGCTGCAAAAAGCCCGCTTTTATCGGTGTTACCGAGCAGGACAAGGCGGCAGGTCAGGCAAGAAAAGACGGGTTTCTCCACGCCCTTTCTGACAACGGCATCAACATTGAAAAGTCTGATATGCAGACGGCTGAATTTAAAATGGACTCAGGCTACAAAAGGGCTTTGACATTACTGAGAAGCGGCAGAAGGTACGACCACATTTTCTGTGCCACCGACAGTCTTGCCGCAGGCGCGCTCCTTGCCTGCCGTGAGCAGGGATTGAAAGTACCAGAGGATATAATGATAGCAGGTATTGGCGACTCTCAGCTTTGTAATGTCACGTCCACTCCCCTGACCTCTGTGCATTTTCATTATCGCACCGCAGGCATAGAAGCGGCACAAATGCTGCTCAATTCACTTAAACGAGAAAGCTCTATACCAAGGACACTGACGCTCGATTTTGAGCTGGAAGAGCGTGAGTCCACAGAGAAAAAATGTGAAACTGTGTGAAACCTTGTAACACCGCCTTGTAAGTTTATATTATTTGTCAATAGACAAATGCACTGTCATGGGTTATAATATAGTTAATGAAATCGGTATCACATAAATGATGAAACTGATAAAATAACATAGTTCGGACAAAATAATAAAAAAGCAAGCAAAGGACGGGATATTATGGATCACAGAAGTTCAGCTCGTGAGATACTTTCTGCTATAGGCGGAAAGGAAAATCTGGTCAGTGCCGCACACTGTGCCACAAGATTAAGACTTATAATCGCAGACAACTCAAAGATACAAAAGGATACCCTGGAGAACATTGATGTTGTAAAGGGCGTTTTTGAAGCTTCAGGACAGCTTCAGATCATCATAGGCACCGGAACGGTAAACAAGGTCTATGACGAATTTATCGCAGAGGCAGGCGTGGAAGCCTCTTCAAAGGACGAAGTCAAGGCTCAGGTGGCTCAGAAGCAGAACTGGTTCAAAAGACTTATCAAAACTCTCGGCGACGTATTCGTACCTATAATCCCTGCTATCGTTGCAGGCGGTCTTATCATGGGAATAATGGAAGCTTTGAATTTCATGGCTTCAAACGGCTTTATCTCCCTTGACACAAATGGATATGTTTTCACAATATTCAAACTGCTTTCAAATGCAGCGTTCACATTCCTGCCGATACTTATTGGCTATTCTGCAACTAAGGTGTTCGGTGGCAACCCTTATCTTGGTGCGGTAATAGGAATGTTCCTTATCCACCCTGACCTGCAAAACGCATGGACAGTTTCCACAAACGGATATGAGCAGACTTTCTCCATATTTGGTCTGTTCAACGTTCACATGGTAGGCTATCAGGGTCATGTAATTCCTATCATAATCGCTTCATTCATTCTTGCGACTATGGAGAAAAAGCTTCACAAGAAAGTGCCTGACATTGTCGACCTTTTCGTTACACCTCTTGTGAGCCTTACAGTAACAGCTTTCCTCGTTTACACCTTTATCGGTCCTGTATTCGTTGCCCTTGAAAATGGCATTATCACAGGCGTTCAGAAGCTTATCACTATCCCATTCGGCATTGGCTCGTTCATAATGGGCGGTTTCTATTCAACAACAGTTGTTGGCGGTATACATCATATGTACACTGTTATCGACATTGGTCAGCTTGCTAAATATGGTGCGACATATTGGCTGCCTCTGGCATCTGCCGCAAATATGGCTCAGGGAGCTGCCTGCCTTGCAGTGGCAGTAAGAAGCAAGAACAATAAGATAAGATCAATGGCTTATCCATCTGCTCTGTCTTGTATGCTTGGCATCACAGAGCCTGCAATATTCGGTGTAAACCTTAGATTTGTAAAGCCTTTCATATTCGGCTCTATCGGCGGCGCTTGCGGAGCAATGGTCGCTTCTATCCTCCACCTTGGCGCAACTGCAACAGGTGTAACAGGAATATTTGCAATACTTCTTACACTCAACCACCCAGTGAAGTATATAATCTCAATGGCTGTAGCAATGGGCGTTGCATTCACTCTTACTTGGCTTTTCGGCACGAACAACGAGCAGATAAGAAATGAGAACAAGCCTTCCGAAAACAAGACAGAAAAGGCTGAACAGCCTGCACAGGCTATCGAAACAAAGGCTGAAAATGCAGACGTAGCAGATGACGGCATTATCACAGCTCCGCTTAGCGGCAAGGCTGTAAAGCTTGAAAACGTTCCTGACCAGACCTTTGCACAAGGCATACTTGGTCTTGGTGCGGCAATAGAACCTACTGAGGGCAAGGTCGTTGCACCTGACGACGGCAAGGTCGAAACGCTTTTTGACACTTTCCATGCAGTTGGTTTGACACTTGACAACGGCAAGGAACTTCTTATCCACGTTGGAATAAACACAGTTGAACTTAAAGGCGAGGGCTTCAAGGCTTACGTTTCTGAGGGCGACAGAGTAACAAAGGGACAGACGCTTATCACTTTCGATATGGACTTTATAAAGAGTAAGGGCTATCAGACTATCACACCTGTTCTTGTGGGCAATTCAGACGAATTTGCCTCCGTTGAGGAGCTTGCAGAAGAAGGCACAGAAGTGACTATAGGAGATAAGCTAATAAAGGTAAACGCATAAAGTACAGACAAACCGTCAATAATTATAGTCAACGCATTAAAAGGAGAGGATATAAATGGATAACAAAGAAAAACTGGAAAACAGAGAAAGAATAAAGAACGCAAAATGGCGTCAGAGATTTCATATCGAACCGCCAGACGGCTGGCTCAATGACCCGAACGGTCTGAGCTTTTACAAGGGCGAATATCATGTTTATTTTCAGTACAGCCCAATTGCCGCTGACGGTCACACGCCAAGAGGCTGGGGACATTATCACGGCAGCGACCTTATGCACATGACTTATGACAGAGCAGTTATGATGCCTGACATTCCTGAGGACAGCCACGGTGTTTACTCAGGAAGCGCCATTGAAAATGACGGTGTTTTGCATATTTTCTACACAGGTAATGTGAAGATGATAGGCGATTATGATTATGTCAAAGCCGGCAGAGGTGCGAACGTTATCCACGTCACCACCACAGACGGAAGCAAAATGAGTGAAAAGCAGGTACTTCTCAGAAACAGCGACTACCCTGATTTCTGCTCATGCCATGTGAGAGATCCAAAGGTGTGGAAAGAGGGCGACATATGGAAAATGGTGCTCGGTGCAAGAACTCTTGACGACGAGGGCTGTGTGCTTGTATACCAATCTGACGATCTTATAAACTGGAAATACGCCGGCAAGGTATACAAAGAGGGCTACGGCTATATGTGGGAATGCCCTGACTATTTCGAGATAGACGGCAAGGGCTTTTTAAGCACCTGCCCGCAGGGTATGCCTCACTATGAAACAAAGTGGCAGAACCTTAACGAATCAGGCTACTTCACTGTTCAGGGCAAGCTTGAGGACAGCGTTCTCGGTGACTTTACCGAATGGGACATGGGCTTTGATTTCTATGCACCGCAGACGTTCCTTGACCCACAGGGCAGGAGGATACTCATAGGCTGGCTTGGCATGGATAACAAGGTCTACGGCAATGCCACAACTGAACTTGGCTGGCAGCACTGCCTTACCATACCGAGAGTTGTAACTGTTGCACCCAACGGCAAGCTCAGACAGCAGCCTATAGCTGAATTTGACGAGCTTAAAAGCAACGCACGCCGTCAGAGCAGCGGTCAAACTGCAGAATATCCTCTGCCATTTGAGCTTGACGGCGAGCCTGCGGACAGCTTCAGCATATCATTTGACGGTAAGCTTGAACTTAGCTTTGATAAAGAAAAGCAGCTTTTTTCAATGAGATTTACCGATGAAAAATACGGCTGTGGCAGAACGGTAAGAAACGCAGAGATAGACAGCGTGAGAAACATAAGAGTTATCGCAGATATGTCAAGCATTGAGGTATATATCAATGACGGCGAAACTGTGATGTCAACAAGAATATATCCCGATAATGACAGCGTAAAGCTTAAAGTAAACGGCTTTGAGGCACAGGTCTGGGACATCTGAGAGGGGGAACTGCAATGGGAAACACACTTATTGCCATTGGCGAAGCACTGATAGATTTTATTCCTGCACAGACAGGCTGTGCCTTTGAAGAAGTAACAGCTTTCAGCCCTAAAAGCGGCGGAGCGCCTGCAAACGTCTGCGGAGCGTTCACTATCCTTGGTGGAAGCTCGAAATTTATCACTCAGCTTGGTGATGACCCATTCGGAAGAAAGATAGCAGGCGACCTTGCAAGGGCTGGAATCGACACTTCCCTTGTGAGCTTCACCGACAAGGCGAACACAGCTTTGGCTTTTGTGAGCCTTGAAAATGACGGCAACAGGACGTTCTCATTCTACAGAAAGCCCTCCGCAGATATGCTTTTTTCAGCGGAGCAGGTAAAAGAGGAATGGTTTGAGGACGCATACGCACTGCATTTTTGCAGTGTTTCCCTTGGAGATTTTCCGATGAAAGACGCACACAAAAAGGCTATCGCCTATGCACGTCAAAAAGGCGCAATGATAAGCTTTGACCCTAATCTGCGTTTTCCTCTTTGGAACGACAAGAAAGCTCTGCATGATACCGTGAATGAGTTTATACCAATGGCTGACATTGTGAAGATATCAGACGAAGAGCTTGGATTTATCACAGGTGAAAACGACATCAAAGCCGCTCTGCCAAAGCTTTTCACAGGCAATGTGAAGCTTGTGATATACACCTGCGGCTCAGAGGGAGCATATGCTTTCACCAATAACGCTCAGGCATTTGCAGAGAGCGAAAAGGTGAAAGCAGTTGACACAACAGGTGCAGGGGACGGATTTATAGGCTCGTTCCTATATGCACTAAAAACTCTCAATGTGACCGCCGAAGGTCTTTGTGACCTTGACAATGCACAGCTAGAACGCTGTATAGCGTTTTCAAATAAATTCTGCGGTGAAAGCGTTAAACACCAGGGCGCTATCGACTCCTACAGAAAAATAGAATTTATATAAATTTGCATAATAATTATCCTTTAATAATACATTTCCTTAAAACAAAGCCTTCCCCTTTAAGAGCGTTGACATAGGAAAACAAGCAGGAACCCAGTAAAATCAACGCTTTTAAGGGCAGAGGGCAAACAGGTTAGCTCAAAAATTGAATAACCAAGCGTCAAAAGGGATGTTACCGCAAGGCAGCATCCCTTTTCGCATACGCCCACGCCGTAGATTTTGAGAAAAGTCTACGGCGTTTTTTCTGCCCAAATCTGAAAGGAGGTGCAGCCACAATGTACTTTACGAACGGCAGCAGCCGTGCGTTTGAAATGCTTATGCGGGGAAAGCCCGGCTTTGACCGCTACGAAAACGGCGGCTGTGCCGACTGTGAAGATTGCAATACCTGTCACTTTTACCGTCCGCATTGGAAGTACCAGTTCTGTGTGTACGCGGAATGTCCGTATGAGCCGGGCAAGCTGACCGCCCTCCGGCGCGGCACGGCGAAGTGAGCGAAAGGAGTTGATAACCTATGGCAGTATTTCGGGTGGAGCGCAACAGCGGGTACACCGTCATGTCAAACCACCATCTGCGAAACAAGGAGCTGACCTTGAAAGCCAAGGGGCTGTTATCGCAAATGCTGTCCTTGCCGGAGGATTGGGACTATACCCTTGCGGGGCTGTCCCATATCAACCGTGAGAGCATCGACGCGATCCGCACCGCTGTATGGGAGCTTGAAAAAGCCGGATATATCCTGCGGCGGCAGGGACGCGATGAAAAAGGCAAAATGACTGCTATCGAATACACCATCTATGAGCAGCCGCAGCCGGTGTTGGAAAATCCAATACCGGGTAAACCGATGTTGGAAAATCCGACAACGGATAATCCGACGTCGGAAAATCCAACGCAATTAAATAAAGATAGATCAAGAACTAACTTATCAAAGAAAGAAAAATCAATTACGGATCTATCAAATACCGATTCCTTTCCTATCCTTTCCCCTGACCCCTCACCTTGCGGGGCTGCGCCGGAACGGAAAGGAACGGAAGCGTTCAAACAGAGTGCCGTAGATATTTACCGTGAAATCATCATGGAGAATATCGAGTATGACACGCTCACGCAGAACCCGAAAATGGACAAAGAGCGTTTGGACGAGATCGTAGACCTTATGCTGGAAACTGTCTGCTCTGCGCGAAAGACGCTCCGCATCGCTGGCGACGATTACCCTGCCGAGCTGGTAAAGAGCAAATTCTTGAAGCTGAACAGCAGCCACATCGAGTTTGTCATGGACTGTATGCGGGAGAACACTACGAAGATCCGCAACATCAAGCAATATCTGCGGGCGGTGCTGTTCAACGCTCCGTCCACCATCGACAACTACTATACCGCCCTTGTCGCGCACGACATGGCAAGCCCTGATTGGGGAAAGCCGAAATCTGGCATCCCGGACTATTCCTGTTCGCCTGACGAAAGCCTATGAGAATATGGCTGATCTGGCGGGTGCGCCCGCCCTGACTGCGGCAGAAAAATCGAAAGGAGTGATGACCGTTGCAGGAAGAAGTAACCCGAAAGACGATTGCCCTTGCAATCAAGACGGCAAAGCTGGACGGAAAGGTGCTGCAAGCCGCGCTGCGGAAGCTCTTGCAGCTCTACCGCAAGGCAAGGGACACGCCCCATCGCGGCAAGCAAACGCTGAAACAGCTTATGCGGCATGGCACAGGCGTTTCCAATATCGAAATCACCGATGCGAATATCAAAGCCTTTGAAAGCACGGCGAAGAAATACGGCATTGATTTTGCACTGAAAAAGGCAGATGACCGATACCTTGTGTTTTTCAAGGGACGGGACGCGGACGTGCTGACGGCAGCGTTTCGGGAGTTTTCCAAGAAAAAACTGGATAAGGAGCGCAAGCCCTCTGTGCGGCGCGACCTTGCCGAGAAGAAGGCCGAAGCCGCTCAGACCGCCAAGCGGGACAAGGTGAAAAATATGGACAGGGGGATCGACCGATGAAGCCGGAAATCAAAAAGCAAATCATACTCCATCTTCCATATCTTGCTTTTGCCTATCTGTTTGGAAAGGTCGGGCAGGCGTTCCGGCTGGCGCAGGGTGCGGATATGTCCGGGAAGCTGCTACATATCGGGCAGGGCTTCTCCGCAGCCTTTGCAAGTGCCGCCCCCAGCTTCCATCCCACCGATCTGCTGATTGGGCTTGCCGCAGCCGTGATTATCCGGCTGGTGGTCTACTCCAAGCAGAAGAACGCCAAGAAATACCGCAAGGGCATGGAGTACGGCACGGCGCGTTGGGGCACAGCGGCAGACATCAAGCCGTTCATTGATCCCGTCTTTGACAACAATGTGCTGCTGACGCAGACGGAACGGCTGATGATGTCCAACCGCCCCAAAGACCCGAAGAACGCAAGAAACAAGAATATTCTTGTCATCGGCGGCTCTGGCAGCGGAAAGACACGGTTTTTCTGCAAGCCCAATATCATGCAGCTTCACAGTTCGTATGTCATTACTGACCCCAAAGGCAGCCTGATTTGCGAAGTGGGACAGCTTTTGCAGCGGGCAAAATACCGCATTGCCGTTCTCAACACTATCAACTTTTCCAAGAGTATGCACTACAACCCCTTTGCGTATTTGCGCACGGAGAAAGACATTTTGAAGTTGGTCAACACCATCATTGTCAATACCAAGGGCGAGGGCGCACAAAGCACCGAAGATTTTTGGGTGAAAGCGGAGCGCCTTTATTACACGGCGCTGATCGGCTATATCCACTACGAAGCGCCGGAGGAAGAAAAGAACTTCATCACCCTGCTTGACATGATAAATGCCAGCGATACCCGCGAGGACGACGAGGATTATAAAAATCCCGTGGATCTTCTATTTGACCGATTGGAGGAACGCGAGCCGGAGCATTTCGCGGTGAAGCAATACCGCAAGTACAAATTGGCTGCTGGTGTTGTATGCTCTAAAAGACTTCTTAATCAAGCGGTTGGGAAGTCTCTTAGAACACACAACCTAAAACCGAAGAAAGGAGCGCAAGTTATGAGAAAAAATGAGAAAATCACAGCTCTGTACGAACGACTGAGCCGTGATGACTTTGGCAAAGATGATGACCAACAGCGTGAGAGCAATTCCATATCCAATCAAAAGGCAATGTTGGAGGAGTTCGCCGCACGGCAGGGCTTTACAAACATTGTCCATTTCACGGACGATGGCATTAGTGGTACTTGCTTTGACCGTCCCGGATTTTTAGCAATGATGAAAGAAGTGGAAGCCGGGAATGTGGAGTATTTGTGCATCAAGGACATGAGCCGCATGGGTCGTGACTATCTGAAAGTCGGTCAGATTATGGAAATCCTGCGTCAGCGTGGCGTTCGCCTTATCGCCATCAATGACGGCGTGGACAGTGCCAGAGGGGACGATGATTTTACCCCTTTCCGCAACATTATGAACGAATACTACGCCAGAGACACCAGCCGTAAAATCCGTTCCACTTTCCAGTCCAAAGGCAAGTCCGGCAAGCACCTCACAGGCACGGTCATTTACGGCTATCTTTGGAACGAAGCCAGAGACCAATGGTTGGTTGACCCCGAAGCCGCCGAGGTGGTCAAGCGCATCTTTGCCATGACGATTGACGGCTACGGTCCGTATCAGATCGCCAGCAAGCTGAAAGAAGAAAAAGTCCTCATTCCGTCCGCTTACCTTGCCCGGCACGGCGAGGGCGTGAACAAAAATAAGACCTTCAAAGATGTGTACGGCTGGGGTTCTTCCACCATCTGCAACATTCTTGAAAAGCGTGAATATCTGGGACACACCATCAACTTCAAGACCCGAAAGCACTTCAAGGACAAGAAAAGCCATTATGTCCCGGAGGACGAATGGACAATTTTCGAGAATACCCATGAAGCTATCATTGACCAGCAGACCTTTGACCTTGTGCAGAAAATCCGTGGGAATGTCAGACGCTACCCGGACGGCTGGGGCGAAGCAGCTCCCCTCACAGGCTTGCTTTATTGTGCCGATTGCGGCGGCAAGATGTATGTCCACCGTACCAACAACGGCAAGCGTATTTTTCAATATACCTGTTCCCAATACAGCAAAGTCCCAGTTGGAAAGCTCTGCACGACACAGCACCGTATCAATGAAGATGTGGTACTGTCCCTTGTTTCCGAAATGCTGAAAGCTATTGCCGAGTATGCGAAGCATGACAGAGCCGAGTTTGTCCGTGTGGTGCAGGAAGCGCAGTCCAGCCAGCAGACGGCAGAGGTCAGGAAACAGCGGACACGCCTTGCCACCGCAAAGCAGAGAGTTTCCGAGCTGGAAGTCCTGCTCTGTAAAATCTATGAGGACAACATTTTAGGAAAGCTGTCTGACAGCAGATATGCCACTCTGGACGCTCAATATGAAAAGGAGCAGACCGAGCTTACCGCTGAAATCTCTGTTCTGGAAAAGGCTATCAAGAGCTACGAGAAGCACGAAAAGGACGCTGACCGTTTTATCGCTCTGATTGACAAGTATGAGAACTTCGACAAGCTGACGATTGCCATGCTCAATGAGTTTATTGAGAAAATCCTTGTGCATGAGCGTGACCGCAAGGGCAGTATTCAGACCACACAGGAGGTCGAGATTTACTTCAATTTTGTTGGGCGATTCGTTCCCCCGGCGTTTGGAGAAGCGGAGCTGACCCCGGAGGAATTAGAGGAAATCCGCAAGCGTGAGGAACGCAAGGACAGGCTTCATCAGAACTACTTGAAGCGGAAAGCCAGCGGAGCGCAGAAGCGATACGAGGACAAAATCAAGAAGCGGAAAAAGGCAGAAATTGAAGCTAAGAAAGCCGCCATTCGTGCGGAGGACATTGCAAAGGGCGTGTTCGTCCCTGTCAGCAGTTTACCGCAGAGAGAGCCGATGAAAGGAGTACAAACAGCATGAATATCACTTACACACAGAACGGAGATTATCTTATCCCGAACATCGTTATCCGCAAGACCAAGCCCCTCGGACATTACGGCAGACTTCGCAAGGCGTATCTGGAAATGCACCGTCCGATACTGTTCAATGAGCTGGTGCTATCCGACAAGCTCTTTGAGCATTGCGCCGAGATTGACGAAACAGCACGAAACCGCATGGAGCTGATCGTGCGGTCACTGGCAGAGCAAAACGGCGTGACCGAGCAACTGAAAGCCGAAAACCAAATGGAATGGGTGCGGCAGATGAACGCTTGCAAGGCACAGGCAGAGGAGATTGTGAAAGTGGAATTGATTTATGATTGAGCGAGAAAGTCCGGGCAGAAAACTGTTCGGACTTTTCTCATATATTCAAAAATGACGGTAGAATTGTTCACAAGTTTTATGGTACAATTTATGCGAATAAAGAAAACGGAAAATTAGAATCTAACAAGAGAATGTGGTTGTATGAAAAAATCCATATTAGTATTTTGGGCAATCGTGTGTCTGTTACCTATTCAAAGGAGGTTTAAGAATTTTAAATGAAACATATAAGAAATATATTGCTGTTGATTACGATTATTTTTGCTTTTGTTATGCAAGCTGAAGTATATCAAAATATGCTCTGGAACTTTAATGGTGCTTATTATTTATCGTCCAGATACACAACTACTAATGACGATATGGATTCATTTTTAGCCAATGCAGAAGATACAGCTGAGAAGCATGGTGTTCATATTTTTTCGACTTTTAATCAGAGAGTTTCTAATTATCAGACAAGACTTTATATTTATGGTGATGATACCGTTGTTCGGGATAGTCTTAAAAGCACAATGGATATTGAGGAAAAAACATATACGGCTTTGATAGGCGGAATCACCGTAATAGAATTTGAAGATTTTAGAGAAGCAAAAAACACAGGCAATGGACAGGAAATAATGGTCAGCTATATCGGTGACGATGATGACATTATTGCCACATATCAAGATTTGGCAAAAGAATATTCTATATCGCAGCCAGAGTTTTGGCAATCAACCGAAACTGATATGATGTTCATTGTTTGGGGCCTGGTTGCCATATTGATGATTGTACTTAATATGATTGAGGTGATACGCAGACAAAAGGAAGTAGTTGTACGAGCTTCTCTGGGCGAAAATGCTGCTGTGATTGCTCTAAAAGCTGTAGTGGCTGATATGATTTCATATGCTGCATTATTCGTCTTAGCAAAGTTGCTTGTTTCTCAATTTATATCGGGAGCGTATGAAGATCATCTCATTTTGGCAGTGTATTGTGCCGGAGCAGTTCTTTCCGTAATTTCTTATGCTGCTTTTGTCCGCTTTGATGTAAAAAAAGCCTTTGCCAATGCTTCAGATAAAAAAGGTATGTTTTATCTTCTGAACGGTCTTAAAGTATTTGCTACTGCTATGACGATTTTTACAATAACTACAAATCTCAGTAGCATTCAAGGTAATTTACTTACAAACACTACTCTTTTAGAAAATCATTATAATGATTACTATTTTGGAGTTATGCAGATTGAACCTCCTTTTGAAGAAAATGAGGAGGAATCCAAAGAGAGCGAATTTTGGAATGACCTTTACGAAAATGAATACAACACTATAAATCCGGTGGTCTGCATAGGCAGCCGGATAAGCGATACGGATAATTATATTTTTGTAAATCATAATGCCAGAGATATGCTGCAAGGGTTTTCTGATATGCTTACTGAAGATGATGAAAAAGAGGATATCGTGGTCTTCGTGCCAAAGGGAAAAAATACGGAATCATACAAAGATATCGCAAAAGAGGAAATTGACTCTCTTACCCAAAATGCAGAAGAACTGCGTGTTGTTTATAAAGAATATTCTGGCAGAGAGCAATTTTATTATCTCAATTCGAACAGAGAAGAGGCTATTGACGGATTGTCAAGAGCAACAAATCCGATTGTTATTTATCAGGCAAATGAGGCTGTTGCTTTGAATGGAAGTTATATCGAAACAGGAACATATAATGGTGAGGTGATCTACGGATGCGATGAAAGCACAATTCGTAATGCTGCGAAAAAATATGCAGAACAGCTTGGTCCACACTATTTTATGCTGACGAATGTCGGGGAGGATTATACTTATAGTCATAGTTTCCTCGTGAAACTGATTGGCTTTATAAGCTCTCTTTGCGTATTAGTATTGCTGTTAGATATCGCTATCATCATATCTGAAGTGAAAATGGAATTTAGACTTAATGCGATGGAAATCTCCCTCAAAAAGGTTTTGGGCTATCGCTTTTATGAAAGGCACAAAAGATTTATTTCCGTTAATCTCTTAGAAAATATAGCCGTTGTGATATTGATTTGCATTGTTTCGCTTTTTATATCTAACGCAAGTGTCGGGATTGCTTTACTGGTTGGAGCATTGCTCACCATTATTGAAATGGCAATCATTTTCACAAATGTTATGTGGGTTGAAAAAACAAATATCTCAAAGTCCTTGAAAGGTGGATGTTTATGATTATAATTCGTGGCTTAAATAAAGCATTTGGAGAGAAAATAATTTTCTCCAACTTTAATTTGGAAATTCCGGATGGAAGTTTTGTAGTAATCAGCGGGGATAGCGGCAGTGGAAAAAGCACTTTGCTCAATATGATTGGTGGTATCGAAAAGCCGGATAGCGGCAGTATCATAATCGAAGGGCTGAATATTACCCGGCTTAAAAATAAAAACAGTTTTTTTGCGGATACAGTGGGGTTTCTTTTTCAGAATTTTGCACTGCTTGAAAATAAGACAGTTAAAGAAAATTTAAGTTTGATTAAAAAATCAAGCCGAACTAAAGTATCACTTAAAGAAGCTCTTAATCGTGTGGGGTTATCAAAGGAAGTTAACAAAAAAGTTTATCAGCTTTCCGGTGGTGAACAACAGAGAGTTGCTTTAGCTCGTCTTATGATGAAAAAATGTTCTGTTGTTTTGGCAGATGAACCTACTGGCTCACTTGACAAGAAAAATAGAGATATTGTTATGAGGTTATTGCACGAACTCAATGAAGAAGGTAAAACGGTTATCATTGTTACCCACGATCAGGGTATTATTGAAGATGAACCTTATGTTGTGAAAATCTGAGAGTACCTCTTAGAAATGTCTTGATCTACATTTTATGTAATTTGGGTCAGAAGAAAATCCCTTTAGGAACTAAAGGGCGCACTTCTATACTCTCCTATCGGGAGTATGTGCGTCCTGCGGAGCTTCATTCCCGGTCAGCAGAGAAAAACTGCTTGACCGAAAATGTTTCGTCACTTCGTTCCGTCAAGGGAGCTACACTCCCTTGCGACGCTTGTGCGTCTATCCCTTGTGGACTTGCCGTCCGCAAACAGCATGAAATGCTGTTCGCCGCCAGCAAGTTTGGAAAAATAAATACCGAAAATCAGACCGTTGACTGGTCGCAATGTGCGAAAAGTTGACGGTCTTTTTTTATCCCAAAAATCAAAAAAGGAGGTCAATCACAATGACAAAACCGAAAACCCTCGATCAGCTTCGAGCCGAAAAGGAACGAGCTGAGACGCAGCTTGCACAGGAGAAGCACAAGCTGGAGCGTCTGGAGAACAGAAAGAAGTATCTGGAGAAAGGCGAACGCACCAAGCGCACCCACCGCCTTTGCAATCTGGGCGGCACGATTGAGAGCCTTGCCCCGGAGGTCAAAGATCTCACACGCACCGAAATGACGGAACTCATGGAACACATCTTTTCTCTGTCAGAAGTCCAGCGAGCCGTCCGTCACATGGCGATTACCCATATCAGCCAAGCGAACAGAGAAAAGGAGCTGAAAGCCGATGGCACTATTTCATCTGAGCGTCACGCAGACTAAGCGAAGCGCAGGACAGTCCGCTATTGCTTCTGCCGCCTACCGTGCCGGGGAGCGATTGTATAGCGAGTATTACGGCGAATACAGCGACTACACCCGCAAGGGCGGCGTGATCTGCTCTGACATTCTCCTGCCGTCCCATGCACCGCCCGAATACGCAGACCGCCAGACCCTATGGAACGCCGTGGAAAAAGCCGAGCGTGGAAAGAACGCCCAGCTTGCATACAGCTTTGACATTGCCTTGCAGAATGAATTTTCCCTTGAGGAAAACATCGCTCTTGCAAGGCAATTTTTATTGGAGAACTTTGTGAGCCGGGGCATGGTGGTTGACCTCGCCGTACACCAGCCAGACCGGGAGGACGGCGGCATACCCAATCCACATTTTCATGTGCTTTGCCCTATCCGCCCCATCGAGCAGAACGGCAAATGGGGGCTAAAGCAACGCCGGGTGTATGAGCTGGACGAGGACGGCAACCGTATCCGGGACCAGAACGGCGAGTTTGTTTTCAACGCCGTTCCCACTACCGACTGGGGCAGTCCCGAAACGCTGGAATACTGGCGGCAGACATGGGCAGAGTTATGCAACGCCAAGTTTGCGGAAAAGGGGCTTGACGTTCGTATCGACCACCGAAGCTATGAGCGTCAGGGCGTAGAGCTTCTTCCCACCGTCCATGAGGGCGCAACCGTCCGGGCAATGGAGAAGAAAGGTATACGCACCGAGAAAGGCGAGTTCAATCGCTGGATCAGAGCGACCAATGCCGTTATCCGGGACATTAAGAAGAAAATCGCTCTCCTGTTTGATTGGATTGCCGAAGCAAAAGCGGAGCTTGCCAAGCCGCAGGCACCCGACCTTGTTTCTCTGCTGAACGCCTATTACACCCAGCGCAGAGCCGGGGCTTATTCGCAGAAAGGCAAGGTCAGCAACCTAAAGGAGATGAACGAAACTTTCAATTATCTCCGGGCAAACGGCATTTACTCCCTTGAAGATTTGGAACACCGTGTCAGCGAACACAGTGCTGCCACAGAGAGCTTGAAGAAAACGCTGGACGAACAGACCGCCCGAATGAAAGCAATTAAGCAGCTCTATGACAGCTCTGCTGCTTTCCAGAGCTTGAAGCCTGTCTATGACGGCTTGCAGAAAATCAAGTTTGAGAAGCCCAGAGCCAAGTACAAGGCTGAACACGCCGACGAACTGAAAATGTTCTACGCCGCCAGACGCAAGCTGACCGGGGAGTTCCCGGACGGCAAGGTGGATATGAAAAAGCTGACCGAAGAGTATGACGAGCTGGAACAGGCGCACGAAACCACCTATGGCGAGTTTAAGGCTGTCAGAGACGATTTACACCGCCTTTGGAAGGTCAAGTCATGTGTAGATACTGCCGCCCGATTTAACGAGCGTACAGAGGAACAAATGCTCCAAAATCGACCCCAAACACGACACAAAAAGGAGGAACTATCCCGATGAATTACACCCAAGCGCAGATTGACCGGGCAAACGCCGTCAGTCTGGAAGATTTTCTCCGCACACAGGGAGAGACACTTATCAAAAGCGGACGGGAATACCGCTGGAAAGAACATGACAGCCTGACCGTCCGGGGAAACAAGTGGTTTCGCCACAGCCAGAGTAAGGGCGGCTATCCCATTGATTTCGTCATGGAGTTTTACGGCAAGTCCTTTCCCGAAGCCGTCCAAATGCTGACCGGCGAAAGCGGCGAAGGACAGACCGAAGCCACCACAGCACCGCCCACAGCGTTCCACTTGCCCTTGCACAACCGAACAGCCGACAGGGTAATTCAATATCTTTGCGAAAGCCGGGGTCTCAACAAAACGCTTGTTGAGGCTTTTCTTCTTTCCGGGGATATTTACGAGGACGCAAAGCGGCACAATGTTGTCTTTGTCGGCAGAGACCGAAACGGCACACCGAGATACGCCCATGTGCGAGGAACGGCAGACCCATTCAGACAGGACATTGCCGGGTCTGACAAGTCCTATCCGTTCCGCTATGAGGGAAACGGCAACCAGCTCTTTGTCTTTGAAGCACCGATTGACCTGTTATCGTTTATCTGCCTATATCCGCAAGACTGGCAGACAAGGAGCTATCTTGCCCTGGGCGGCGTTTCGGGCAAAGCACTTGACCGTTTCCTTTCTGAACGCAAGGACACCCGAAAAGTGTTCCTCTGCCTTGACAGCGACACCGCAGGAAGCGAAGCCTGTACCCGACTGGCACAGTCCATTCCCGGCGAGATCGCCGTCATTCGCCTTGTCCCGGCAAGGAAAGACTGGAACGATGTTCTCCGTCAGCAAGGGGACATTCCCAGCCGCAAATTCATAGCCGAGACAATCACGCTGCGAGAGCTGCCCACCGCCCAGCCTGTTCCCATGCTCCGCATGGCAGATGTGGAGCTGACGAGCGTGGATTGGCTATGGTTTCCCTATATCCCCTTTGGAAAGCTGACGATCATACAGGGCAACCCCGGCGAGGGCAAGACCTACTTTGCCATGCGTCTTGCGGCGGCTTGCACCAACCGAAAGCCTTTACCCGGTATGGAGACCCTTGAGCCTTTCAACATCATCTACCAGACCGCAGAGGACGGTCTGGGCGATACCGTCAAGCCCCGACTGATGGAAGCGGAAGCAGACCTTGAAAGAGTGCTTGTCATTGACGATAGGGACATGCCGCTGACCCTTGCCGATGAGCGCATAGCAAGGGCAATCCGTGAGAACAACGCAAGGCTGGTTATCATTGACCCGGTGCAGGCGTTTCTGGGCGCAGATGTGGACATGAACCGGGCAAATGAAGTCCGTCCCATCTTCCGCAGTCTGGGAGACATTGCACAGGCTACCGGGTGCGCTATCGTGCTGATAGGACACCTCAACAAAGCCGCAGGAACGCAAAGCACCTACCGGGGATTGGGGTCTATCGACATTACGGCGGCAGTCCGCAGTCTGCTTTTTATCGGCAAGCTGAAGGACAGCCCCACAACGAGGGTGCTTATCCATGAGAAAAGCTCCCTTGCACCGCCCGGACAGTCCCTTGCCTTTTCTCTGGGAGACGTGAAAGGCTTTGAATGGATAGGAGCTTATGACATTACCGCTGACGAGCTTCTTGCCGGGACAGACACCTCCAAGACCGAAAGCAAGACTGCACAGGCAGAAGCACTGATACTGGAACTGCTGGCAGACGGAAAGCGTATGCCAAGTGCAGAGCTGGAAAAGACGGTCAATGAGCGTGGAATTTCTTCACGCACCATGAGAACGGCAAAGAGCCGTATCGGGGACAGACTTGTGACCGAGAAAGACGGCACAGCATGGGTCTGCTATCTCCGAAACTGACAACAGGAACACGGCAAGCGTGGCAAAGACGGCAAGGTTTTTATAGATACCTTAATGTTGCCGCCTTGCCTTGTTCCATCATACCGACACCGCCCGATGATGAACAGTCACCGGGCATTTTTCATTTACAGGAGGATTTTGAATGAACAACAATACCGCAACCAACACCGCCACTTGCCCGACTGTCAGAAAGCAGATTGGCAAGACCACCTATATCGTCCGTGTCCATTTCAGCGAGACCGCCAAGGAGACGATGGAGGACAAAATCAAGCGTATGCTTCGTGAGGAAGTCCGCAAAATGTGACTTCTTTTTGAATTTGATGAAAAAGTCCTTGACTTTTCGTCTCTGGCAAAACAGCCAAGTCGATTCTGATTTCCTGCGGCGCACGGCTTGCTCCTTTTGACATCAAAGAGCTGCGCGACCTGATGGCGTATGACGAGATGGAGCTTGATACCATCGGAGATAAGAAAACGGCGCTGTTTCTCATTATGAGCGACACCGATTCGACCTTTAACTTTGTCATTGCCATTCTCCAATCCCAGCTTACCAATCTGTTATGCGACAAAGCCGATGATGTGTACGGCGGGCGGCTGCCCGTTCATGTGCGCTTTATTCTGGACGAGTTTGCCAACATCGGTCAAATCCCGCAATTCGATAAGTTGATTGCCACCATCCGAAGCCGTGAAATATCGGCTTCTATTATTTTGCAGTCGCAGAGCCAGCTAAAGGCGATTTACAAGGATAACGCCGATACCATAGTCGGCAACTGCGATACCATGTTGTTTTTAGGCGGTAAGGAGAAAACCACCCTGAAAGAAATCTCGGAGATATTGGGCAAGGAAACCATCGACAGCTTCAATACCTCAGAAAATCGGGGAAAGGAAATCTCCCACGGCTTAAATTATCAGAAATTAGGAAAGGAGCTGATGACGCAGGACGAAATTGCAACAATGGACGGCGGAATGTGTATCTTGCAGCTACGTGGTGTACGCCCGTTCTTCTCCAAGAAGTATGACATCACCAAGCACCCACGCTATAAGTACCTGTCCGACGCCGACAAGAAGAACACCTTTGATGTAGAACGCTACATTCGGGTGCAGCGAAAAAAGAAGAAACATCCCTCGGCGGTGATTGCACCGGAGGAACCGTTTGACCTCTATGAGATTGAGTTGTCCGACGAGGACGCTGATTTTACCGCCGCAGAATAACGCGGCAAAAGGAGCTGTTTATGGAACTCTCGAATTATCAGGCATTTATGGAATGTATGCGCAAATGGGAAAAGATTGGCTGCAACATTCTCTGCGGTCTTGCCCTTTGGGAGCAGATGCAGGATTGTGACAGGCGTGGTGTTCCCTATACGGACATCGACATTGAAGCGGTTTCGCAGGATGTAGCCTACCGCCTTATGATGTCGCATGACAGGCTGTATGCACTCGCCCTGTACGAATGGACAGAGCAGCACTTCGCCCAAAACAGCAACACTTCCGATGCCGCAGCCGGAGAAAACGGCTGCAATTTTCCTACACACAACAATTCAACATGATTTTATGGAGGTACGAATATGGCATTTTTCAATAGCGCAGTTGGTGTTTTGCAGACCCTCGTGATCGCACTCGGTGCAGGCCTTGGCATTTGGGGTGTGATTAACCTCTTGGAGGGCTATGGCTCGGACAACCCCGGCGCTAAAAGTCAGGGCATGAAACAGCTCATGGCGGGCGGCGGCGTTGCCTTGATCGGCGGCGTTCTTGTCCCGCTGCTCTCCGGCCTGTTCAGCTAACCGATTCTGAAATACACCGCCGCGCCGTCCCCTGACCGGGGGCGGCGCGGGAAAGGAGGTGCTGCCTTTTGATTATTGATTGGCTGGAGGAATGGTTTAAGGGCGTTCTGATCGACGGAATCATCGGCAACCTGTCGGGGCTGTTCGATACGGTGAATACAAAGGTGGGCGAAATCGCCGCTGATGTCGGAGCGACGCCGCAGGGCTGGAACTCCGGCATTTTCAATATGATCCACAACCTGTCCGAATCCGTCATCATCCCGATTGCGGGTGCAATTCTCGCATTTGTAATGACCTACGAGCTGATCCAGATGGTGACAGAGAAAAACAATCTGCACGACATTGACACCTTTATGTTCTTCAAATGGGTATTCAAAACCTACGCGGCTGTTCTGATTGTCACGAACACTTGGAATATCGTCATGGGCGTTTTTGACGCGGCGCAGCAGGTCGTCAATCAGAGCGCAGGCGTGATAATCGGCAATACCAGCATTGACATAGATTCCCTTGTGGGCGATCTGCAAACGTCGCTGGAAGCTATGAGCCTTGGCGGACTGATTGGACTGTGGTTTCAATCCCTGTTTGTCGGGCTGACGATGAACATTCTTTCCATCTGCATTATGCTGGTGGTCTACGGGAGAATGATTGAAATATATCTTGTGACCTCGCTGGGCCCCATCCCGCTTGCTACCATGACAAACGGAGAATGGCACAATGTCGGGCAAAATTACCTGAAATCTCTGCTGGCGCTGGGCTTTCAGGCGTTTTTGATTATGGTGGTCGTGGGCATCTACTCGGTCTTGATCCAGAGCATTTCCGCGACGGGCGACGTGTCCGGCGCAATCTGGCTGGCAATGGGCTATACGGTGCTGCTGTGCTTCTGCCTGTTCAAAACGAGCAGTATGGCAAAGGCCGTGTTCAGCGCCCATTGACGGAGGGCTTGCCTATCGGAACGTACAACATCATTTACGCAGACCCGCCGTGGCGCTATGAGCAGAGAAAGGTGCAGGGCGCGGCAGAAAATCACTATCCCACCATGAGCATTGACGAGCTTTGCGCCCTGCCCGTGCCGGAGCTGGCGGCGAAAGACTGCGCCCTGTTCCTCTGGGCGACTTTTCCGCAGCTTCCCGAAGCCCTGCGGTTGATCCACGCATGGGGCTTTCGCTATAAAACCGTGGCGTTTGTCTGGCTCAAACGCAACCGCAAAAGTCCGTCATGGTTTTACGGCATGGGCTACTGGACGCGCAGCAATGCGGAAATCTGCCTGCTGGCGACCAGGGGCAAACCCAAACGGCAGTCGGCAGGCGTACATCAGTTTATTATCAGCCCTATTGAGCAGCATAGTAAAAAGCCGGATGAAGCGCGGGACAAGATTCTTGCGCTCATGGGCGATCTGCCCCGCGTGGAGTTGTTCGCCCGGCAGAAAACGCCGGGCTGGGACGCATGGGGCAATGAAATTGCAAGCGATATTACGCTTGCGGAAAGGAGTTAGCACATGGCCTATGTAAACGTGCCAAAGGATTTGACGAAAATCAAATCCAAGGTGCTTTTCAATTTGACAAAGCGGCAGCTTATTTGTTTTGGGCTGGCGGCGCTCATGGGAGTGCCGCTTTTCTTTTTGCTCAAAGGCGGCATCGGGACGACGGCTGCGGCAATGGTGATGATCGTTGTCATGCTCCCCGGTTTTCTGTTTGGGGTGTATGAGAAGAACGGGCAGCCCCTTGAAGTGGTGGGGCGGCAAATCATAGAAAGCTGCTTTCTGCGCCCCAAGGAGCGCCCCTATCAGACCGTCAACGCATACGACGCCCTTGTGTGTCAATATCAAATGGAACAGGAGGTAAAGGCAATTGTCGAAAAGAGCAGACAGCGCGGAAGCAAAAAGCATGGCGGACAAGTCCAAGCTCACCCGCGCCGAAAGAAAACAGATTGAAGCCGTCATTCGTAAATATCGCGGTGACGGCAAGCCCCATACCGCGCAGGACACGATACCCTATCAGATCATGTACCCGGACGGTATCTGCTATCTCGGAAACAGGCGCTATTCGCAGAGCATTGAGTTTTTTGACATCAACTATTTGCTTGCGCAGCCTGACGATCAGACGGCTATTTTTGAATATCTCTGCGATCTGTATAACTATTTGGATTCTTCCATCCATGTGCAGTTCACCTATCCCAACCGTAAGTCCGATCGGGAGCAGCTTGCTCGGAGCTTTGAAATGCCGCCCTGCAATGACGGTTTAGATCCGATCCGGCAGGAGCAGACGGACATTCTCAAGCGGCAGCTTGCCCGCGGCAACAACGGCAGCGTGAAAACCAAATACATTACCTATACCATTGAAGCCGATAACCTCAAAGCGGCACGGGCAAGGCTGTCGCGTATCTCGCTGGATATTCAGGGCTACTTCAAAATCATGGGTGCGGTGTCCCGTGTGCTGGACGGCAAGGAGCGTTTAGAGGTGCTGCACGGCATCATGCACCCGGATGGAGAACGCTTCAACTTTGACTGGAAGTGGCTTGCCGCTGGCGGGCTTTCCACCAAGGACTTTATCGCGCCATCCTCCTTTGCGTTCAAGAATAGCCGTATGTTCCAGATGGGCGGCAAGCTCTGCGCTGCAAGTTTTTTGCAGATCATTACGCCGGAGCTGACCGACCGCATACTGACCGATTTTCTTGATACGGACAGTAGCCTTGTCGTCAATGTCCATATTCAGGCATTGGAGCAGACAGAAGCCGTAAAAATGGTGAAGCGGAAAATCACAGACCTTGACGCTATGAAAATTCAGGAGCAGAAAAAGGCTGTCCGGGACGGCTACGATATGGATATTCTGCCGTCCGACCTTGCTACCTACGGCGGTGCGGCGAAAAAGCTGCTGCAAGATCTCCAAAGCCGCAACGAGCGGTATTTTCTGCTGACGTTTCTTGTCCTGAATTACGGCGACACCAAGCGCAAGCTGGAAAACGAGGTATTCCGTACAGCAGGCGTAGCGCAAAAGCACAACTGCACCCTGACGCGGCTGGACTTCCAGCAGGAGCGCGGTCTTGTGTCCTCGCTGCCGCTGGGGGAAAATCAAATCCATATCACGCGGGGCATGACGACCTCGGCCGTGGCAATCATCGTTCCCTTTGTGACGCAGGAGCTATTTCAAGGCGGCGATTCCCTCTACTACGGGCTAAACGCTAAGTCCGGCAACATGATTATGCTTGACCGCAAAAATGCGCGTTCGCCCAACGGTCTTGTATTCGGCACACCGGGCGGCGGCAAATCATTCTCCTGCAAACGGGAAATGATCGGTGTGCTGCTGAAAACCCACGATCATGTGCTGGTATGTGACCCGGAGGGCGAGTATGCGCCGCTGGTAAAGCTGCTGCATGGGCAGATTATCAAGCTCTCTCCCACCAGCCGCGATTATCTGAATCCGCTGGACATCAACCTGAACTATTCCGAGGACGAAAACCCGCTGGCGCTCAAATCCGATTTTGTGCTGTCCCTCTGTGAGCTGATTATGGGCGGCAAGACCGGGCTGGAAGCCATCGAACGCACCGTAATTGACCGCGCTGTGCAGCGTATCTATCAGCCCTACTTTGCAGACCCGCGCCCAGAGAATATGCCGATCCTCTCCGACCTCCACGCCGCGCTGACGGCGCAGCATTTGCCGGAAGCCGACCGTGTGGCGCAGGCACTTGACCTGTATGTGTCGGGATCGCTCAATTTCTTCAACAACCAAACGACGGTTGACATTGACAACCGCTTTGTCTGTTTTGACATCAAGGAACTGCCGAAGAACCTGAAAAAGCCGGGGATGTTGGTGATTCAGGATCAGGTCTGGAATCGCGTCACCCGCAACCGCAACACAGGCGTATCGACGTGGTACTACGCCGACGAGTTCCATTTGCTGCTGAAAGAGCCGCAAACCGCAGCATACAGCGCGGAGATCTGGAAGCGATTCAGAAAATGGGGCGGTGTGCCAACAGGTGCGACGCAAAACGTCAAGGATCTGCTGTCCAGCCCTGAAATTGAAAACATTCTCGAAAACAGCGACTTTATCTGTATGCTCAACCAAGCGGCAGGCGACCGCAAAATTCTTGCTGAACGTCTGAATATCTCGCCGGAGCAGCTAAAGTTCGTTACCAACTCCCCACCCGGCGAAGGGCTGCTGTTCTTTGAAAATGTGATCCTGCCCTTTGCAGACAAGTTCCCACGGGACACCGAGCTTTACCGCATCATGTCCACCAAGCCAAGCGAGGTGAACGGCGTATGATGATGGAGCTTGATACCATTCTCTGCGGCGACAGTCTGAATGTGCTGAAAGCCCTGCCGGAGGGCAGTGTTCATTGCTGCGTGACCTCGCCGCCCTACTACGGGCTACGGGATTACGGCATGGACGCACAAATCGGACGGGAAGCCACGCCGGAGGAATACATTTCGCGGCTGACAGCGGTATTCCGCGAGGTGCGCCGGGTGCTGCGCCCGGATGGGACCTTGTGGGTAAATATCGCGGACAGCTATTGCGGCACAGGCAGCAAAGGTGATACCCGTGACCCCAAATATCCGCAGGGGCGCAACGGGCAGAACATTTCTCTCTGTCAAGCGGCGCGGGGCTACAAGCAAAAGGACATGATTGGGATCCCGTGGATGCTGGCCTTTGCGCTCCGCGCCGACGGCTGGTATCTGCGCAATGACGTGATCTGGGCAAAGGGAAACCCCATGCCGGAGAGTACCAAAGACCGCTGCACCCGCAGCCATGAGCATATTTTTATGCTCACCAAGAGCAGGCGTTATTTCTATGACTGGCTTGCCATTGCCGAACCCATTGCCCCCACGACCGCCCTGCGCAAAAAGGCTGGGCGCGGCGTGGGCAAGTATTCCGCTCCCGTTCCGGGACAACCGCAGACACAGAATATCAATAAGCCGAGGGAAAAAGGCAGCATCACCGACGACATGATCTCACCCGTCCGGGCAAAGCGCGATGTGTGGTTTATCAACACCGTGCCTTACAAGGGCGGGCATTTTGCCGCCTATCCGCCCCTGCTGGCGGAAACCTGTATTCTGGCGGGCTGTCCCAAGGGCGGCATTGTCCTTGATCCATTCATGGGCAGCGGCACAACGGGGCTTGCGGCGAAGCGGCACGGCAGGCATTACATCGGCATTGAACTGAACACGGAGTTTTGTTCCCTTGCACGGGAACGGATCGGAGGTGATACCCATTGAAAGAATTTAAGCCCCGCGATAAGCTCACCCAGCGTATGACCCGCGATGGCGCGGTGCTGGACAATCAGACCACGGGTGCAGAAATCCATATTTCCGAGCGCGACGCGGAAAAGCAGCTTTCCCCGGATAGGCAGCCTGTCCAGATGGGAAAACGCGACGCACCTATGAATCCGGCAGAGGATGCCCCCAAGCACGGGCGGCAGCTTCGCCCGCAGGAGCAAAAAGAGCCGGAAAAGGAGCAGCCCAAACCGCAGCAGCCAAGCGCCGAGCCATTTCAGCCGCAGGGCGGCAGCCCCGTTTCCAATATCCCGCAGGACATTCCGACTTCCGCTGCGCCGGGCGGTACAGCGGAAAAGTTCTTTGACCGTGCGGCCGCAGAGCATGACGCACACAAGGCACGGCAGACGGCGCGGATGTCCCGCGATGCGGCGCAGCAGCGGTATTCTGCATCCCGTTTGCAATTTTCCGAGGAAGAACGCGCTGCGCCGGAGCTGCACAAGCATATCCACCGTGCGGAAAAGGCCGCCGACAAGCTGGATGCGGCACAGGCAGCGATCCCCAAGAAACGGGTGCTGCGCAAGGAGCGTGTCTTTGATGAAGCCAGCGGCACAGCCAAGGCCAAGCTGCGCTTTGATACCGTGGATAAGTCCCCGCCCAAGCTGAAACCGAATCCGTTAGGTCGTCCGCTGCGGGAGGTCGCAGTACAGGCGCACGGAAAAATCCATGAGGTCGAGCATGAAAACGTCGGCGTGGAAAGCGGGCATAAAGCCGAAGAACTTGCCGAGCATGGCGCAGGCGGTGCAATTCGCTGGGAGCGCCGTCACCGCAAGCTGAAACCCTACCGCGCTGCGGAAAAGGCCGAGCACAAAGCGGTAAATGCCAATGCAGAATACCACTATCAAAAGGTGCTGCATGATAACCCTGAAATGCTCTCCGGCAATCCGCTCAACCGCTTTTTCCAGAAGCAGCGTCTAAAGCGTGAATATGCCAAGGCTGCGCGAACGGCAAAGGCTGCGGGCAGCACCGCGCAGGCAACCGCCAAAGGTGCCGAAAAAACCGCAGAAGCCACCGCGACGGCAGCGAAAAAAGCGGCAGAAAAGGCAAAGGAAGCAGCGGAGTTCGTTGCCCGCCATTGGAAAGGTGTGCTGGTCGTTCTGGCTGGTTTCCTGCTGATTGTCATGCTGATCGGCGGGCTGCAATCCTGCTCTGCGCTGGTGGGCGCGGCTGGCGGAGGTGTGGCTGCATCCAGCTATCAGTCGGAGGACGCGGACATTCTCGCCGCCGAAGCCGCCTACTGTGCGCTGGAAGCCGAGCTGCAAGAATATCTCGACACCTATGAACGCACCCATGATTACGACGAATACCACTATGACCTTGACGAGATCAAGCACGATCCCTATGTTCTGGCATCGATCCTCTCCGCGCTGCATGACGGCGCATGGACGGCAAGCGAGGTGCACGGGACGCTGCAAATGCTCTTTGAAAAGCAATATATTCTCACGGAAACCGTCGTGACCGAGGTGCGCTACCGCACCGTTACCCGAACAGACAGCGAGGGCAATGAGTATGAGGTAGAAGTTCCGTATAACTACTACATCTGCACCGTCGAGCTGGAAAACTTCGATCTCTCGCATCTCCCCGTCTATATCATGGACGAAGAAACGCTGTCCAAATATGCGCTGTATATGTCGGTGCTGGGCAACAAGCCGGAGCTGTTCGGGGATAGCGAGTACATCCCGAAGTACATCACAAACCGCCCGGAGGGATATGAGATCCCGCCCTCTGCAATGGAGGACGAAACCTTTGCCGCCGTTATCACAGAAGCCGAAAAATATTTGGGGTACCCCTATGTGTGGGGCGGCAGCAGCCCGTCCACCTCCTTTGACTGCTCCGGCTTTGTGAGCTGGGTGCTGACAAACAGCGGCGTGTGCAATACGGGCAGGCTGGGCGCACAGGGGCTTTACAACATTTCCACCCCTGTTTCCAACCCGCAGCCGGGCGACCTCGTGTTTTTCGTCGGGACATACGATACTCCGGGCGTTAGCCATGTGGGAATCTACGTCGGCAATTCCATGATGATCCATTGCGGAGATCCGATCTCCTATTCCAACCTGAACAGCAGCTATTGGCAGGCACATTTCTACGCCTATGCCAGACCGCCGTACAACTAAGGAGGGCGGCTATGCTGACGCTGATCCCTGTTTCTCTTGCGCAGGCGAACGAGTTTGTGCGGCAGCATCACCGCCACCACAAGCCCGTTGCCGGACACAAGTTTTCCATTGGCTGTGCTGAAAATGGGCGGCTTTGTGCCGTTGCCATTGTGGGACGGCCTGTGAGCCGCTATTTGGACGACGGCTTTACGTTGGAAGTTAACCGCTTGTGCAGCGATGGCACAAAGAACGCTTGCAGCATCCTCTATGCGGCAGCGGCACGGGCTGCGCGGGCGATGGGCTACCACAAAATTGTCACCTATACCTTAGACACCGAAAACGGCGCGAGCCTACGCGCCGCAGGCTGGACGAACGCCGGACTTGCGGGCGGCAAGGCGTGGACAGGCAGCCGCCGTCCCACCCAGCCGCTCTATCCGGCACAAATGAAATACCGCTATGAAAAGCGGCTGAATGGAGGTTGAGCTTATCAATATTGTTTCCTTTGGGGGCGGTACGAACAGCGCGGCAATGCTGGTCGGGCTGCATCAACATGGCATCCCCGTCGATTTGATTTTGTTTGCCGATACAGGCGCAGAGCAGCCGCACACCTATTGCTTCATTGAAACGATGAACGAATGGCTTGCAGCACACAATATGCCCTCTATCATCACCGTAGAGAATGTAGACCGCTTTGGAAATCGGCTGTCCCTTGAAACGGAGTGCTTGCGCTCTCAAACGCTGCCCTCGATTGCCTACGGGTATAAGAGATGTTCACAAAAGCACAAGATCGCACCGCAGGGAAAATTCTGCAATAACTATCCTCCGTGCCGTGCGGTGTGGGCATCCGGCGAGCGCGTGACCCGCTTCCTCGGCTACGATGCAGGCGAGATCAGACGGTACAATCATTCCAAGACATACGACGCGAAAGACAAAAAGTATCATAATCGTTATCCTCTGATTGAATGGGGATGGAGCAGGACGGATTGTGTCCGGGTATTGGAAGCGGCAGACTTGCCGCAGCCCGGAAAATCCTCCTGCTTTTTTTGCCCCAGCATGAAGCGAGAGGAAATTATGCTTCTGAAAGAACAGCATCCTGATTTATATGCCCGTGCGATTGCCATTGAGGACAATGCCCGTCCTCGGCTGGAAAAAGTGAAAGGTTTGGGGCGCAATTACGCATGGAAAGACCGATTCGGAAAGGAGTAATCACCTATGGCTATGAGCAAAATTGACCGCATTGACCGTGAGATTGAAAAGACCCGCGGCAAAATCACCGAGTACCAAAACAGGCTGAAAGAGCTGGAAGCCCAGCGCACCGAGCAGGAGAACTTTGAAATCGTCAATCTTGTCCGCTCTATGTGCATGAGCCGTGACGAGCTGATGAACTTCCTGCGCGGCGGCGGCAACGACGCGCCGCCCGTGGAAACCGCCTATCACGAACAGGAGGACATGACCGATGACGAAGAATAAGCATTTTCGCTCTGTATTTGCCGCGCTGCTCTGTGCGGTGCTGTGCATGACGGCCTTTGCCACTGTTGCGTATGCGGACGGCGGTGACTACTACGATGATGAGCTGCCGCCCGAAACGTGGCAGGAGGAAACGCAGCCGGAGGACAACACGATTGTCCCCGGCACTCCGTTCACCGAGGACGGCATCGCCGCGACCCGCGATCTTCTCTACGATAAACACACCAATAAGCAATTTATCACCGTGGAAACCCGAAATGGGCATACGCTGTATATCGTCATTGACTACGACAAGCTGCTCGACGAGGAAGAAGAACGCTATCAGACATATTTCTTAAATCCCGTGGACGAAGCCGACCTGATGGCGCTGCTGGAGGACGACAGCCAGAATACGCCCGTTGTCTGCTCCTGCACCGAAAAATGCACCGCTGGCAAGGTCAATACGAACTGCGCCCTCTGCAAAACGGATATGACAAATTGTGCCGGAAAGGAAGCGACGCCGGATGAAACAGAACAGCCCGACGAGCCGACGCCGGAGAAGAAAAACAATGTGGGTGGCATCCTGATCCTTGTACTGATCCTTGCTGCGGGTGGCGGCGGTGCGCTGTGGTACTTCAAGCTGCGCAAGCCGAAATCCAGCGTCAAGGGCGGCGACGAGCTGGACGAGTTCGATTTTGACGAGGATGACGAAGCCGAAGAATACGGGGATTATGAGGACGCAGACAGCGCCAGCGATCCCGATGAACAGGAGAATGAAGAATGAGCGTTTTGATTATTTGTGAAAAGCCCTCCGTGGCAAAGACCGTTGCCCTTGCGCTGGGCGCTGCGGAGCAAAAGGATGGGTATCTTTCCGGCGACGGGCTGCTGGTGTCATGGTGCATCGGACATCTTATCAGCATGGCAGACGCGGGCAGCTATGACGAGCGATACAAAAAGTGGCGCTATGAGGATCTTCCCATTCTGCCGCAGGCATGGAAATATGCCCCTACTCCCGGCAAGGAAAAGCAGCTTGCCGTTCTGAAAGAGCTGCTGCACCGCAGCGACGTTTCCGAGGTGGTGAACGGCTGCGACGCCGGGCGTGAGGGTGAGCTGATTTTCCGCTTTGTCTATGAACAGGCCGGATGCACGAAGCCATTTTCCCGCCTTTGGATTTCCTCTATGGAGGACAGCGCCATCCGCGAGGGCTTTGCCGGGCGCCGAGCCGGAACGGAATACGACGCGCTGTATCAATCGGCGCTGTGCCGTGCGCGGGCAGACTGGCTTGTGGGCATCAATGCGACGCGGCTTTTCTCCGTACTGTATCACAAGACGCTGAATGTGGGACGGGTGCTGTCGCCTACGCTGAATCTGCTGGTGGAGCGCGACGGAAAAATTACGATGTTCCACAAGGAAAAATACCACATCGTACATATCGGCTACTGCGGCGTGGACGCGGAAAGTGAACGCATTTCCGACGCTGCCGCTGCGGAAACGCTGAGAACGGCTTGCGAAGCGTCGCAGGCCGTTTGTGTTTCTCTCAAAAAAGAGAAGAAAACCGCGCTGCCGCCGAAGCTCTTTGACCTTACCTTGTTGCAGCGGGAAGCCAACCGCGTTTATGGCTTTACCGCCAAGCAGACCCTTGACTACGCGCAAAGCCTGTATGAAAAGCGCTTCCTGACCTATCCCCGCACCGACAGCAATTATCTCACCGAGGATATGGCGCAGACGGCAACTGACCTTGTTGCGGCGCTGCTGCCTGTGCTTCCCTTTATGCAGGGCGCAGAGCTTACGCCGGAGATCGGGCGCGTCATCAACAGCGCCAAGGTTTCCGACCACCACGCGATTATCCCCACGGCGGCCTTTGCAGGCAACGGCTTTAACGGACTGCCGGAGAGCGAAAAGAAGCTGATGTCCCTTGTCTGCTGCAAGCTGCTGTGTGCCGTTGCCGCGCCGCAGGAGTATGAAACCGTTACGGCGGTTTTTGATTGCGGCGGCAAGCAATTCACCGCCAAGGGCAAAACGATCCTGATGGCAGGCTGGAAAGACATTGACGCCCGTTTCCGCGCCGCGCTCAAGGCAAAGCCGGACGAGGACGGCGCAGAGGATGCGGCGCTGCCGGAGCTTTCCGAGGGGCAGATTTTTGAAACGGTCACGGCTTCTGTCTCCGAGCATTACACCACGCCGCCCAAGCCCTACACCGAGGATTCGCTTCTGTCCGCAATGGAGAACGCGGGCAAGGAGGATATGCCGGAGGATGCAGAGCGGCAAGGGCTGGGAACTCCGGCAACGCGGGCAGCGATGATTGAAAAGCTGCTCTCTGCCGGATTTGTCGAGCGCAAGGGCAAAAGTCTTGTGCCGACCAAGGACGGCATCAATCTCGCTGTCATCCTGCCGGATATGCTGAAATCGCCGCTGCTCACCGCTGAATGGGAAACCCGCCTGACGGAGATCGCCAAGGGCAGCGACGACCCACAGAGCTTCATGCAGGGAATCGAGGATATGACGCGGGAGCTGGTGAAGCAGTATTCCCACATCACCGAGGACGGTAAAAAGCTGTTCGCACCGGAAAAGGAAGCAGTCGGCATCTGCCCACGCTGCAAAAGCCCTGTCTATGAGGGCAAGAAGAATTTCTACTGCTCTGACCGCTCCTGCCGCTTTGTCATGTGGAAGAATGACAAGTTCTTTGAAAGCCGGAGAACCGTCTTTTCCAAGAAAATCGCCGCCGCACTCCTAAAGGACGGCAAGGCGAAAGTCAAGGGGCTGTACTCTGAGCGCACGGGCAAGACCTATGACGGGACGGTGCTGCTGTGTGATACGGGAGAGAAGTATGTGAATTACCGTATCGAGCAGAGAAAATGATCCGGCTGAATGACGCGCAGCATCGCAGAGTGAAAAAGCTGATTCGCTGCCATTGCGCCAACAATATGCGCGGATGCTGTCTGCTGTTGGACGACGGCGAGCCGTGCGTCTGTGTGCAGGCCATCAGCTATTCGCTGCTCTGCCGATACTTCCGGGAAGCGGTGCTGCCCGCAGACCGGGAGTTGTGCGCGGATCTTGCAGCCACGGCGGACACCCGCAAGAAATGTGAGCTATGCGGCAAGCCTTTTCCCGCCCGCAGCAACCGTGCAAAATACTGTGACCGCTGTGCGCCCTATGCTGCCCGACGCAATGCAGCCGAGCGCAAGCGCCGCCAGCGGGCAAAGGCGCGGTGCGTCACGGTTTAGGGGCTTCAAAAGCCTTGCGGCAAGCGGTTTTCCAGACGCGCTTTTGGAGTATGCGGGGGATTCCTATGGAAACTGCGAAAAACGGCTTTGAAAGCGTGACCGAACGCATTTTGAGGAGATAAAAGAACGATTCAGTAACGCAGCAAGCATAGGGAGTGTGGCTACAACTCCCGAAAATCGCCGTCCGGTGCAGACCGGGCGGCGATTGCTTGTTGGGATAGTCCCAAACCCTTATGTCAGAAAGGAGCGCAGACGTGGACGAACACCTTTTGGAAGTATATCTTATCAACACCGCACGGCACACCGAGGAAACGCCTGTTGCGGAATGGGTATCGCTGCCTACCGACGCCGAAACGATGAAAGCTGTTTTTGAACGGCTGGGCGTAGACGGGAGCGACACGGAACAGTATCAGGTATCTGCCTATCAATCCTCTTTGGACGGGTGGAGCGAAGCCTTGCAGCCCGGCGAAAGTCTGGACGACTTGAACTATCTTGCCGCGCTGCTCACCCAGCGCAGCGACGAGGAACGCGACAAGTTTGCCGCTGCTGTGCTGTGCGGCGACCATGCGGCAAGCGCGGCGGACTTAATCAACCTGACGCACAATCTGGACTGCTACTGGCTTTATCCAACCGTACACAATTCCGACGATTACGGGCATTACCTCATTGACGATCTGGACGAGCTGGAATTGCCGGACGCTGCCAAGAGGTTCTTTGATTACAAGAGCTATGGGCGCGAAGCGGTCAAAGAGGATCGCGGCATTTTTACCGATTATGGCTATGTCTACAATAACGGCAACGATTATGCGGAGTGGTACAAAGCCAACCAAGTGCCGCAGGAATATCGTCTGACTGCGCAGCCCAGCCCCCAACGGGATATGGACGAGCTGCCGCAGGGCGCGGCGCTGCCTGTCGAGCCAATCCCCGTGCGTCCGCTGGTGCTGAACGCCACCGACACACAGGGCAGAATCAAGGAGATCACCGAGCATTTGGAACAGGGCGTACAGGAGGTTTTTGAAAGTGAACGGTATCGGGATTACCTGAAAGCCATGTCCCGCTTCCACAATTACAGCCTGAACAATACGCTGCTGATCGTCATGCAGAAGCCGGACGCATCCCTTGTTGCAGGCTATGGAAAGTGGCGCGACGAATTTGAACGCCATGTCAAATCCGGCGAAAAGGGCATCAAGATTCTTGCGCCCGCGCCCTATAAAATCAAAAAGGACGTGGCGAAAACTGACCCGGACACCGGGCAGCCCGTGATCGGCGCAGACGGTAAGCCCGTCACGGAGCAGCAGGAGGTGACGATTCCGGCGTTCAAGGTGGTGTCGGTATTTGATGTGAGCCAGACCGAGGGCAAGGAGCTTCCCGACATTGCCGTGGACGCACTCACTGGCAATGTGGAACAGTATGAGGATTTTTGGCGAGCCTTGAAGCTGACCTCTCCCGTTCCCGTGACGCTTGAAAAAATCGACGGCAGCGCACACGGCTATTATGACCTTGCAGAAAAGCGCATTGCCATTGACGACGGCATGAGCGAGCTGCAAACCATCAAGACGGCAATCCATGAGATTGCCCATGCCAAGCTGCACGATATTGACCTGAACGCGCCGGAGCAGGCGGAGCGCCCTGACCGCAGCACCCGCGAGGTGCAGGCGGAAAGCGTCGCCTATACGGTGTGCCAGCATTTCGGACTGGACACGTCGGACTACTCCTTTGGCTACGTCGCCGGGTGGAGCAGCGGCCGCGATATTAAGGAGCTGAAAGCATCCCTTGAAACCATTCGCACCGCCGCCAGCGAGCTTATTTCTGAAATCGAGGGGCATTTTGCAGAGCTTCAGGCGCAGCACACCGCAGAGCAGGAACAGACTGCTGCGCAGGATGTGCCGGAGAACACTTTTTCTATCTATCAGCTTAAAGACGGCGACGCAACGCGGGATCTCCGATTTGAGCCGCTGGAACAGGTAAAGGCCGCCGGGCTGCGGGTTGACCGTGACAATTATGAGCTGGTCTATACCGCACCGCTGTCCGACACGGACACGCTGGAGGACATTTTCGTTCGCTTCAATATGGACAGGCCTCCGGATTTTACCGGGCATAGCCTTTCCATGTCCGATGTCATTGTGCTGCATCGCGGAGAACAGGAAACGGCGCACTATCTGGATCGCGGCGGTTATACCGAAGTGCCGGAGTTTTTACAGCCGGAGCAGACCGCAGAGCAGGAAGCACAGGCTGACACCCCGCCAGCGGAACGACCGCTGACAGAGTTACAGAAACAGGCTGTTGAAATTGCCAAGCGGTATGAAACGCTTTCCATGCAGGAAAAAATCGGCATAATTGCGCAGGCGTTCGGCTGCACGTCCGGCACGATTGAAACCTCGCCCTGCACGGGAAAATGGCGCGGCACAAGTGATATTTCCATTCGCTTTGATAACGGCGGCTCTCTGTTTTTGGGCAACCATATAACGCGGCAAGCCAGAACAAAAAAGGTACAGCAGGAGCTTGTCGATAGCGCGTTGGTACGGTATAACCCTGAAATCATCCGAATTGCAAAGGAAACTGCTTATACCGCCCTCAAAGAACGTGAGCTTCAGGACAATACCATTGCCGCAGAAAAGGGCTTAAAGCCCTACACGCTGCTGAATGTGGAGTTCAACGACGGCGCAGATCAGCAAAGCAGCGGTTACATAGGCTGGTACTATGCGACGCTGGCGGTGGACGGAAAAATCTGCACGCATTTGGAAACGGGCTTGAATCACGACATTGCATCCGGAAGCGTAAGCCCGACACCGACGCGGGAGAATTACTACGCGGCCGGGGCGCTGAAAGAAAGCGATGTGGACTATGTTTTCAATAACGTCGGCTTTTCCTCTGCTTCCGACCTTTACTCCCTGCATCTCAGCGACGCCGCACGGGGACGTGCTGAATTGGAGCTTGCGAAAAAGCTGATTGACGATTACTGCCGCGAAGAATTTCATTCCGGCGCAGATTTCAGCGACCTGTCCGCCGTCGGCATTGGACACACAACCGTTACGGATGATGAAATCCCCATTCAGGCATACGCAAACCTGACGGACTTCCGCATTGAAAAATATTTGGGTGATGTGCTGATTGAAAGCCGACAGTATGAATCGCTGGCTGCGCTGATCCAAGGCGAGCTGAACGATTTGGAGTTTGACGACCTGACCTATGCCAGCGACGAACAGCTTGCCATGTTCCATGCCCAAGAGGAAGTGTCCGGCAAGGAAGCACCCTCCCTTGATCCTGCGGTACAGCCTGTCGTGACGATTGTTTGGAGCGAGAGCGATAAGCTGCAAGAGGGTGAACAGCTCCCGCTTGCCCGTGCCGACGCGCTCTTTAAGGCGCTGGACGATGAAAAGCGTTCCGAGCGTGAGAAGCCCGGTTACACAGGCGGCTGGTACGATAAAACCAAATTCCGCATTGACTGCACATTCCACGGGGAACGCGACAGCTACGAGGGACGGCAGGACTTTGGCGACGGGGACGGCGCTCTGATCGACCATATCCAAGCCTATCACGAATACTACGCCAAGGACGAAAGCTGGAAAAACTTTGTGCTGCACAACGAGGGTACGGAAGCGTGGGAAAAGGACAAGGCCGAGCGTGAAACGCTTCTCACCGAGTTTGTACCGTATATGCGGCTGCATTGCAATCTCTCCGAGCAGGAGCGCACCGCTGCGGAGATGCTGGAAAATGGAGAAGCCCTGACGCCGGAGCAGACAGCATATTTTCATGCGGTTCTTGCCCATGTGGACGCTTGCCGGGAAAAGCTGAACGCGGGCGATTATCACTTGCCCGATCCACCGCAGCTTTCCGATTTTGATAAAGAGCTTCAGGACTACAAAGCCCATGTAGAAAGTGAGATCGCACAGGAAGCCGAAGCCGCAGGCATGACCGTGGAGGAATATGCCGCCAATGGCTACGAGCAGCAGGAGCAGCCTGCCGACGTACAGGAGCAGCCAGAGGAAGCGCCGCCCGCAGATACCGCGCCGGAGCAAGCCTCCGTCAGGTATTATACCATCAATGAGGGCGCTGCCCGCCGTGCCAACGATGCAAACAGCTACCGCGACTACGCCGCAGGCAGCGCCACCGCCGAATATCGGCAGATGGTAGATCAGGCAGCGGCGATTGCACAGCGGCAGAAAGAGCGCGTCGATCCCATGTACCACGAGAAAATTGACGCGCTGCTGGACACCTACGCCCGTAAGCTGGCGGAAAACCTGAACGACCACTATGCCATTGAAGCCCGCGTTCCCTCTATCCTCGTTGCAGGCGGCAGCAATTTCCCTGTTCGCAAGAAAGAGAAGCAAAACGCCGCCCGTGACCGCAATATGCAGGAATGGCAGGATGTTCAGGGGATTTTGGACAAGATCCGCAGCACAGGCATGGGCGGTATCAGCATGGACGATCCGCAGGCGGCGGCAAAGCTGGAAGCCAAGCTCGTCAAGCTGGAATCGGCGCAGGAAACCATGAAAGCTGTCAACGCCTATTTCCGTAAGAATAAGACTTTGGAGGGTTGCCCCAGTCTGACGCCGGAGCAAATCACCAAATTGCAGCAGGAAATGTCGCAGTCCTGGCATCTGGATAAGAGCCGGCCGTATCCCGCCTATATGCTCTCCAACAACAATGCTGAGATCCGCCGCATCCGTGGGCGCATTGAACAGGTGCGGCAGCATGAGGACACCAATTTTGCCGGATGGGAATTTGACGGCGGGCGCGTGGAAGCGAACAAAGCAGATAACCGTCTGCAAGTGTTCTTTGACGGCAAGCCGGATGAAGCAGCACGGGACGAGCTGAAAGCAAACGGCTTCCGCTGGGCACCCAGCGTCGGCGCATGGCAGCGCCAGCTTAACAAAAACGCATACTACGCCGCAGGGTACATTTCCTGTATTCAGCCTATCTCCGGGGAAAAGCCCATTGACGTACAGCGCAGCGCCCAGCAGCAGGAATCCGCTGCCCCCGACGCCCACCTGACCGGGGAGCGCGTTTCAACACCGCGCGGCAGCTTTCATGTTGCCAATATGACCCGTGAGCAGATGGAAGCCGCAGGCTATGGGTATCACCACAGCACCGATGACGGTAAGTACCTTATCATGGGCAACGGCACACATGCTTTTGCCATTGCCGCCGAGCAGCGGGAGCAGGAAAACTATATGCGCACGGCGGAGCTGTCCACCGAACAGAACTACAATATGATTGACGGGCAGATCAACAACACCCCGTCCGTGGACGAGCTGGAAGAAAAGGCAAAGCGCGGCGAGGTGATTTCGCTCTCTGCACTTGCCGCAGCGGTCAAGGCTGAGGACGGCAGAACGCCGCAGCGCGACCCGGACGGCAAAAAGCCGTCTATCCGCGCACAGCTCAAAGCAGATCGTGTGCAGTCCGGCAAGCCGCAGCAGCGGGAAAAGGAACAGGAAGCCAAGCGGAGCATCCGGCAGGCTTTGGAAATGGAGTGACCTATGAATAAATTTGAAAATGTGGATGTGCTGGCATCCCTGCAACAGATTATGCAGCAGAACACAGCCGCCTTTCAGAATGATTTTGACATTGACAAGAAGATTCTGACACGGGCGGCAAAGAGCAAAAATGCCGAGGATAAGGTCTATCTATGGTTTTCCCGCCCCAACGGAACGCATTGTCTGCGGGAACGGGACGTGTTTCTGCGCGGAACGCGGGAGCATAATACGTTCCGTTTCTACCATGAGCAGACCAAGGAGCGTGTGCTTGCCTATGCCGTGGTGCTGTCCGGCATGGAAAGCGGCAAGGTAAAAGGCAGCATTTATGAGCTGGACTATGCAGTGAAAGCCGAGCTTGCAATCCAGACCGCCTTGCGGACAGACAATAACCGTCTGATCTATGAAAATGGTTCACGGGAGCTGCCCAAGGAATACCGCTTTGAAGCAACGCCGGATCGGGAGTATGGGAAATTCGTGCGCTATGAAGCCGTTCCGCATGACCCGGATGCGCTGCGGGATCTGCTGCGCGACGAAAGCCAGAAGCGTGAGCGGCTGAAACCCGGCAATTTCAAAGAGCATGTCGGGCGGCTTTCCGACGAAAAGGTGCTTGCCGAAGCACAGCGCCTTTCGGCGGCGTTCCAATCCCTGCAAGCGCCCAACAGCCCCAACGGAACGCATTTTACAGTAGAAGTATCACCTTGGTTTGAGCGTATCGCATCCAGCAAGGAGCATGAGCGGCTATTTGCGCTGCTTCCGTATAAGACGCTGTATCTTTCCTCGGTCAAGGACAGACACGGCGTTTTCGCTTTTATCAGCAAGGACGAGCGGCGTGATCTTCCGCTGCGCAAGCAGCGTCCCTCTGTCCGGGCGCAGCTTAAAGAGGGGCAGTCAAAAAAGGTCGCTGCACCCAAAAAGGCAGCGGCAAAGGCGAAAGATAATGATTTGGAGGTATGAGCATGAACAATGTTCCGTTCACCATTGAGGAAGAAAATCTGATTTGCATTTACCACAAGCACGGCCGCCGCAGAACGATTGCGGCGATTTCCGACGTGCTGCCGGATATGGACGCAGATATGCGCCCGCTGGCGGAGCAGACGATCCATAAGCTGCACAATATGACCGACGCAGCATTTGAGGAAGCGCAGTTCACAATGACGCTTTCCGACGCAGAGTAAAAGACAACGCGGGGCGCGGCAGCCGATGATGGCTACTGCGTCCCGCGTTTTTTATGTTTTGGCGAATAAATCTATTTTCCCACGTTTTCCGTCCCCGAAGCCCGTGGTTTGGTTTCTACAATTTTGCATTGCAAATTTCATCCCAAGTCTATATACGGAAAACAGATGCCCATGAAGATTGATATAAAATGTAAAGGCGGCCTGCTGCTCCTCAGTCCAATGCTCCCAAAGCCTTGGGCTTATGATGATATTTTCGCTATATAGCGGGAGCATTAAATCAAAATAGTATTTCACTTTATCAACATTGGCCGCTTGAAGCTGTTGGAAGAAGCCCTTGTAAACTTTACTGTCTGTATGCAGGCAGCTTAAAAGAATAAATGAACGGCGTTCTTCAGGAAAGACCGTGATATATAGTCTGTGCATAATGCCATTTTTAGTATTTTTTATCTTTCGACCATATAAATCATAGTCCGGCGCAATGCAAGCATAATTGGCAAAGCCTATGCTTCCGGGGATCTCAATTACACAAGTTTGTAAAATGCCATAGTTATTTGCTAAGATAGCTTTGTCAAAGGTATCTTTAACTGTATCCATTTCACGCATCGTCAGAGAAATATCACGGTAATACGCTACCATCATCCGGCTCTTTAATGCGGACGGTTTTGCTTTTATCATTTGTTGGAAAGTTTTTTGCTCTACCAATTTCTTGTAATATTCAAAAATAAAAGCCTTATACGCATACAAAAACTTATGCTCATCATTGCCTTTATCAAAGGCTGGCGCACCTTTTTCTATGGCTGCAAAGACTTCATCATCGTGTATATCGCAAAAACAGGTTGCCGTGGTTGCACGATTAACGCCGACTTTATCTAATAAGGTCAAAGTTTCTATTTCACCTTTTTCAGTAGGGATAATTAACGGCGGCTTTTTATCGTTCAGCATATATACATGACCGTTCTCTGAAAGCAGCGAAATGATTTTGTTGTTTTGAAGCGCGTGAGCCTCTTTTATGTGTTTTACGCACCGAGATTTATCTGGATGCAAGCAACATTTATACTGAGATTTTTTCAATGTTTCCGCAGCTTGAACTTCGACAGGTCGCTTATTATCTCGTTGAAAGGAGTCCTCCCGTTTTTTACAGCAAAGTGAGTACTTCATTCCACTTCCGCAGGGACAAGGTTCTTCGTCAAATATTCTGTAATGTTTAAGGGGATTCATTGTGTATACCTCCTGTGTCACGCTTTCAAACTCGTTTTTCATAACTGGCAGGGAAACATACGACCTTTATGTTTCCCGCACTGTAAAGCCGCTCCCAGCAAGGCATACAGGCACTCTAAGCCGTGACTATGCACTTGCTTTCAGTTATCCCGTGCGCGTAGGTGCAGCGCACCGACCACGAGGAATACCAGCCCGAAAATCACACAGCCCCAAATGGGATCATGCTCCGAAATGAAGTAGGCCAGCAGCCCGAACACCGCCGCATAGATCAGCGTGAGCAGCCCGCCGACGAGCCAGAAGCCGATGCTGGTATTTTGCAGCCACAACAGCAGCAGAAATGTTGCAATGCCGATTACAAGGCACAGCGCCGGATGAATTGCGGTGAACTGGTTACAGCACACTCCAGCGGCAATGCCGAGAGCAATGCTGTCAAAGAGAATGATATGCCCGAAGAATAGTCCGATCACCGAGCAGACAAGCCCAATAAAAAGCCCAATCGCCATAATCGCGCCCTGCGCTGCCAGCCAACCCATAAAGAATCCTCCTTTCGTTTACACCATGATTGCGTCCATAATCGTCTGAATGGTATTACAGGTATCATCAAAGGAAATGTCCTTTGCGTACTCATACTCGCGGCTGTATTTCTCCCACAGTCTACGGAGCGTATCGCTTTCGCGGATCTCTTTCATAATCTCCGGGTAGTCTGTCAGGATCATGCCGCTGCCGCGTTTCTGCGCCGTCCGTTCCAGCGCCCGGCGCAGCGTCGCTTTGTCGCAATCCGCGCCGCGCAGCGCGTACAGGATATGTACGTCGTAATAATCTCTTGGACGGGTATTCGCAATGTTGCGGGATAGCACAGTTTCCAGCTTTTCCGCCAGCACCGTTTCAAGGTTGTAGGCAAGAATACTGATCGTGCGGTCATCGAACAGCAGGGAGAATGTGTATTCCACCTCGCGGGGAGTTATCATGTCGCCCGTGGTGACATCCACCGTCAGCGGTACGCTGATCGGCGGATAGTTCGCTTTCAGCGCGACCCGGATGCCGGGGTAATCGTCGGTTTCCCGAATGTCAGAGATACCGACGACCTCAAACTGCACGTCATCGGCAATCTGGACAGCGCAAATCTCCGTAAAGATTTTGCGGATTGCTTCATGCGTCAGGGTGAAGCCTTTGATTGTTGTGTCCAGATCCATTGTTGCCCGCGTGTCCAGTCCCACAACGGCGGAAATCAGGAATCCACCTTTGAGAATGAAATTGTTCTTATAGGGCGAGAGCGAAATTCGTTCCAGCAGCCGTTCGAGCATATAGTTCTGCATGACAAGCTGTGCCGAAATATGCTTCTCTGCCGCTTTGTTCTTGATAAAGGCTTTCAGTTGCATCGGATTTTTTGTAATCATAGCAAAACCTCCATGTATCGCAGCACCTTGGGCTTCACACGAAGCTGGTCTGCGTACTGCATCAGTTTGTGAATGTTCTTGTCCTTGGATGCTGCATAGCGTTTCATAGCTTCTCCGACGATCTGAACATCGCTGCCGCTGCCGCGCAGGATGTCGCACAGCGTCCGTTCCAAATCGTAAACACGAATCGGATTGCCGGAGGGGGATTCAATTTCAATTCTGCCGAACTCGTAGTTCTCCGGCACAACGCGCTTGATGATTAAGTTCTCCTGCTTCAAGGACGGGGCATTGTAGCCCTTGGGAAAGGTCATCGTATATTTCGCCGGGGTACGGTCTGAATAGCCCAACAGATACAGGGCGGTATCGTGCGAGTAAATCCCGCGCCCATACTTGCGCTGCAAGAGGTAGAAATCGTCCTCCCATGCGCTGCTCCGCACATACAGACCGCGCCCGAAACGGTACATTTCACCGCTCTTAACAAACTCCTGTAAAATGCTGCGGTGCAGTCCGGCTTCCGTCACCTGCGCAGCGGTAATTGTGCCGTCCTCCGACGCTTCCAGCAGTTCTTCGATTTTCTCCTTGGCGTTCATGCTTCTCACCTCACTTTGACAATCACACATTATATTATAGAGAAATAATGTGCGGTTGTCAACCGCGAAACGACGAACACACATTAAATTGTTTGAAAATAATGTGTGATTGTCAGAAAAGCTACAAGGCCTTGTCCTGTTCCTGCCCACGATTGGGGGACAAGATGCTGTCGATGTTCTGCTTGACGGCATCGTATTCCCGCATACGTTTTTTCAGGCTTTCGTACTCAGCGTACAGCCGATCCTTTTCTTCGGACAGTCTGGAATATTCCTCGCGCAGCTTGGCAAGGTCGGGGAGTTTGTCACCGACGCCCGCCGCTTTCAGCGCCCGCGCCGACGCTTCAAAGAGAATGATTTCGCGCTCACGTCCTCGCAGATACTTTTCCTTGTCACGGGATTTTTTGTATTCGCTATACAGCGGCTTTAGCTCTTTGCAGGTGGCGGTATGCTTTATCAGCAGTGCCAGATCAGACAGGCGGCGTTCCGCCGTTTTCAGAGCAGCGGCAGTTTGCTCGTTGCTGTCCTGAAGCTCCGTGATCTTCTGCTCCAAATCGGTATAGCGGGAAATGCCGTGCTGGTCGAGAAATACCATTGTGCGGGCAGCGCGTTTCAGGTTTTCAATTTTCGCCCAGCGTTCATAGCCTGCGGATTGCTGCGCCTTGATGCAGTTTTCAATGTCAATCAGCAGCGATACACCGCTGCGCTCCGGCTTTGGCGTTTTCAGAATGACTTTGCCCTTGATGCGTTCGGCTATGGCTTCCTCGGTGTAGGCTTCACCCAACGTCTTTGCACGGGTGAATCGCTCCTGACCGGGAGCGCGGAATGAGATATACTTTCCACGCTTGATTTCATACCCCTCGGCTTCCAGCCGACGCAGGAGGTCGTCAAGGTCTTTGGAAATGGAAATGAGCCTGTCAATGGCGATTTTCAGCTTTTGCTTATAGCTTGTCCCTTTCCGCTGCGCGTCCCATTCGGCGTACTGCTTGCCGCGCTCCGCGCCGGGCGCGACAACGGACAGCCCGTTTTCCCGGCACAGCCTGTCGCTGACACGGCGGATCTGCGCATAGCTTTTGCGGTTGGAAATGTACTTCTTATGCTCCGCAAAATCCACGGCGCAGAAAATAATATGGTTATGGCAATGCTCCTTGTTGATGTGGGTAGCAATGACATACTCATACTTGCCGCCGAGAATTTCATCGGCAAGCTGCCGCCCGATTTCGTGGGCTTGCGCATAGCTGACCTCACCCGGCTCAAAGGCCTGTATCAGATGGTGAGCGAGATTATTGCCTTTCTGCATAGCAAGCAGCCGTGTTTTTTCAAACTCAAGGTCTGCGGTTTCTACGGCGCAGCCGAACGAGGACACCAGCAGCTTATCGTCGGTCTTTGTAGGATCAACGATATAGTCAATGGCTTTTTTCAAGGTGCTTTTGATAGGATGGATCTTTGTAATTGCCATATCTCCGCCATCGCCCCCTTGATGTCCTCAATGTCCTGCGCATAGAGTGTTCCCGTAGCGTTCACGCGCTTTGCAATCTGATTGATGTTTGTGCCGATTTTTTGCAGCTCGGCGGTCATTGCTTTCACGTCGCTGTAATCCAGCCGGATCACATAGCCGTCTATGAGCATTTTCCGCGCATAAACGGAAAAACAGCCCGTACCCATCTGCTGCATTTTATGCTCAATCATTGCGCGTTCCTCGGCAGTCACAGGAACGCGCAGCACGATATTCCGCGTTCGGTTTGCCATTTGTTCACCGTCCTTTCCGCTCCGAATAAGGGTTTGGGATTATCCCAACAAGCAAAGTACAGTCAGGTGCTTTTTCGGGAGTGTGGCTACACTCCCTATGCTTGCTACGGTATCTCCCTCACTACTACAACGGCGGCACAGCCGCAATTTGGCAAACCATAGGCAAACTTTTTCAAAAGAAAAACGCCATGAACTACCCGTTCATAGCGTTCCTTACACCGTATTCAATTTTCTCCCTCGCTGTCTGCTCTTGCGTCCAGCAGTGCTTGTGCTGTTGCCGTGAGGATTTTGATTTCCGCATCTGTCAGCTCGTCCAACAGGGTTTCAAACTGCATACGCTCCGTAGACTTGCCCTCCATAGTTTCACCATGAAGAATCTGATCCACAGAGATATGATAGCGGGACATCAACTCTAAGAATACCTGTACGCTTGGATGCTGTCCCTTGTTTTCAATGTTGGCGAGATAGCGCGGCGAAATAAACAGCGCGTCGGCTGCCTTATTCCGAGATTCTTTTTGTTTAGTGCGCCCAGCTTTGATTGCTGCGCCATACGGCTTAAAGTCGATTTTCGCAACAGGGCGCTTCTCTTTCTTCGCTCTTTTAGGCATATTTAATCACCCTATTACATTCTACTGTTCCCCTTTCTTACGGAATATGCTTTATATATTCATGGTAATGGCTTAAATAATTCACATTTCATTTCTTGCGATCATTCGGCTGACCGTATATAATAAAAGCTGAATTGATTTGCAGGAGGAATTACAATGCTTGAATATATCTCCGCCCCAGAAGCGGCGAAAAAGTGGGGCATTTCTGAGCGACGGGTTCAAAAACTGTGCGAGGAAAATCGCATACCGGGTGTGGCAAAGTTCAGCCGTATGTGGCTGATACCAAAGGACGCTGAAAAGCCTGTTGACGGTAGAAGAAAAAATAAAACATTGTGAGGTTTCTGTGACATTTGGGTGCTACACTGAAAATGAAGGAGTGTGATATCATGCGAATTTTAGTAGTCGAGGATGATCGGCTTTTGAATCATACTTTATGCTATAACTTGAATACTGCGGGCTATGCGGTGGATTCTGCGCTGACAAAATCAGCGGCCGGTAGTTTCTTGACAGAGCAGGACTATGACCTAATTGTGCTGGATGTAAATTTGCCGGATGGGAACGGTTTTGACTTCTGCCGGGAGGTAAAAGAACGCCGTCCCGATACCGCTATTATCTTTCTGACCGCAAATGATATGGAAAGCGATATGCTCAAAGGGTATGAACTGGGCGCAGAGGATTATGTGACAAAACCTTTCCCTATGAGCGTCTTTCAAAAGAAACTGGCGGTGGTGCTGGGGCGGCTGACAAAACAACATGGTGGTGATACTTATGAGGATGGCACACTGACCATCAATTTTTCAGAGATGAGTGCTGCCCTGTCAGGAAAGCCACTTACATTCACCCCACTGGAATATCGACTTTTGAAAATCCTGATGAAAAATCCACAGATCGTTTTGACGCGGCAAGTCTTGTTGGAAAAACTGTGGGACGCAGACGGAAATTTTGTGAATGAACACGCTCTGACTGCGGCTATCAGCCGGGTACGAAACAAAATCGAAACACCCGACCGTCAGTACATCAAAACGGTATATGGTATGGGCTATATGTGGATCGGAGGGGCGCTGAAATGAATGTGCGAAAACTTTCCGTCAACAAAGCCTGTATCTTTTTAGCTGTTCTCCTGCTGGCGGCAATGGTGACGGTTTCAGTGGCTTTATATGCGTTGACCCAAGATATAACCGCTGTTTGGTATGTACTATTGTTCGGCATCTTTGTGCTGTTTTGCTCTATTTGTTTTATGGTGCTGGTTCGCCGCAAATTGGCGATGTTCTCCGATGCTTTTTGCAGTTTGATGGATGATATGTTGTCCGGGAATATGCAGCCGAAACAGACTGTGGAAGAAGAAAGTCTTTTCTATAAAATTGAATATCGGTTGAACCGTTTGTATGAAGTCGTGCAGGAAAACAAGAACAGCATTGCACAAGAGCGGGCTGACTTGCAAGAACTTATTTCTGATATTTCCCATCAGGTCAAGACCCCGATTGCGAACTTGAAAGTGATTAACAGCACCCTGCTTGAAAATGAAGTCCCTGTGCAAAAGCAAAAAGAGTTTCTTACAGCACAGGCCACCCAACTTGATAAGCTGGATTTTCTCATGCAAGCTATGATTAAAACCTCGCGTCTGGAAACAGGTGTCATTTCTCTGGAAAAGAAAAGCCAGCCGCTTTATGACACGCTTGTCGCCGCATTGGGAGGTATTCTTCTGAACGCCGAGAAAAAACAGATCAATGTTCAAGTGGACTGCCCGGAGAACTTGGTCGTTTCCCATGACAGAAAATGGACAAGCGAAGCACTGTTCAATATTTTGGACAATGCAGTGAAATATACGCCGGAGGGCGGTCAAATCCGTGTTTCGGTTGAAAGTTGGGAAATGTATGTGAAAATCGACATTGCAGATACAGGCATTGGCATTTCAGAACAGCATCAGGGAGCAATTTTCAAGCGTTTCTATCGAGAGGACATCGTACATGATGTAGATGGAATTGGTATTGGTCTATATCTGGCTCGTGAGATCGTAACCTTGCAAGGCGGTTATATCCGAGTAACATCCGAGGTTGGGAGGGGTTCAACTTTTTCCGTCTTTCTGCCTCGACAATAAAATAAGTACGCTAAAAAACAAAGTTTCCCGTGACATTTCTGTGAGGTTTACCTTTTATGATAGAGCCATCAAAAAGAAAGGGTGGTGTTCTATATGAACATATTACAAACGACAGATTTGAAGAAATATTACGGCACCGAACCGAACATTACAAAAGCATTGGATGGCGTGACTCTATCCATTGAGGAAGGTGAATTTGTTGCCATTGTTGGTACTTCTGGCAGCGGTAAGTCTACTTTGCTGAACATGATGGGCGGGTTAGATACGCCAACTTCCGGCAGTATTAAAGTAAAAGGGAAAGAATTATCGAAACTCAAGGATGAACAGCTTACCATCTTCCGCAGACGTAACATCGGGTTTATCTTTCAGAATTACAATCTTGTTCCTGTGCTGAATGTCTATGAAAATATTGTCCTGCCGGTGGAGCTGGATGGTGATACCGTGGACAAGCGGTTTATGGATGAAGTCGTGAAAATGTTGGCTCTCGATGGGAAGCTGAACAGTATGCCTAACAATCTGTCCGGCGGCCAGCAGCAGCGTGTAGCGATTGCCCGCGCCCTTGTTTCCAAACCAGCTATTATACTTGCAGATGAACCGACAGGCAATTTGGATAGCCGGACAAGTAGTGATGTTCTTGGTTTGCTGAAAGTTACAAGTCAGAAGTTCCATCAAACGCTTGTAATGATTACCCATAACAATGAAATTGCCCAGCTTGCCGACCGAATTATCCGTATTGAGGACGGAAAAATCGCACAGTGACAGGGGGTGACATTGATGGATGATATTTTATTTGGGAACAATAATCAGGCAACAATCAATCGTCTTGCCAAAAGAAGCTACCGCGCTAATAAGCAGAGAAATGTTTTCGTTACCATCGCATTATTCTTGACCGCCTTTATGATTACATCTGTGTTTAGTTTGGGGTGCAGTTATTTTGAAACCTATCAAATGCAGCAAATTCGTGCGATGGGCACGACTGCGGATGTGGCAATTACAAGTCTCTCAGAAGAACAATATGAAGAATTGAGCCGATCCAGCTTGGTATCCGTAGTTGGTGTCAGTCAGAGATTGGGCAGCATTGATACATCTGGAATGGACGATGCCCTGCTGAGTATTACTTGGATAGACGAAACAGAATGGCAAGAACACCGTGTACCAACAATTTCGGATATACACGGAGATTATCCGCAAGCAAAAAACGAAATTATGCTCTCTACATGGGCTTTGCGTGCAATGGGGATTGATGATCCACAGATAGGGATGAATATTTCCCTTTCCTATCAACTCGGAACAGATTATCAATATATCTCCGATGAATTTGTTTTGTCGGGCTATTACACAGATTATTCGGCTTCGCGTGCAGGCAACCGTGGTGCCGCTTATGTTTCGAAGCTTTTTGCAACACAAACAGGGCTTCCCTTTGATAGTGTGTCTACCGCAATGATTTCTTTTTCTGATGACAGTAATGCCCTGCGATCCTGTGAAAAACTAAAACGGAAGATTTCGTTTACAGAAAGTCAGTCCTTTGAAATTGTACCTATTGCTCAGAGCAATTCCACCACCATTGTTCTTCCACTGGCTGCTATTATCGTCTTTATCATTATCAGCGGCTATTTGCTGATTTATAACATTCTGTATATCTCAATTTCAAGAGATACACAATTCTATGGACAGCTTAAAACGATAGGCACGACAAAAAGACAAATCAAGCGGATCGTGCGTTCTCAAATATTCAGAACGGCGGTGATCGGTATTCCCAGCGGCCTGATTGTTGGTGGTATTGTTTCGCTTGGATTTGTTCCGTTTGCCATGAATATGATGTACTCAGGCGATACAGACCTTGGGGAGATAGTGTCCTTTTCCCCCATTATTTTTGCGGGTGCCGCAATCTTCACATTTTTTACTGCAATCATCGGCAGCATGAAACCAGCGAAAATAGCTGCAAGTATTTCTCCTGTTGCGGCTTCACGCTATACAGAGGCAAATACAAGGAGTTACCGAGATCATAAGAGCCATAGAACAAAATTATCCCGGATGGCACGAGATAATATTTTTAGAAACCCTAAAAGCGCTTTCCTTACTTTTGCGTCCTTATTTTTAGGCTTAATATTGTTTTTGGTTTCTGCTGGTCTACTATCAAGCCTAAGTCCCAACAATTTTGTAAATCAATGGGGAGAAAGTGATTTCGCATTGACTTACAGCATTTCCGAAGAAGGAAACCTGCTCTCTGATGAAATGTTGCAGCAAATTGCAACAATGCAGGGAATTGAAAATCTGCGCGTCACTTATTCCGCTTCACCGTGGCCCACTATGGATGTCATTTACGACGAAAATGTATTCGGGAAATATATTGATTCCTTGGATTGCGTATCAGGTCTTGATTTTTCAAATGCGGAAACACGAAAAAACTATACAGATAATTTTTGGAGCGGCGTTTACGGAATAGATTCCAGATATATCGAAGAACTTAATAAAACGCTTGATAAGCCTATTGACTTAACCGCCTTTGAAAAGGGAGAGTTGGTGGTTTTGTCCGCTATGACGGATGATGAGGGAAACCCATTGATTCAGCCAGGGCAAGCAATCACCGTTGTCGGTGAGTCCGGGGAACAGGTCTTTACAGTGGCAACTGGCTTTCTGGACGCTGATTTTCAGAGTGGTCGAGGAAATGAGAGAGGTACTGCCCCTGATTTGTATATCAGTGAGCAGGCATTAGAGAAGTTGTCTGGAGAAACCAAAATCTTTCGGATTGCTTTTGATACTATTGATAGCAGTTATGACAAAGGGATTATGGAGCAGCTTCAATCCATTACTGCTTCGTCACCGGGCATTACGATTCTGTCACGATATGAAAAGCAGCAAGAAATGGCCGGATATTTGCTGACCTCAAGGATTATAGCCGCAGGGTTGTCCGCTGTATTTTTGCTGATAGGAATTATGAATTTCATTAACACAATGGTTGTTAGTGTAAATACTCGGAAACATGAATTTGCAACACTTGAAAGTATAGGAATGACGAAAAAGCAAATTAGAAATGTATTGCTTTGGGAAGGCGGGTATTATTGGAGTATTTCTTTCCTACTGCTTGCCACACTGGGAACAGCGATATATATTCCAATATACTCAGCCTTTAGAAGAATGGTTCCTTATGCAGCTTTTCACTATCCTGTAATTTCTCTGTTGGTTGTCGCAGCTATTGTTTTGCTGGTCTGCTTGGCAACCCCCGTCATAACTTTCATGCAAAATGTTAAGCAAAGCGTTGTAGAGAGACTGCGGCAGAATTAAATATTTGCGATGAAAACCGGGAGATTATTCTCCCGGTTTTTCAAATCTCACAGGTTCGTGAGATTTCAGCCCATTATTCTGTCGAAACAGCGTGTGTCGGTGACATTTCTGTGAGGATTGCTTGTTAAGATAAGCGCAAAAGGAACAAGCTGCCGCACGACGGCAAAAGAAAAAAAGCCGTCGTACAGCAGCCATTTGACACGCCCATTTGAAACGGCGGCTTTGATTTCAGAGCCGCCGTTTCTTTGCATTTACACAAACCAATGACGACTTGCAGGGACACGGCAACCGATGGGAGGTTATTTTGTCGTGTCTACTTTACTATTCTATTTCTCCTGTGATCTGCACCAGTCAAAAAAAGCTCGTACCCGCCATCGGGGTATTCCGGGCATTGGTATGAACACAGGAATCATGTAAATAGATTTTATAATTCTTCTGCGTCTGTCTGCGTTTTGCAGACAGGCGCTTTTTGTCATTTTCTTAGGTTCTGTGTTGGCTGTCGATCACCTCCTGTTCCTATTTCTCACAGAGCAACGATGAAACAGGAGGTGCAGCGCATGGATTCTTCCTAAAGAATTTTTTCAAAAAATTTTCTGCGCGTTTGCCAGAACGCATGATGCAGACCGTAGTAGTGGCGAAAGGGGAAGAAAACCGTATCACCCGCCTTTGCGGACGCGAAGGGAGGTGAATACATGAAGCCTCATTCGCACGAAGAACATATCCAGCACTCCTTTGATGCGTTCTGCAAAAAGGTACTGCGGAACGAAGCGCGGGACTATCAGGACGCGCTGGCACGGAAAAGAAACCGAGAGGTCTATTTTTCTGAGCTGCCCATCGAAGTGCTGGAACAGTTCGCTGTCCGTGACACCTATTTCACGGATAGCCGCACATTTGAAGTCATCGGTCATTCGGTTTGTATCGACGATGAAACGCTGGCGGAAGCAATCTCCGCTTTGCCTGTTGACCGCAGAGATATTATCCTGCTGTCCTACTTCCTTGATATGTCCGACGCTGAAATTGCAAATGTGCTGAACATGGTGCGCCGTTCCGTTGCCTATCGCAGGACAAGCACCCTAAAGCTGCTGAAAAACCTGATGGGAGGAGAAAACAGATGACAAGTCAATCGAAGAATAACCGTCTGTTGCCGCTGACCGTCATTGAAGCGGCTGCTGGCGGTGACGTGGAAGCGATCAACGCCGTTCTGAAACACTATGCAGGGTACATAGCCCGTCTGTCGATGCGTGAGCTTTACGACGAGTACGGCAATCCCCATCTCTGCGTGGATGAAGAACTGCGGCGCAAGCTGGAAACGAAGCTCATTACCAAGCTGCTCACATTCCGCGTGAGATAACCGACGCCTGACAGAAACGTGTTTTTCCCCCTTTCCTCGTTTCTGTCCGATGCACCTTGACAAATATGCCCGCAAGAGAACGGCGGCGCATCATAGGCAAAACGGGTACGTTCCTTTTGCGCCGAGCTGGGCGGCTGGTACGCCATGACGTATATCCGAGAGGATATGCCGAGCGACAAATACCGAGCCGTAACGCAAGTGTGGCAACTTGCAGGCGATGACGCGCAAAACACATAATGATACGACCTTACAGCCATAGTCCGAGCGTTCAAAGCGTCGCAGGCGATGGGTAGGGCTGCACGAGAACCGTGCGGGGGTGAAACTCCCTTGGAGCTGCGCCAGCAGCCGTCCGTTTTGTTATTTTCCCTTTTGTAGTTATTTCGTTTCCCATGAAAGGGGGATTTGTTTCTATGGAAACAACCATGAAGAAAACAACGTCCCCGATTGTACGCGAGTACAAGATCGGGGATATAACGTATATCGTCAAGGCCGTCGTCAAAGACGGCGCGAAAGAGGACGCCGTGACAAAGGTGCGCCGCCTGATTCAGAATGACTTGCGGGGTAAAAAAGTTACAAATAATTTTGAACCCGCCTAATGACGGCGAGCGAGATCCCTGGTATAATATAAATAACCTGTTTGTCCGGCTGCCGGAATAGGAGGCAACATGAAAAAGCAGCCCGACAAAATCACCGCATATTACTACCGTGCGGCGAACAAACAAACAGACCTGAACCTTGACAATCAAATGCACCGACTTTTGAGCCATGCGCAGGAAAGCGGAGCGGACACCTATATGTTCTTCATGGACAATGGGTACAACGGCCTGACCGCAGAGCGTCCGGCGTTTCAAAATCTGATTGCAGAAATCCATGAGAACCGCGTGCAGAAAATCGTTGTCGTATCGCTTGACCGACTTTACCGCAGCTATCTTGCAGCGGTGGAGTTCCTTGATGATATGGAGCAGCGTGGTATTCCGATTTACTCCATTACAGACGGCGATCTGCCCCTTTGCCGAAATCTATATCACGGCATTGTCAACGCCTACCGCAATTCTTCCGAGAAAGGCGGTGAGTGCAGATGACAGGATTTACCTTTCAGAGCTTGACGCCGCAGGACAGTTTAAGCAATGAGCTTCGCAGCGTAATCCGCGATAATGTCTTGCAGTTCTATGCCAAGGGGCTATCTACGGAAGCAGAGGAAGAAGGTCTGACCGCTCTGTATGAGCGACTTTCGCAGGAAGATAAGCTGGATGGTGAAAGCAACTCCATAGCGAACCAGAAGAAGATTCTGGAACGCTACTGCAAGGATCACGGGATTACCGCCTACCGCCATTATGACGAGGACGACGGTTATTCCGGCACAAACTTCAACCGTCCGGGCTTCCAGCGTATGCTTGCCGACATCAAGGCAGGGCGGATCAAGCGCGTCATCGTAAAGGACATGAGCCGCTTCGGGCGCGATTATCTCCAAGTGGGAATGTATACCGATGTTGTTTTCCCGGAGTTTGGCGTTCATTTCATTGCCGTCAATGACGGCGTGGACAGCACACGCGGCGAAAGTGAGTTTACCGCGATCCGCAATGTGTTCAACGAAATGTATGCCCGCGATACCTCTAAGAAGATTCGCGCTACATGGCAGAGCAAAGGCAAGTCCGGCGAGCATTTGACGACCATTCCGCCCTATGGCTATATGAAAAGCCCAGAGGACAAAAAGAAATGGATCGTCGATGAAGAAGCCGCAGCCGTCGTACAGAAGATATTCTCCCTGTGTGCGTCCGGCAAAGGCCCCACGCAGATTGCTAAATGGCTCAAACAGCAGCAAATCTTGAACCCAACCGCCTATTGCCATGCGAAAGGTCTGCCGACCAGCAACAAGCCAACAGCAGATCCGTACAAATGGACAAATGAAACGGTTTCCCGCATTTTGGAGCGCGTAGACTATCTGGGGCATACCGTAAACTTCAAGACTACAAAGCAGTCCTACAAGAGCAAGAAGAAAATCTGGAATGACCCTGAGAATTGGGTGATTTTTGAGAACACCCAGCCGCCAATCATCGAGGAAAGCGTGTTCCTGATTGTTCAGAACATTCGCAAGGCGCGTCGCCGCCCTACCAAGATGGGTGAAATGGGTATGTTCTCCGGGCTGCTGTATTGCGCAGAGTGCGGCGGCAAAATGTATCAATGCCGCGCTACCAACTTTGCAGAGAACCAGAAATACTTCATCTGCTCCACCTACCGCAAGGGCAAGGATCTCTGCACGACCCATTCTATCAAGAACGTCGTGCTGCATGAAATTGTTCTGCGAAATCTGCGGGAAGCAATCTCCTATGTTTCAGAGCATGAAGCGGAGTTCATTCAGGACGCAGCCGAGAGCGATATGCGGGACAGGGATGCCGAGTTTGTTCGGAAGCGCGAAACGCTGGCAAAGGCGGACACGCGGATTGCAGAGCTTGACCGCATTATCTCCCGACTGTATGAGGACAACGTGATTGGAAAACTGTCAGACGAACGGTTTATCAAAATGTCCCATGACTACGAGCTGGAACAAAGCAACCTGAAATCAATGGCAGAAGTCCTGCGCAAGGATCTGAAGCAGCAGGAGCAGCAGAAAACCAATGTTAAGGCGTTTATCGCTGCCGTGAAGAAGTACACGGATTTGCAGGAGCTTGACGCGGCTGTTCTCCGTGCTTTCATTGACAGGATTGAAGTTTCTCATGTTGACAAGAAATCCAGAACACGGGAAATCACCATCGTCTATAACTTCATCGGTGCATTTGACTTCACACGGGCAATCGAAAATGCCCGCAACACAAGTAAAAAAGAGCAAAGAACGGCATAGCCGTTAAGCTACACCGTTCCTTGCTTCAATGTTTTCCTAAGTCACCGCCGCATTTGGGAGGGTTTTTGTTTTCGGCAAATTTCACAAAACATTTTTGCAGTATATGTAGGGGACGGCGCTCTCGACGTCCCGCTTTTGCGTTTTTGAAAGGCTTGTTTTTAACACGTTTTAGCATAGTAATATGATACTTTGTGAAAATTTGACAAAAGATAAGATATACTATATAATAGAGATTGTATGACTATTTTTACAGGAGAATTATTATGAACGAAAATAAAAACAGAGCAACCTTTCAATCACGATTGGGATTTATACTTGTATCCGCAGGGTGTGCCATTGGTCTTGGCAACGTGTGGAAATTTCCATATATCTGCGGACAAAACGGCGGCGGAGCTTTTCTGTTCCTATACCTTATCTGCCTTGTGCTGTTGGGTCTTCCAATACTCATATGTGAATTTGCCATAGGCAGAGGAAGCAACCGAAGCCTTTCTCAGGCTTTCAACCGACTTGAAAAGCCAGGTAGCCGATATCACTGCACAAAATACACGAGCATTGCAGGAAACTATCTGCTCATGATGTTTTACACAATGGTCACAGGCTGGATGTTATACTACGCTTTCAAATACGCCACTGGCTCGTTGGACGCTTCAAGCACAGCGGCAACGGCTGAAGCTTTTAAGGATATGCAGGCTTCCCCGTGGCTTATGCTTATATTCTCGGCTATCGTTATCATACTTTGTATCGGTGTTTGCGCACTGGGATTGCAAAACGGCATTGAAAAGGTAACGAAATTTATGATGATACTGCTTATGGCGCTCATGGTGGTGCTGGCGGTGAACTCTATCAGGCTGAAAGGCGCTTCTGAGGGGCTTAAATTCTTTCTTGTGCCGAACTTTGATGTCTTTAAAGAAAAGGGCTTCACATCAGTGCTTTTTGCCGCAATGACTCAGGCGTTTTTCACACTAAGCATAGGCATAGGCACAATGGAGATATTCGGAAGCTATTTGAAAAAGGACCGCACTCTTGTAGGCGAGTCTGTGAACGTTATCGTTCTTGACACTGCCGTGGCTGTCGTTGCGGGACTTATCATAATCCCTGCCTGCTTTGCATACGGAATCGAGCCTGACTCAGGTCCGTCACTGCTTTTCATCACTCTGCCTAACGTTTTCCACCATATGGCTTCAAGCCGTTTGTGGGGAATATTCTTCTTCATCTTCATGTCATTTGCGGCGCTTTCCACCGTTATCGCAGTGTTTGAGAACATTATCACAATGTCAGTGGAACTGTGGGATTGGAGCAGAAAAAAATCACTTATTGTAAACCTTGTGATGATACTTGTGCTTACAATGCCTGCTGTGTTTGGATTTAACCTGCTGAAAAATATCCAGCCAATGGGCGCAGGTTCGACTATCATGGACCTTGAAGACTTTTTGGTATCATCAAATCTTCTGCCGCTTGGCTCTCTTGTGGGAGTGCTTTTCTGCGTTCGCAAAAACGGCTGGGGCTGGGAGAACTTCATCAAGGAAGCCAACACTGGCAAGGGCAAGCATATCCCTAACTGGCTTCGCAGCTACATGGCCTACGTTGTGCCTGCACTTATCTGTTTCATCTACCTCAAAGGATACTATGACACATTCTCAAACAGAAGTCTGCCGGTCCTTATAGGCTGGATGTGCTTTGCGGTGATACTTCTTGTGCTGATATTCTGGGCAGCTTTCTCAAAAAGCAAAAAAAATTTGGAAAATCCTATTGACAAATAGAAAGTTTGGCTATATAATAAACCTTGCGTGATGTTTCACGAAAATTCGTATAATGATAAACGCTATAAAAATAAACTAAAAGGTGGTGGGTGAAATGAGAAATATTCTTTTTGATCTTCTAAAGACTAACGAGAATATAAGCCTTACAAACAATGTAAGTTCAATAAGCCTTTCAGATGTCATTTTGCCTGCCCTTATTACCAAAAGCTAATGAGATTTTTATCAGCTTTCTGGATATTATACTGCAGAACTATTGCGACCTCTGATATCAGGTATCAGAGGTCTTTTTTTGACCTGTTATAGGCAGTTACATTATGCGAATTTACAGAATTATATCGGAAGAATATGAAATTTATCCCGAAAAGGAGGGAATACATGAAGTTTTTTGACGTTTTGCCACAGCTTGCAGAAAACGAACTGCTAAAGCGTGGAGTTATGACTGACGAGCTGCTTTACTGCGTAAAAGCTGACCTTGACGGTGAGGGCGGATATGTGGACGTATACATAACTTTCACAAAAGACACCCTTTGCATACTCCGTGGCTATGAAGAATACGGAAAAATGAAGCGTGGGCAGAAGAGAAAAAATCTCGTAAGCTTCACAGTATCAGGCTATGATGAATACCCCATAGACAGCATTGAAGAAATGTATGTTGACCGCTATGCAAATTCCGCAAGACTTATGATAAAGGACAAGTCAGGCAAGGAATTCCCTATAGCGAGGTTCTCACTTGGCTTTGCTGACAAATTCGAGAAATTCAGCCAGCGTGTGAACTGCACAGCCAAGAACGAGCCTATCGACGACCGCCTGTTGGAAGGAGTAAAGACCCACTGTCCTACCTGCGGTGAGCCTTATCCTGACCCTAACCGCCCTGTCTGTCCGAGATGTGTAGACAGACGCTCGGTGTTCAAACGCCTGCTTTCTATGTTCGGTGAATTTAAGGGTGCGGTATTTCTCATACTGCTCACCATAGTTTTAAGCAACGTTTTCGCAGTGCTTTCGCCGATATTCGGTTCACAAATGCTCTATGATGATGTGCTTGCGGAAAACGGAAAATACTATGGCAAGATACTCATGATAGTAATGCTCATAGTTGGCATAAACATTGCAGGAATGATAATGCGTATCATTTCAGGCATTATAACCTCAAAGGTCGTGCCTGTTGTTACGCACCGGCTTAGAGTGAAGATATTCTCCTCAATGCAGCGGCTTTCCCTTGACTTTTTCACAAGCAAGCAGACAGGCTCGCTTATGTCGAGAGTCGACAGAGATAGTCAGAACATCTACTGGTTTTTCACGGACATAGTACCATACGGACTTACAAACGTGGTAAAGATAGTGGGCATTGCGGTGATAATGCTCACAATTTCGCCGCTTCTGTCACTTGGTATAATCCTCACTATCTCGGTGATAGAGATAGTTCAGCACCAATTTTACAAAAGCCAGCGCAAGCTTTACCGCAAATATGACGTTGCAATGCGTTCTGCAAACTCGGTTCTGTCTGACGTTATGAACGGTCAGCGTGTGGTAAAGGCTTTCGCCCGTGAGGACAGAGAGATAGAACGCTATAGGGTAAAAAACACTGACGCATTTTTGATAAACTCAAGGATAAACTCACGAATAGCAAACACTATCCCTGTTATATGGACGTTCTATAGGATAGTGAACAAGCTTGTTTTCTGCCTTGGCGCAGTGCTTGTTATAAAAGGTCACATACTATTCGGCGCACTTTCAGCACTTATTTCCTATACCGAAATGGCGATGGATCCTATCAACTTTTTCACATGGATAGGCGACCGCTGGGCAAAATGTATGGACGCTGCATCAAGAATGTTTGAGATAATGGACGCTCTGCCTACTGTAAAAGAGGACGAACACCCTGTTCACATGGAAAACATGAGGGGCGATATCGAGCTTAAAAATGTATCCTTTGAATATGAAGCAGGACATCCTATCATAAAAAACGTTTCTTTCAAGGTGCAGGCTGGACATATGTTTGGAATCGTTGGTAAAACGGGCGCAGGAAAATCCACTATCATAAACCTTATGGCAAGGCTTTATGACGTAACAGGCGGCGAAATAACCATTGACGGCGTGCCTATCAGGAAGATAGCTTTTGACGATCTGCGCAGAAATATCGGTATAGTTTCACAGGAAACTTTCCTTTTCATAGGGTCGATAGCTGACAATATCCGCTATGCAAACCCTGACGCCGCCATGGAAGAAGTTATCGAAGCGGCAAAGTCCGCAAACGCACATGAGTTTATAACAAAGCTCCCTGAGGGCTATAACACTAAGGTCGGCGAGGGCGGAATATCCTTGTCAGGCGGTGAAAAGCAGAGAATATCTATCGCAAGGGCTATCATTCAGAAGCCTAACATACTTATCCTTGACGAGGCGACCGCTTCCATGGACACAAGGACAGAGCGAAAGATACAAGCCGCTATCGACAATCTGAAACAGGGCAGGACGATTATTTCTATCGCACACCGCCTTTCAACTCTCCGTGACGCTGATATGCTCTGCGTTATCGAAAATGGAGAGCTTAAAGAAATGGAAACACATGACAAGCTCATAAAAGAAAAAGGCAAATATTTCGAGCTTTACAAGCTGCAATCTGAAGCACTGCAGTTCATAAACGAATAGTAAGGAGATGAACACAATGGCTGAAAATATTACTGCTGAGCAGGAGGTCTACGAGGTCGATAAGCTGACCTTGCTTGACTGCAAAAAGATACGCCTTGCAAAGGAAGAAAGCGGTTTTCTTACCCTCGATTATGAGGGCAGGACTTATCACAAGGTAAACCCCACAAGGCTCATACCATTTTACTCAAAGACCACCTACATAAGCCTTTCATACGAAAATTCCGAAAAAGAGTTCCGTGAGATAGGCGTGATAAAAGATATGGCGGAGCTTGACGATGAGCAATACAAGCTTCTTGACAGTTATCTTGAATACAAATACTATATGCCTGAGATAACAAAGGTCTACAGCATAAAGGACAATATGCGTGGTGCGATCTTTGTCAAGGCTGACACAACTTCGGGACAGAAAACTATCTGTATCCGTGACTGGTATCAGAATTTCAGAATGATAGGCTATGATTATCTCTACGTCAACGACGCAGACGGCAACAAATATTTCTGTCCTGACATTCATAAGCTTGACAGAAAGAGCCGTCAGGTGCTTGAAATGTACACCTAAAAGGTGTTAGACCACACTGAAAGGAGTGTGAAAAATGGATCTAAAAACTTCCCTGCCGCAGAATGCCCCGGCAGACATTGTTTACTCTCTGCCTGCAAACTTCACCTGTAAGGGCGACAAAATGGACGGACATTTCTGCGTGACAAAAGAAAAGATATACATTTACAACGGCAGTGAGATAACACTTGAATACAGCATAAACGATTTCTCCGAGTTTGAGTGCAAACAGCAGATAGGCACTTCAATGGCTCAGGGAACGCTGAAAAGCGGTGAAACTATCTGCTTCTGCGGTTTTTCGCAGGATCAGTTTCTCAGATACGCCGAGCTTATGAAGCTTCTTGACCACTGTTTGCGCACAGGTGAGCTTATGGAGATAACTGACACGGAAGAGCCTGTATGCCCCAAATGCGGTCTGCCGCTGGAGGGTGCAAAGGAATGTATCTACTGCACAGGCAAGGGCAAGACAATGGTCAAGCTCATAAAACGCATTGCGCCATACAAGAAATATTTTGCGATCGCAGTTATATGCACGATACTTTCCGAGCTTATTTGGGTGCTTGCACCATATCTTGACAGAGTTATAATCGACAAGTATGTTACCCCGAAAAGCACCCATTGGGCAGGCCTTGCAGGAGTTATCATCACTATCGTCACCCTGCTGCTTTTGGCAGGAGTGTTTGAGTTTTTCAACATGAAAAACAGCTTCAAGGTCGCACTCAATCTGGGACGTGACCTTAGGCAGGAGATATTTGAAAAATCACAGCAGCTTTCCATGAACTCCATATCAAAGCGAACAGCAGGCGAGCTTATCAACCGTGTTTCAAGCGATGCCGCAAAGCTTGAGGACTTCATCACTGCAAACGGCAAGGACGCCATAGTAAAAATACTTTCCCTTGTGATAATAGGCATACTGCTTTTTATTATGGACTGGCGGCTCGCGCTTATGACAGTTTTGCCTGTGCCGATAGTTTTCATAATAGTGCAAAAGCTTTTTGACGCCATGGCGATACGCTACACAAAGGTATGGAAAAACGGCGTTTCTCACGGAGAAACTTTGCATGATATTTTAAACGGCATAAGAGTTGTAAAGTCCTACGGCAACGAGGTAAGGGAGATACAGCGCTACACAGAATGTTCCGAACGCTGGGCGAAAAGCTGTGTTCGTGCGGAAATGATGTGGTATCTCACCATTCCTGCCTCAGAATTTATCCTCACCATTGGTAACTTCTTCGTACTATATTTCGGTGGAAACATGATTCTTGACCACACCATGACACTAGGTCAGCTTATACAGTTCACCACCTATGTTGCAATGCTTTACGAGCCTATACGCTGGCTCATACAGATACCGAGAAATCTTGCGGACACCTCAGTTTCCGCAGGCAAGGTCTTTGAGATACTTGACGAGGACACTGACGTTCGTGATTGTGATGACCCTATTGACCTTGACATTCAAGGCGATATCGAATTTGACGGCGTTTATTTTGGCTACAAGGTATACAATCCTGTGCTGAAAGACATAACCTGCAAGATAAACAAGGGCGAAATGATAGGCATTGTGGGACACTCAGGTGTGGGAAAATCCACAATGATAAATCTTATTCTCAGACTTTATGACTGCACGCAGGGAGAGATACGCATTGATGGTGTTAACATAAAGGATATTGCACAGCACAGCCTGCGTTCACAGGTGGGCGTGGTGTTGCAGGAAACTTTCCTTTTTGACGGAAACGTACTTGAAAATATAGCATATGCAAAGCCTGACGCTACCTTTGAGGAAGTAATAAGGGCAGCGAAAATTGCGAATGCACATGACTTTATCACAAAGCTCCCTGACGGCTACAACACCCGAGTGGGCAACAAGGGCTATCAGCTTTCGGGCGGCGAACGTCAGAGAATTGCCATTGCAAGAGCGATACTCCATGACCCTAAGATAATAATACTTGACGAGGCGACGGCTTCTCTTGACACTCAGACGGAAAAGCAGATACAAGACGCTTTGGGCAAGCTCACAAAGGGCAGGACGACAATTGCCATTGCTCACAGACTTTCCACCCTCAGCAACGCTGACAGGCTTATCGTCCTTGACAAGGGCAGACTTGCAGAGTTCGGCACTCACGCTGAACTTATGCAGAAAAAAGGCGTATACTACAAGCTTGTTATGGCTCAGCGCCAGACCACAAAAATGAAAAAAGCCCAACCACAGACCTGCTAGGGTCTTGACAATACCACAGTGATGTGGTAGAATACAATAGTAAAATCTCATATCGGGGAATGATGTTCTCCCCTGGGAAACCTAAACCGCTTATTAAGCTGATGACTTCTGTTTTTTACGCAGGAGTTGTCAGCTTTTTTGATTTTTGGGAGGTATAATTATGTTATTTTCACTGGCTGTGATCTTTCTTGTGGGGCTGTCAGCCGCCGCCACTTTTCAGGCTATCGGTCTGCCAAGGATAATCGGTATGCTTGCAACGGGCATTCTCACAGGCACTTACGTTCTCGATCTGCTGGATCCTAAGATACTTGGCATATCCTCAGAGCTTCGGCAGATAGCCCTTATCATTATCCTTATCAAAGCAGGGCTGTCACTCAATTTGTCCGACCTGAAAAAGGTGGGCAGACCTGCGGTCATGATGTCATTTCTGCCTGCAAGCTTTGAGATACTGGGATATTTTATCCTTGCTCCGCTACTTCTTGGGATAAACCACACGGAAGCCGCTGTTATGGGTGCGGTGCTTGGTGCGGTATCCCCTGCGGTGGTAGTGCCGAGAATGGTGAAGCTTATGGAAGAAAAATACGGCACTGAAAAAAGCATACCGCAAATGATACTTGCGGGAGCTTCATGCGATGATATTTTCGTTATCGTGCTGTTCTCCACATTCGTAACAATGGCGCAGGGCGGCTCTGCAAAGGCGACGGATTTTCTCAATATCCCTGTGTCAATAATCCTCGGAGTGCTTCTCGGCTCGCTGTCAGGGTTTGTGCTTTTCTATATTTTTGAGATATCCTACCGCAAAGGTAACAAAATAAGAAACAGCACAAAGGTCATCGCTATCTTGGGCTTGGCGTTCCTGCTCATGTCAGTGGAAACATTTTTGAAGCCTTATGTGGCTGTATCGGGACTTCTTGCGGTTGTGGCAATGGCTTGCGTGATAAAAATAAAAGCCGACAAAAAAGTGTCTGCAAGGCTTTCAGAGAAGTTCGGCAAGCTTTGGATAGCCGCTGAGGCTGTGCTTTTTGTCCTTGTTGGTGCGGCAGTGGACATACGCTACACCCTTACGGCAGGTGTGGCGGCTGTGCTTCTTATTTTCGGAGCGCTTATTTTCAGAGCCGTGGGCGTATGGATATGTCTTCTCGGCACGAAGCTCACCCTTAAAGAAAAGCTTTTCTGTGTAACGGCATATATGCCAAAGGCGACAGTTCAGGCGGCTATCGGCTCAGTGCCGATGTCCCTTGGTCTGCCCTGCGGAAAGATAGTGCTATCTGTGGCTGTGCTTGCGATCCTTATCACAGCACCCCTTGGTGCAATAGGCATTGACCGCAGCTATAAAAGGCTTCTTGCACACGAGGAGTAAAGTGGCGTAAAATAGGCGATTGCGGCACTCTCTGCACATTTTATGAGTGAATAATTTTTGATTTCGCACATTTTATGAGTGAATAATTTTTGATTTCACACATTTTATGAGGGAATAATTTGAGCATTTGCACATTTCGCGAAAAATTCTGATCACATTGCATAAAAAAAGCGGCACGACCAAATCAAGGCCATGCCGTTTTTCATATCCCTACCCTATCTACAGTTGATGCAAGGTGGTAATAAAAATTTGTTACGATACGCATGTTACGTTGCTGGCAATGCGTTGTCAAATGAGGACTTGAACCTCTGAAACCTGCCCGAAGTTTCTGCCCATAATCAGCACATTCTCTGCTGATAGAGATACATCCACCCTGTAGATATCCCACCCATTTCATCACACCAGTTCTGTTGTCCAGTTCAGCTCCTGAATTTTCTCGTCCACAGTTCTCAGTTCTTTTGCAAGACCGTCAACCGTTTTTTGTATCTCTGACACAGGAACAGTGCTGACTATTTTTATCTCTGTTCTTGTCATTCTTGTGACACGGTCGCTTGCGGTATTCAGAAAATCCCGCAATACCCTTACCTTCTTTTTCAGGCAATCCCTGTGTGCAAGAAGCTCTGTGATAGTCTTGCCCTCGTATACTGTTCCGCTGTTGGTAAGATTTATCCGTGCCACCAGATCTTCAAGACGGACTATCAGCCTGTCAAGCTCCTCCATAAGAGCCTTTGGGTCTTCCGCAGGAACATCGCCCTCCTGCACCTTTGCGTTATTGTCAAGTCTGACTGAGATCGTGTTTATTCTGTTCTGGATATCAGAACGTTCAGCCAATGCAGTTGCAAGTTTCATATAAATTACCTCCTATCCTTTGACAACGCCCACTGTGAAAAGCTTCTTTATAGGCGTGGTCAGGTCACTTTGATTTTTCATAACAACATCTATATCCTTGTAAGCAAAGCGGCACTCCTCAGCCACGTCCTTCTTACTGGTCTTTCCAAGCACCACGTTTCTTTGCCTCAGGTCTACCATAACAGACTCAACGGAGAATTTCTCCTTTGCGCCTGTGCGTGAATAGTTTCTGCCTGCACCATGAGAAGAAGTCAAAAAGCTTTCAGCCTTGCCCATGCCCCTGACTATATAGCTGTTTGAGCCCATAGATCCTGGGATTATAGCGACTTCCCCCTCAGCCGCATGGATAGCGCCTTTGCGGTGTACCCACACGTTCTCACCGTAGTGATTTTCCAGTGCGGCATAGTTATGGTGACAGTTTATCTCGTCACTATAGTTCGGTGTGATACCCGTATACTTCTCAACCTGCTCTGTGAAAATATGCTTTACCTTTTCAAGCATTACCTCTCTGTTTTCAAAAGCAAAGTCCATTGCAAGCTTCATCCAGTTGAGATATCTCTGACCCTCGTCTGTATCCACAGGGAGAAACGGCAAATTATACTCTGAGGGAACAGTTGAAAAATACTTGTCATTCATCTCATGGGCTATCTTGTTGAAATACTGCCCTATCATGTTGCCGAACATTCGGCTTCCCGAATGGAGCATTATACAAGCCATGCCACTTTCGTCTTCCTGTATCTCGATAAAATGGTTTCCACCACCCAATGAGCCAACGGAATAATATCCCTGCTCGATAAATTTCAGCAATTCGCTGTCAGCATTGTATCTTTCTATCTCGCTTTGCGCCTTATCAAGCACGGCAGAAGTCTGTGGCTTGCCGTAGTGACTAAAACCCACCGGGATAGTACGGAGTATATTTCCTACTATCACCTTTATAAGCTCGCCGCTCCCTGTTACAGTGTCACGAAGAATGCTCACAGGGATATCTGTCTGCACGAAAGCCATTCCACAGCCGATGTCAACGCCAACTGCATTTGGAATTACCGTATTTTTGCAGGCTATCACACCGCCTATAGGCATTCCCTTTCCTGTATGAGTATCAGGCATCAATGCGATATGGTCATGGGCGAATGGAAGATTTGCAAGGTTTATCGCCTGCTCAAGACAGCTTTCCTCGATATCGTCTATAGACTCTGTCCATATCTTGATCGGTACTAGCATTTTATCTTTATCATAATATTCAAACATTTTGTGCACCTCCTACTTTTGCTGTTGTATGTATTATAGCAGATAGATACAAAATAATCATATAAAAAAAGGTGCGAGGTTTTGTTATGTATTGCAATGGGAGTATAGATTTGGTATAATGTTATCAAAGGAGGTGTTCTGAATGGCAGTATATTCTGAACTTATAAAAAATTTTGAGAAGATAAGAGAATATGTGCGTGATTTCTATATCTTTGGATTTCACACAAGAGAAAGCTTTGACGCAAAAAGCAAGCGCACCTATGACAACGAAAAGCGCAGGATAGAAAGCTGGCTTTCAGACCACGTTCACACCTCTTTGGAGGGTCACAAAAAGAAAGTATCTGTGCAGGTGGATTCGGGCAACATTTTTCAAAACCCACTGTATCAGTGCTATCGTTCAAAAACCTTTACGGACAATGATATCCGTCTGCACTTTATTTTAATGGACGCTCTTGAAGATAACGCCATGTCGGTATCGGAGATAGCAGACTATGTTTCTGCAAACTACGGCATGATAATAGACGTGCAGATAATCCGTATCAAGCTAAAGGAATATGTAAAAGAGGGCTTGGTGTCGGAGGTCAAAAGCGGAAGAAATATCCTATACACCAAAACCGGTTGTTACACAGATGATATTGTAAGCAGGTATAAGGGCTTGGGGGATATGATAAAATTCTTCTCTGAGGAAAATCCTTTTGGCGTGGTGGGCAGCTTTATCATGGATAAGCTGGGTGCGAAAAATAATATTTTTGTGCGTAAGCACGCTTACATGGTGCATACTCTTGATGATGAGATACTCATTGATATCATGGGGGCAATGGAGCAGAAAAAGGCTGTTCTGCTATCCTGCGTAAGCCGAAAGAACGACAAAAAGCACGAGATAACAGCCGTTCCGATGAAGATACATTGCTCGGTGCAGACAGGAAGAAATTATCTTATTATGTATTTCACAAAGCAGAAACGTTTGATGTCTGTAAGGGTGGATTCCATTGTGAAAGTGACTCCCCTTGATGTGGTAGCTGACTATGATACATATTACAGATATTATGAGGACAACCGCAGATTTTTATGGGGAACGAGCTTCGGAAAAGCTCGCAAATACGGACAAAAAGAGCATATCCACATGGAAATAGCGGTAGACGAAACGAAAGAAATGTATGTTGTGAAGCGTTTGGAACGTGAAAAAAGAAGCGGTACTGTCGCAAAGATATCAAATGGGCTTTACTCCTTTGACGTTGACCTTTTTGACGCTAACGAAGCTTTCCCATGGATAAAAACGTTCATCGGCAGGATAGTGGCATTTGAAACAACAAATGAGGAATTGCAGGATAAATTTGATTCTGATATCGCAAGGCTTTATGAGATATACGGAGGTGCTGACAAATGAAATTGTTTTCGGAAATATACAGCACCTATTACAGCATAACGGAGAAAATTCTGAAAAGACACACTGTCACAAAGGCTGAGATAACAGATATCATCAGACAAAACGGCTTTTCTGAAAGCGTTCTTTTCCTCGAACCTAAGCTAACAGGCGAGGGCGGATATGGTCTGCTGAAAAAAGAGGACAGCATATACAGATCTATCCTGAAAAAAGAGCCTCATATCCCGCTGACGGCACTTGAAAAAGCATGGCTTTGTGCGGTGCTAAGCGACCCGAGAAGTGGTCTGTTTCTTGACACTGATCAAAAGTCGCAGTTAGCGGAACTGCTTGGTGCGAAAAAGCTATATCAGAGAAACTTTTTGACCTGCTTTGACCAATATTCTGACGGCGATGATTTTCATGACCCACAATACATACAGCATTTTCGTGATATACTCTCGGCTATCCATGACAAAAAGCTTATAAAAATAAGCTTTCAGACAAGAAAAGACAACCGCATCACACACTATTTTCTGCCCACAAAAATCGAATACTCTGCCAAAAACAACAAGTTCAGGGTTTATGTGAACCGATACCAAAAGCGCAGAATGGTGGACAGCGGAATTATAAATCTGTCGCAGGTCACGCTAACTAAGCTGACAGATATAACGCCTGATAGCTTTTTAGCTGTCACAAACAAGAAAAAGCAGGCAAAAATAAAGATACTTAACGAGCGAAATGCGGTAAATCGTTTTATGCTTGAATTTGCAGAGCTTGAAAAAGAGTCGGTCTTTGATGAGGACAGCGGTGAATGTATGGTATCTATTAAATATGACGAGCAGAATGAAAATGAGATAATAATACGTTTATTGTCATTCGGACCTGTGGTGGAGGTGCTTTCGCCATATGATTTTCGCAGGAAAATCAAGGAGAGGGTGGACAGGCAATTGGCTTTGATGAAAAAAACAAAGCGTGAATAGCGTTTGACTTAGCACAACAGAGTGTGCTATACTGAAAATAGCTAACGAATAATTTTTTACATATATCAGAAAAGCACTAAAAAATTATAGGAGGTGTCTTATGACAAATAAAGCGGACAGACCGTTTTCAGAGGTTGCAGCAACCCCTGAAAATGCAAATTGGGAAAAATTAATTGCTCGTCCCTCAGCGTTATACAACAGAGCAGATGATGTAAGAAGTCCTTTTGCACGAGATTACACAAGGATACTTCATTCCACAGCGTATAGACGGTTGAAGCATAAAACCCAAGTGTTTTATAATATAGATAACGACCACATCTGCACAAGAATGGAACACGTTGCTCATGTTGAATCTGTCAGCAGCACTATTGCAAGTAATCTCGGTTTAAATACGGAGCTTACAAAGGCGATAGCAATGGGGCATGATCTGGGTCACGCTCCATTTGGGCATCATGGTGAAACTATTCTAACAAAGCTTTGCCAGAATTATATTTCTAAAGATATGAAATTCTGGCATGAAAAAAACGGATTATATTTTGTAGATAAAGTTGAACTGCTGGCTGACAATTACAACGATTACAAAAATCTTGATCTGACATATGCGGTCCGTGACGGAATAATCTCGCATTGCGGTGAGGTCGATGAAAACGGAACAAAGCCAAGAACAGAATTTATATCATTAGAAGAAGATTTTAAGGAAGCAGGTCAGTATGCACCTATAACATGGGAGGGGTGCGTTGTAAAATTATCTGACAAAATAGCTTATGTCGGACGGGATATCGAGGACGCAATTCAGTTAGGCTTTATTGACGACGAAGCGAAGCATACTCTGAAAAAAATGGCACAGGCAAACGATATAAACGCTATCAACACAACAGTAATAATGCATAATCTTATTATTGACGTATGTCAGAACAGCTCTCCCGAAAAAGGAATATGCCTTAGCGATAAATTTCTTGCGCAGTTGAATACCATAAAGAAATTCAACTACGATAAGATATATAACAACGAGCGGTTTGATGCGTTCAAAAAGTATTCAGAGCTGGTTTTATCACAGATCTTTGAAACGTTGTACAAACTATATGACGGAAAGCATTCTTTTGAATCACTTGATACGGCAAAAAGATATTACCCTTTGCTTATATCTTCTTTTGAAAAATGGCTTGCAAAATATTGTGTTACTGATATTGTACCCGCTGGAGAATTAAGATCCGAAGCTTTGACTTGTGAAAACATAAAAATATATGGAAGCCTAGAAACAAATTTGATCTATGCACAGGCAATAATAGATTTCATTGCAGGAATGACAGACAGATTTGCTGTAAAGCTTTTTAATGAACTTATCTCTTATTAACATTGCATAAAAAATGGTGCCTTGATCTAATGACCAGAGCATCATTTTTATTGATGTTATTAAAGGAAAGGCGCTTATATTCTCTTTGCTAGAAATTCCTTTCCTGCCTTATCGGTATCAAGTATCGCCTTGATAAACTTTTCTTCTGTAGGCTCGCCAGGAACATAAGTCCACTCAACAACGCTTGCCGCCTTATGTGCAATGGCTGGGACATCTTCTTCTGTCAGAGCTATCTCTCCTAATGTGCATGGCAGACCTATACTGTGGTTGAACTCAAAAATGTGCTGACGTTCTTCAAACTGCTCGTCATATGTAAGCAGGCAAAGCACGCCGAATGAAACTATTTCTCCGTGGAGGTGGTCATGCTCGCACTTTGGAAACAGCGAAGCGCCATAGTAAACGCAATGGGCAAGAGATGAATTATAATAGTAATCGTCCTTTGGATCGGGGTTGTTCTGATGAACAGTAAAATTTGAAACAAGACCTGTTGTAATGATAATATCAAGAGCTATCTGCTCGATATTCTTTGAAGAAACGTTATTTCTGCAATCCTCAAGTGCTTTTTTCCGTAGGATACAAGCGGTTTTGTGCATGCCTCTGCAAGAACTCTACCAAGCAAAGGCGTATGGGTCATATCCTTATCACGGCAGGCAAAGACCACCTCGTACTCTTTGCTGAGAGCGTCACCTATACCAGCCCAGAAAAGCTTTTCAGGTGATTCTGCGATTATTTTTGTGTTGATGAAAGTATGGAGCGCAGGTGCTTTGAGGTAAGCATATTCCTTGAAAGTGCCGTCAGCGTTGTAGATAACAGATATTGCCGTGCAGGAAGCGCAGTTTGAGGCAAGGGTCGGGAAAGTGAAAAACGGCTTGTCCATTCTGTCACAAAGGGTCTTTACAGTATCAACAGCACGTCCACCGCCAACACCAAAGACCATATCTGCATTTTGCACTTTCGGCATAGCTTTAAGCATTTCAATGTTCTCATAATTTGAGTCGCCGCCATACCATATGAAGTCGGTTATCTCAAGGTCAGAGCCTTTGAGAGCCGCAAGCAGTTCAGGCTTAGCCTTTTCCATAGCGGTCTTTCCACCGATAACAACAGCGGTTTTTCCATAACGTCGGGTAACATAAGGTATTTCTTTGTAGCAATCGTCGCCAATAGAGTAGCTTGGTAAAAATTCGTTGTAAGACATATTCTTTCCTCCGTTATTTTTAACGGCATTTTCTACCGTCATAATTATATGATTTAATAATACAACTATTTATAGAGTAATTTTGTGATATTTTGTTAATAATTATTAAAAATATATCAAAAAGCGGCACTCCCACTGAAAAATGCTCCCCTCTTTCTGAAAAATCTGCTTAGTTTCATTGACCGAAACACCTCCCTTACTCGTCAAGATTTCTGCTCTTGATAACGAAAAGTCCCTGCGGACGCTTCTGCAAAAAGATAATAACGATAAGCAGAACAATAGCTTTTGCGATAGTTGATGAAGTATAATTCTCTGTAAAAATGCTTGCAGAGCCTATTATCACAGAGCCGATAGCAGTGCCGAGAAGCTTGCCGACACCACCGAGAACGACTGCCATAAAGCTGTTTACTATGTAGCTCTGACCCACAGTCGAGTCGATAGAACCAAGAAGCGCCACCAAGCAGCCTGCGATACCGGTAAGACCTAAGCCGATAGCAAAGGTAATGTTATCCACCTTGCGTGAGTTTATGCCCATATATTTCGCCATTGTTCTGTTTTGCATAACAGCTCTCATCTGCTTACCGAAGTTTGACTTATACATTATAAACCACACCAGAAGCAGACAAAGTGCCACAAGAAGAATGATGAAAAGTTGTTGTATGAGAATGTACAGCCGCCTATCTTTATTCCACCGTTTAAGAATGACGGTGCTGTTACGTTTACACCCTGTGTGCCGAAAATGCTTCTTGCCGCCTGCTGTAAAATAAGGCTTATGTCCCTGTTGCAAGCAAGCCGTCTATCTCTCGCCCGTATAATCGGGAGATGATAAACTTTTCAAGCAAGCTTCCAAGGATGAACGTCACACCGAATGCGGCAGGTATCGCAACAAAATAATAAACGTCACGAATGCTTTCGGGACAGTATTTTACGAATATCTGCTGAACGACATATGTTGTATATGCGCCTATCATCACAAACTCTCCGTGAGCCATGTTTATGACCCTCATAAGTCCGAAGGTTATTGCAAGGCCGAGAGAAGTAAGAAGTCTGATAGATCATTCTGTGGGCTTCTTCCTCGGTGACACCAAGGCGTTCAATAACATTTTTTACGCAGAAAGCTCTTGGAGCTTCTATATACACGCTTACGGTGTTGTCATAGTCACGCAGCAGGTGATTTGCACATTTTCCAATGATAATGCAGGATTGCTGCTTGGCAAGCTCCTTGATTATCTTCGCCTGAATATTGTAAAGATTAACGTCAGAAATGAAGCTCTTGTCCGTCGGCTCAACGATATCGTCCTTATTCGCAGACTTCATAAGCCTTTTGATAAGGTGGTAGCCCCTCAGCTTTTCGTCCACCTGAAAAAAACAGATCCTTGTTTATTCCGCTGTAGTTTGAAGCCATGCTGAGTATCTGGTTTTCATAGCAAGGTATCCCAAGCTGTTTTGAAAGAGCAAGTCCGATCTGCTTTCCTCCGCTTCCGAAGCCTCTTGCTATGGTAATAACGAAATTGTCCATTTCTATCACCTCCTGTGCTTATAGTATAGCACAGGGGTCAAAAGATAAAAACACTAAAAATCAGAGAAAACCCTATATTTTTCAGACAAGTCACAATGATTGCTTATATTGTGCAGGGGAAACGCCAGTTATCTCTTTGAACACCTTTGTGAAATAGTCTGCACTGAAATAGCCAAGCTCCTCGCTTATCTCATAGGCTTTCATGCCGCTTTGCCGCAGAATCACTTTTCGCGCTGTTCGCCCTGTCTGCTTCTTCTTTAGCCTGCCACATTTACACCTCGGCTGTTTCACGCTTTTTAAGCTCATTTTGAAGTATCTGCGAAAGTCGGTTGAAAAGCTCGCCAAAACGAAAAAGCTCATATGCTCCCTTTGGGGACACACGGACGTTTGAAAGGTCAAATTCGGCAGAATTTTCATTACGCTTTGAAAGGCTCTCGGAGTAGTCGTTTATAGGTCTGACATAAAGGCTTTCAAAAACTATCAGCACTATGCCCACAATAACAAGTACGCTCGCTGAACACACAAGCTGTATCACCAGTGCAGTTTCACGTCCTGCGGCAGCGCTTTCCACCTCTGCGTCAAGACGTTTATTAAGAGCCTGACGAAAGCGTTCTATAGGCGACATTATCATAGTTTTGGAGTCGTTATAAAAGCTGTCATAAAGTATCTCACGGGAACGTTCCTTCATTTCATCAGGGCTAAGATCACTGTATTCCTCAGGCAGGGTCGTATTCTCCACAATGGAAACATACTCAGCCAATCTGCCGTCCTTGCTGTCACCAAACTGTTTTGCTGTTATCCCTTTTGCAGTGAACATAAGATTCATTGACACTGTTTCGGTCTTTATGAGAGTATCAGAATACTTTTTGGCTTCCGCAAGAAGCGCAGTTTCGTTCTCAGGAGGGTCAATGGCGGAAAGGCTGTTTATAACACGATCACGAGTCTTTTCCTCATAGACCTCATATCAATAATTATAAAGGTGTTCGATATCCCCTGTTACGGAGAATTTTCTAACTTCATCGGTAAGATAATCGGAAGCGTCCGCAAGCTCCTGTCCAAGGTCAGAAAGCTCTCCCCTGTTTGATTGTGCGGTATTTTCTCTGTCGATACACCGGGTCATATATCCGCTGCTCATTAAAGTAAGAGCCGTAATAAGAAGAAACACCACAACTGCACAAATGGTGATATTGCGGCTTTTGAGCGCACTTCTACCCTTCTTTTTATTGACTTTCACAGAAAACACCCCCCCACAAAAAAAATAAAAAACGCCCTGTGAAAAATTACACGGAGCGTCATTGCCCTTAAATTATTACCTGAAAATTACATCATATTTTTGCAATTTTGTCAACTGTTGTGGTATTTATCTCACGGGAATCAATTTTCAAAACAGAAGTATAAAATAATCACATTTTTATTACAAACTGTACAACAGGAGAAATTTGTGGAATGGTAAAAGTAAAAAGATGGCAAATTGTTGTTATAATGAGCCTTGAGCAATACAATCAGATTATGAAGGCAGCACACAATGAGTAATATCTTGCTATGATCGACAGGTCTATGGATCAGCTTTCAAGCTGAAACGGCAAGCAGCACAAGCTTATCGAGGTGAACGATGAATAAACTATGGTCTGACAGGACTTGGGATGATTGCCTCCACCTTATTTATGATACTTTTTTTGAGCTGGATATATGCTTCATATGAAGGAGCAGTATTGCCTATGAGCCCACTTTTAAACGATTGCACTTTATTTTCATCATTTCTCTGTATTCGTTCATTTAATGGAGTTATTGTGATTTTATCTTTGTTTTCCACAATATAAATGCAGTCATTTCTTTTTATGTGTTCAAGAAGTTCGGAGTAATGTGTGGAGAAAATAAGGGTTGCTCCATGTGGATTTACTTTTTTGTTCGTGAAGAATCTTATCAGCGTTGATACGATCTCATGATTGAAGTGGTTCTCTAGGTCATCGATTATAAGATATCCACCAGTTTCAAAAAGAGATATGGCTCTTCCAAAGACATTTATTCCTTTTATTGTTCCTGAAGATAAATAGGTATTGAGTTCCGCAAGATCATATAATATTCTCTCTTTTTCGCCTCGAAACTTAAGATATATAACCGTTTTTCCGTTGTTTTCCTTGGTATTTATATATTCTATCTTGGGATCAAAATAAGATAGAACACTTAGAGGATATTCCTTTAAGAGTTTGAGTCTGTTTATATTCGTGATTTCAATCATATCAGTAAATACGATCGTTGTTTTTTCTGCTTTTTTGTATCCTACGATAATGCTCATATCGTCTACTAGGTATTGTTCATCATCTTTTCTTTTCATAATCGTTGTTGCCGAAGAAAAGTCAAAAATGTTTGTTTTGTTGTCAGATGTGAGCAACTTCCTGGATTTAATATATTCCTCTATTATTGTATAGCGTTCATCTGCATATTTAATAACAGTGTGTAGCAGATTTACAGTATTGCAATTTACAAATACAATGTTAAAAACAATCTCATTCTGCTCGTTGCCTTCCCCAAGTATTCCGCAGTATTTTATATTATTTATTTGCTCGTTGTTTAAAACAGAAAAAACAAAAGAAATAAGCCTTAAAATTGTGGTCTTTCCGGAAGCATTGATTCCAAAAAAACTTTCTATATTATTTGTATACAGCCTGTTAGCGTTTGAGGAAGACAGCTTAAACATTCCTTCGGTATCATTCGAGGTTGTTCTTTGTGTGTTTATAAAGTTGATTTCACATTTTCCATTGTATAGTGGAAGACCTTCGGCAGATATTTTTAAAACCTTAATCACCGATTATCAGCTCCTTTCAATGCTATTATAATACAATCGCTTGAAAAAATCAAGCATAAAAACGCATTCTTTGTTTTTATATCCTGCTGTTTTATCCCTTATAGTATGCCCATTATATATACAAACGATCCTATTAGAGAAAAAAATGCAGGTCTGACGTATAAATTTTTTTGGGTGCTAAAATATTCGACGATTCTGACAAAATATCCACCTGCTTTGGGTCATTATACTGCCCCATTTTCTTCGTGTTCAGCAAAATAAGTATTTATACACTTTCTGAACGTCCCCTAGGTCAATTTCCAAATCACTGGTATATGTACGACATCATCCTTAAATGTAACACTGCCGGACAAGACCACATAGTCCACCGCCGGGTATCTGTCGTCCGATAATGCGGCCGACACTGTGCATTTCCTAACAGGTTCGCCTTTACACGCTATCTCTACTACACTGCTGGGGTCAAAACAATCCAAAAAACCTCCTAATCGCATTGCATTTTTCCTTCTTTCTTTTCTGCCGTAAGGGTTTTTATTGCGTCTATTATTTCTCCAGTCCTCGTGTACCAATTTACAAGCTCATTCTTTTCTATAAGATCTCTTATGATCGGCTCGACCACAGGATAATAATCTTTACGTATACATATGTGATTTCCAAAACCTTCATACAGGTGCGTATAATTTTTCGGAGGCTTTGTGTGCTTGAAGTTCCTTTCGTCCTTACTGAGGTAGAACACGAACTCAGTTCTGCAGGATTCATCTGATTCAGGACCATTCCAATAGCAATCATCTAACGCAGGAAAATACTCCTTGACCTTTGAATATGGCATTTCTTCAGAAAAGAAAAGCGAGAACTCCTCACCTTCGGCTGTGATAAATTCCATAAGATTGCCGACCCCCATAGCACCAGGCTCGGCAAGAGTAAAGAACGCTATGTCTTTAAACATTTCTTTTGTATATTCTTGATTTTTTACGTTTGCCAATTTCATATCCACCTTTCATATCACTATTCATAATCATATGGTTCTAATAACATTTGCCAGCTTTTGGATAGAGTGTCTCCTCATCATTAAAAGCTTTAATAGTATTCTGTATCTGTTTTTCAGAAAAGCCAAAATACGTCATCTCATATAAAACCAACGCTGTGAATTTAACATCACCATACTTCGCAATGCTTGCTTCATCGACCGTATAACCTAAGACCTCATCCCAAGGAACTGCCTCGATACTGTAGGTTTTGTTATCTGATCTATCGAGCAAATAAACGTTGTAAAGATTTTCACCTTCGTCCTGTCGGTCTTTCAATTGTTCAATGAATAAAACTTCATTATCAGACTTCTTTGGAGTCTTCTGAGATAAAGTCTTTAAAGCATCTCTTATATTTTTATTAACTGAACACTTGTCTTGACATTTGATAATCGCTAAAAATTCGCTGACAACCTTAAATTCATCGCAGCTTTGGAGCACTTGATAAAAGTACATCATATCTCCCCCATTATGATTCTGAATCATTCATGTCAATAACATAATCATTTATCGAAAGCCACGCCACTATATTTTCTTTACCCATATAGAAACACCCCTGTTTGAAATACCCTGGCTCATCATCTGGGTTGTAGGCATGCGAATGCCAAGTTGCTACGTCTAACCCGCCATTCTTATATAGCACGACACAGCCTGTCATATCCTCTGGTTTTTTCTCATTTAAGTTTATAAACTCCGATAGTGGAATATTCAACTTCTTCTTTGACATAAAAATAACCTCTCCTCTTATAATCACATATCCTACAACTCATTCATATAGTTTTGTGTGTATTTACCCCAACAGCTTAGCATTTCATCATCTGAAAACTTCCCGCCATATAGATAGTCCTTCAATTTTCTTTCCGCCTTTACAATCTCATCTAGGTTCGTTATATTCTTTGGGTCGCTCTTTATTACTTCAAATATTCTTTTCAAAGCATGTGTGTAGCCCTTTCGACCATAGGATTCTCTACCTTCTTCCCTTATCTTTGGTCGTAAATTATGTGTGACTATGTGTGAAACAGTTTCATCTATCCAGGACATCTGGTGATTAAAAGACATTCCAAAAAAGCTATCCTGAACACGACCGCTTTCCACGTTGCCCACTCCTTTCATACTCATCTTCTCTATATTTATAGTATAACACGCTTTCACCGTTACGTCTAGTACGTTATTTGTCACATGCCAAACTATTTATAATTCAACAAACGGCACTTATAGTACCATAATAATGACCACGGTATAATCAAAACGAGCGTACACCAAATCGGTATACGCTCGTTTTGTCAAAAAGCTATTACTCTGAAATATATTTTTCAGCCTTTTCCTTGAATCTCTCGTGGATTTCTTGATTTCTTTCTTCGACAACTTCGTCAATAAGCTGTGAAAATGTATTATTGATATTTACCTTGAGAAGTTCCTGCGTCTTTGTTGACAGAAAATAATCAAAGCATATCTCGAAAATGCATTTGAAAATATGTTCGTATTTTTCCTCAGGCTTCATACTATCCCAGCCTTTTTCCGCACACTGCGAAATCATAGCTCATATCGTCCCTGTCAGGAGAACTGTAGCCAAGCTCCTCCGGAACATCAGGCACGCCCTGCTGTGCTTCGCTTTCAAAAGGGGGTGGAACAAACTCTGCTTTGGGCTTTGTCTGCGGTCTGCAAAGTGCATATATCATAACAAGCAGCGTCACCGCAAAGCAAACCGCCAGCACAGATACTATCAATTTGCCGTCATCTTTTTTTGCTTATTCATCATGAGACCCCTGAATCGTCAAAACTTATTATCTTCTCTGCGATTTTTCCGCAACTATCCAGTTTTCACCGCTCTGAGTTATAGTAAACTTCTCGCTGTCAACAAAGTCGGTCGGGTCAAAATTATATGTGCCTGCAAGAACGTGAGGCAGATATTTGCTGTTTGGATTTTTGTAGATCGTACTTGAAATATTTGTAGTACCGCTGATATTTACTGTACCTGTATTATTGATAACTACGCTTTTATTCGCATCTTCATTTGTAAGAGTGCAGTCAGTTATATTTGCAGTACCCCTCGAAACATAAACAGGAGTATATTTTGTGGATATCTTACAGCCTATAAGATTTGTTGTGCCGCCCTGCACCATTATCGGACCTTCGTCGCCGTTAAGAGTGCCGTTTTTGATAGTACAATCTGCGCCATTGTTCATTATCTGTCCTGTGATAGTGTGACCGTTAAGGTCGAGTTCGATAACAGTGTTCTTTTTGCAGTTTATGCGGCTTTTCAGTGTGATATCGTCATCAAGCTTTATCTTTCCGCCTGCTGCCACAGCGCTAACAAGGTCGTTATATGATGAAACTGTTTTTACATCTGTATCTGCATTTTCCGAAGCTTCTGCAATATTTACCGCTACGTTTCCTACTTTTGTAAGAGCGGTAACATCTGATGAAAGCTCGCCGTTTAGGGTAAGAGCCGTGCTTACTGTAAGGCTTTCATCATCAACAGCCTTGCTCTCGGCTGTAGGTATGGTAAATTCGTCATTTGTGAAAGTGCCTTTTACAATGCTGTATTCATCAAGAGGCTGGTATGTAAAATCAACGTCGATTGCCGCATTGGAATGGTTTGTAACGCTTATATCATTGCCCTTTGCAGACCATTCGCACTTGGTATCAATGTCATATTCGTGGGTTTTAGCGTTCCAAGTCTTTGTTCCGTTCACGCTGTATGTGAACTCCATTTCGCCCCACACAACGTCGGCACTGATAGTTTTTGAAGTCTTGATATCCTCAACATACTTTGCATTTACGCCGATATCCTTTTTGATGTCAGCGTCATCAGCCACCGCTGCAAACGCCGCCGTGCTGAGTGTTGCCACAAGTGCAAATGCCATTGTGATAGAAATTGTCTTTTTCATAAGTGAGTTCTCCTTTTTTATAATTGATTATATTACTTACATATTTGGTGTTTTGCCGTATCCGTCCCACCTTCCGTCCGAGCCAAGGTGCTTCCCGTCCATAGTGGTGTCTGTTGCCATTACGCCGTCGCTGTGAAAATAGTACCAATAGTCGCCTATATTCGCCCAGCCTGTTACCATTGTGCCACGCTCGCTGAAATAGAACGTCTGTCCCTCTGACCCAGGAGGGTCGGTAAGCCAGCCCATGTGCATTGCACCTGTTTCATCATAATAGTAGGTCTTGCCCTCCTCGTATCCCAATGGGCTTACAAGCCATGCGGAAAGCATTGTGCCGTCAGCTCCCAAATAAAACCGATTATTGCCGTCTACATACCAACCTGTTTGCATTACGCCCATAGGGTCAAAATAGAACATCTTTCCCTTTGCACCCAAGGGGCTTATGAGCCAGCCTATGTGCATTTTTCCGTCATCATCAAAATAAAAAGTTTGTTCATTAAACCCATCAGGGCTTACGAGCCAGCCTGTGTGCATTTTTCCGTCATCATCAAAATAAAAAGTTTGTTCATTAAACCCGTCAGGGCTTATGAGCCAGCCTGTGAGCACCTTGCCGTCTTCATCGGCATAATACCATTCTTCTCCGCCGTCCTTAAACCAACCTTTCACCATATTGCCGTCTTTATCAAAATAGTACCAATCACCAGTGTCCTCATCCTTTACCCAGCCAGTTTCCTTATAACCAAGTCGAAAATAATACTTTGTGCCGTTCACGTTTGCCCAGCCGTGAGGATAGACATTCACTGTAACAGTGCCGGTAGTCTTGCTTTCAAAATGCTCTGTTGGTTTACCTGACAGGCTCAACTTACAATTCTTACTTTCTGAGATAGGCACTATTAGCTCACTGCTTGAAAAATAGCCTTTTATCTCGTCCATGCCCTCTGCTTGTTTGTATGAAAAATCCGCCATAACACCCACATTCCCTGTGTTTGTCAAAGTAAAATTTCCGCCGCTGTCAGACCAACCGCCGCCTTTATATGAATGGGTCTCAGGATCCCACTGCCGATCTGTATAGGTGAACTCCAAAGAGTCCCAAGTGATGTCGATGCTCACCTGCACTTTTGAGTCAGAATTATCCGCAGATGCAGAAACAGGCACTAACAACGCCGTGGCAATTCCCATAGCTGCAAAAAAAGCTTTTACCTTTTTATCCATATTTCACCTCTCATCATCTGACATTATGACAGCCGCCATAGTGTCCACCATTGCTTTCTAAACTTTTTTAGTATCATAGTTCATCGTCTACAGAAACACTTTCGCTGAGTTTTTCTATCATCGTCATACTGTTTTCTATTATTCTCATTTTCATTGTTTAACAAACATCTCTAATTAACAGCATGAATATTTATAATAATTATCTATGATTCTTAACAAAAAGTCAATAATATTTGCACAAACGGCAAAAAAGTTGCACAAGCGGTAGGTGATTTGGTGTACGGAAAGCAAAGCCTCCCACAGAAACAATTTCCGTGGGAGGCTTATTATATCGAATATTTAATTTTCTCATTCATCGTCCTCTCCCACAGCCGAAAGCTTTTTATATCGGCGGTGTTCGATTATCTGCTGTTTGTGCTGTTCAAAATACTCGTCATATCTGTTTCTGCCAAACTTTGCTATCAGCTTATGATTATAATTCATAAGCTTAGCCGTAAATTCATCACTATCAGCATAATACAAATTAAGAAAATCATTATGATCATATCTTTGACCCTTTCGGTCAAAGTCAAGCAGGTCAAGAAGCATGGCGGCATTAAAATCTATTTTCAGATCCTTATGGCTAAGGTTTTCTGCCTTTTCATCACCCACCATATAAACATGATATAATTCTGAGTCGGCAATAAATCTGTATTCATAGCCACCCTCTTTATTCTTTAATGAAGCGGTGATAATTGCTTTTTTACTCTTGATATCATTATTGAAAAGACCCTTTATACGGCTGAGCAAACGATATGTTTCATAAAACTTCTTCTCTTTTATATCTCCACGAAGAATGTTTTCCTCAGAATCCTCCTTGCTGAAAGACTTATTTCCGGCTTCGCTTTCAAACAATGCCTTTGCCGCAACAGCGTTCCAATAATTTTTCACATATACGCCCTGACCATTGTCCTGATCCTGTTCTACTCTGAAATATCCGCCCTCAGGATAAATAGAAAAGGTCGTTTTGTCAAGCTTTTGCGAGAGGCTGTGCCTTTTTGCATCGGCGGCAGCACCACGGACGCTGACGATAATAACGTTTCCAACTATTCTTATAATGCCTATGGCAAGATTGGCGGCTATCACAAAAGGCAGGATAAAGCCCCATGTAATAGCAAAGGTCGCACGCAGAACAATAAGGATTATCCACAAAGGCCCCCATATAGTCATACCTAGATCGACCTCATATTCCTCACGAGTCATCTCATCTTCAAGGAGGACAACTTTTGAAAAGTTATTATACACAGAACCAAACACATTGAAGCCCTTTCGCCCTATCCTAAACGGAAAGCCTGCCGCAAATATCCAGCAAAGCACGCCTGAGATAAGTGCAGTGAGCCAATAATATTCAAAATATTTTGCCTGCTTGAAGCTTATTTGCCTGTTCAGAATTTTATTCACAGGCTTTTGCAGTGGAGTCACTTTACTAAAGATATTTTTCAGGCTGTTATCAATATCAGTATACGAAGCCTTTTCACCGTCTTTGACAACGCCAAAGGCACTTCCCACAGTGACGATCTGCTTTGAGTTTTCAGCTATGTACTTATCATATCTGTCATCATTTCCTGCAATCTTCGGTATAGCAAAGGTCACAATGACAAGTGCGATCACAAGTATCACAAACTGCATCAGGGCTGTAACAATGTTTTTCATTTTCCATATGTTCCTTTCAAATATGATCTTCTAAATACATTATAATATATTGGAAGAGATTTGGCAAGAAGTATCATAAGATTTTTTCGCCATCATAAAACAAAAAAGAGCGACTGAAAATTATCAGCTGCTCTTTAGTTTACAAGAAAAAACGATCATTATCGAAATAGCAATTGCAGTCCCATAACTATCATCCAGATATACACACCGCTTTTGTCAATGATTCATAATAGCAGGTGATCGTTTTATGCTTATCCCCAAAAAACATTTACTCTTTCCTTTCTCATTATCGTTCTATTTTGAACCATTACAACATATTCTTCATTATCAGTCAGAAAAAAACCAGCGAAGAAGCAATAATGGTTTATTAGGTATCGCAAATTTATTAAAGCGAAACAAAATGCTCTGCGGAATCACACTCTCCGCAGAGCATTTTGTTTTAGTATAGCTTTCCGTTTTTCTTGTAACCACCGTCAGCCTCAGAATATTTAAGACACATAAACTGCCACTTGTAATTCCATTGTGGGCTGTCATAGACCTTTTCTCCGACTTCCAGCAGATAAGTCACTCCGTCTATCTTTATCTCGCCCCAGAAGTGCTGTCCTCCGCCCTTGCGGTTGCCCATAACAAGGTTTGCGTCATATCCGAGATAAACCATCATTTCCACCAGTGCGCCATTGTAATCAGAACATTGACCTTCTTTGTAAACAAAGATATTCTTGCTATGCGAGCCTGTCGGTATCCTGCCATATTTCAAATTCTTTCTTATCCAGTCCGCAGTATATTCGATCTTCTTTGCCGCCGACCAATCTTTCTTGAAATGCTTTGAGGCAAAGTTTTTAAGTATCTTCTTCTCCTCTGCTGTAAGAGTGTGCGTCGAGGTTTTTGTTTTCTTGCCCTGAACGTTGTAGATCTTATAAGTGCTGTGGCTCTTCTTTGTTGCCGCATTAAGTCTTGAAACAGTGTTTATCTTGCATTGGATACCCGTCCAGCTACTGTAAACCACCTTTCCGTTTATGATCTTATAAGCCCTCATTTTGAAGTGATAATTCTTTGAACCTGAAAGGTCTGATTTTGTATAAGAGGTCGTGCTGTTCTTTGTTATCTTCTTGAGCTGAACATAATCGTTATAGCAATCCTTTGGCATACTATAGTAATCGTTATGTGGGATAGTCCACTCATCGCCCTTGCACCAGTATATCTGATATCCATCAGCCTTTGTGTTCTTCTTCCAGCTTATTGTGACTTTCTTATTATAAGCCTTTACAGTCATTTTCGGAGCAGATAACTTTGTGTTGCCTTTTACTGTTATATAAGGGCCGGTCTTAGAGTTGTATTCAAGCTTTACGGCATAAGTATAACTCGTTGCCTCTGAAAGCTTCTTGTCAGTATAGCTTGTGGAACTCGTGACCGTCAGACGCTTGTAGGTCTTTTTCTTTGGATCATAGCGATAAACCCTGTATTTGCAATTGCCGATCTTATTCCAGCTAAGCTTTACAGAAGTGGTAGAGTCAGCGGTAGCCTTAAATCCCGTTGGCTTTCCAAGAACGATCTTGAATGTTGTCGAAACAGGGTACCTGCTTTCGTAGTTTCCGCCAAGAGTAACAACAGCGGTCGCTGTGCCTACATTTATGTTATTGTAATATGTTACAGTATAGTCAGAACTCTTGATCATATTTCCGTCCGCCTTGACAAAAAGGCTCGGTCTGACAGCTTTGCCGGTATAATCCACATCAGCTATCTTTAGTATCTCGACCTCAGAAACAGCTTTCGGGCTGATAGTGAAAGGCACTGTCACATATCCTGTATAGCCGTTCATTCCTTCTATGGTCATATAGCCTGTTCCGGCATTCACATTGTTTGTATATGATACATTATAATCAATGCCACGTCTTAGCACCGCACCACTAACTGTAACAACAGGTGCAGGAGTTTGAGCGTAGCCCGTGTAGGTGCAGCTAGTATCCACAGAAATATTCTCGCTGGATATTTCAGACTCTACAACGCTATACTCAAAGGAATCGGTTCCATTAAAGTTGCCGATACCTTTAATATAAGCATAATGCCAGCCCAGCTCGCCACAGTCGTCCTCATATTCGATTTCATAGTCAACGCCCTCAGCAAGCACAATATCATTGTATGTAACATTAGGTTTTGGCTGAACAGGTTTACCGGCACAGTAGCTCTGCTCATACTCGCAGTCAATATCCGCACGGTAAATATCAGTTGGCACGATATTAAAATTCTTTGTAAAGCTTCCTGTGTAATTACCTATACCAGTGAAAGTAGCCGTCGCTGTACCTACGTTTATGTTGTTCTCATAAGTAACAACATAGTCCTCGTCCTCAGTGAGCTGGTAATAGTTGTTGCTGTCCATAAGAGAATAGCCATAAAGCGTCTTTTCCGTGCCGTCATACGTCTGATCGCCTTCATACCAACTGTTATACATATCCTCAGTCAACTGAATGGCTTCATCGTTTTCCGACGTATAAAGACCGACTTCCTCTCCGCCAGCAGGAATTTGCTCCTCTGCCTCAGCTCCAAAGCATACCACTGCACTTTGCAGTGCAAGACACACTGCCACTGCCGTCGTAAGCGTCCGCTTAAATAACTTCATATTATTTTTTTCCTTTCCACTATAATTTCTCACATATTACTAATTTTATCACAAAGATGTGACAATGTCAAGATAAAATACAACAAATAGAAAGCCTCATGACATTCAGTTAGATCGTGAAGTGGAGGATGTAAAATACGGTGATACCACACAAGAATAAGGAGGTCTGATTATGATCTCTGAATTTGTACGAGAACAAAAAAAGATATATTCTGACGGCTTGATAGAATCAATATAAAGGAAATTTTATATCGGTATATATGTTCAACGCAGCGTATATACAGATTTTTGTTTCAAAAAGTTTCTTAATTTTCTGAAATTTAAAAGCAGAGTTTTGTACACATACAACATATTATACTGTATATGCGATAAAATTTAGTCATATTGTTCAATTAATCTACGAAAAATTGTGCTAAAATACGAAAATTATTTGTGTAAACGTTTTACTTAAATATTTAAGTTGACTTATTTTACTTTTAATAATATAATGTTTTACGTTGACAGAGTTAAGGCAGCAACGCACGAGGATAATGCAGTGCTGCCTTAGAATACCGGTATTTAAAAAATAATTGTATAAGAGGAGCTTTTTATGGTACAGAACAAAACTTTTTCTGCAAAGGCATTACAGACTTTTGTTGCTGTAATGTTTGCCGTAATAACCTGCTTCGGTTTTATGACAACACCGACCGCAGAGGCGGCATCAGGATTTTATGTAAGCGGTACTAGTATCTATGACGCTAGCGGAAACAAGTTCGTTATGCGTGGCGTGAACATTGCTCATGCATGGTACACAGAGAAGACTGAAACTTCTATCAAGGGCGCTGCAAACAACGGCGCAAATACCGTAAGAGTCGTACTTGCAAACGGCTCAAAGTACACAAAAACAAGCGCACAGGAAGTAAAGAACATCATCAGCTGGTGCAAATCAAACAAGCTGATATGCATTCTCGAAGTACATGACGCAACAGGCAGCGACAGCACTTATGATCTTAACAAGTGCGTTGACTACTGGAAGGAAATGAAGAACGTTCTCAGCGGTACTGAGAAATATGTTATCGTAAACATCGCAAACGAGTGGTACGGCACATGGAACGGAAGCGCATGGGCTGACGGCTACAAGTCTGCTATCCGATCTGTAAGAAACGCAGGCATTACAAATATGCTTATGGTAGACTGTGCAGGCTGGGGACAGTATCCTGACAGCATCAAGGATTACGGTAAGTCTGTTTTCAACGCAGACTCACAGAAGAACACCGTATTCTCCATTCATATGTATGAATACGCAGGCGGAAACGCGTCAACTGTAAGAAACAACATTGATAACGCACTCAACATCGGTGTGCCTGTTGTTATCGGCGAGTTCGGCGGTCAGCACACAAACGGCGACGTTGATGAGGCTACTATCATGAGCTACTGCACAAGCAAGGGCGTAGGCTATCTTGGCTGGTCATGGAAGGGCAACAACTCTGACATGAGCTACCTCGACATTGCAAACTCATGGGACGGCTCAAGCCTTTCTTCATGGGGAAATACACTTATCAACGGCTCAAACGGAATTAAGGCAACTTCTAAGATCTGCTCAGTTTACAGCGGTTCAGGAAGCTCTTCCGGCGGTTCTTCTTCAGGAACTTCAACAGATTCCAACGGCGGAGTTCTCGGACTTGACGGAACATATTACATCAAGAGCGCACTCAGCGGCAAGTATCTTGACGTATACAAGGCAAAAGCTGACAATGGCACAAACGTTCAGCAGTACAGAGGTACAGGCGGAAACAATCAGAAATTCAAGCTTGTAAGCGACGGAAACGGCTATTACACTATTTACACAGGTGCATCAAATTACAAAAGCTGTCTTGACGTATACAACTGGAGCAGGGACAATGGTGCTAACATCAACCAGTGGCAGTATCACGGCGGTGACTGTCAGAAATTCCAGCTTGTAAAGATCGGCGACGCTTATGCTATCAAGACAAAGATCTCAGACTGCTACTCATGCCTTGACGTTTACGAACAGAACACAGCTGACGGAGCAAACATTAACCAGTGGAGCTACTGGGGCGGAAAGTGCCAGCTTTGGTATCTTGAATCAACATCAGGTTCTTCCTCATCTTCATCTTCTTCAAGCAGCTCAGGCAGCAATTACAAATCGATCTTCTGGGGTTCTTCAACTGCTTCAGCATGGGGTCAGGCTGTTTCAGCAATGACTTCAAAGAATGGCGGAAGCTTCAACGCATATGACATTCAGTCAAACGGCTACTTCTACGTTGAATACTCAGGAACACAGAATCAGGTAGAATTTGTTCTTCAGAGCTGGTCAGGCGGAGCAGAGTGGGCAAAGGTTTCACCAAGCGAAACAGGCACAGCAAACGGACACTACTACGCAAAGTATTCTTACAACAACTGCAAGTCAGCATTCGGCACTTCCGATTTCGGCGGAAAGCTGGATCAGATCCATGCAGGTGCAGCAAACGGCACAGTAACGATCTACTCTGTATGCTACTGCTGGTGATCTAAGATTTTTTTCAGACTTCATACTGTTTCACAGCGGTATGAAGTCTTTTTTTATGCAAAAAAGTTTTAACTGTACCTTTGTTTTTCTTCCTTCAAAAAGCAAATAATCAGAGCCTTCTGTTATTTATGAGTTGCCTGTACGAATCGTTCGCTTTAAAATATCAGATGACAGTTATGAAGTAATTGCTACAAATTTATCTGAAAATCTTTTTTCTTCTGATGACCTTAAATACACCGTGGGGCTTAGATATTTTCACGCAATTTTATTTCTTGATTTTATTAGCTTAATGATATTGATAGAAAGCCATGCGAGTTTTTCTTAGATTGTTTGGATCTCTATCACGAATTTCCCTTCGGAGTTCACCTTCAGACGCAATGTCTTGACATATCTATTGCAAAAGTTCTCCATTTCTTTCATGGTAGCGGTCACTTTTGTGGCTTCGTATATCTTGTGAGTAAGCTCCAGAGGGTTCTCTCCAATGAGTGAGGGCAAATGCTTTTCAAGCTCTGCAAAGAGTACAGCACGTTTCAACTCCTCCGTGCCTGCGGTGCAGAAATCATCAATGGCACAATAATAAATGCCGTGCTGTGCAAGGGCATTTTTGATCGCCGTTCCACACTTCTCGTATTCGTACATAACTAGAAACTTTGCTTTTGGCAGGCTCTCGATAAGTCCCCAAAAGTCCGAATCACTTGACACAATAATAAAAGATGTTATCCCGTCACGGTAGAAGTCCGTGACTACGCTTGCGGTCATTCGCACATCGACCAGTGACTTTCTGTCTGTCACTCGGTCGATCTCTATATGTTCAACGGGTATCTGAGTGAATTTAGAGAGCCAATCCCAGCCTGCGGTAGTGTTCGGATCGTCATATAGCGTGATCTTCTCGATCTTAGCAAGTTCCTCCTGATTCAAGCCTTTCAGAACACTATAAAGCTTGTATGGATCAGAGTTCTCACAATCGACAGCTATAGCTGTTTTCTCGGTGCTGTCGATAAAATTATAGATATTGTTTCGTGTTTCATCATCTGCGTCCCGATATTTCGTATAATCGGTGAAGCTGTCATTATGCTGACCGTAGATGATCTTCAAAAACTTACGGTCGGAATAGATGATGCTCCCGACTTCGGCAGGTTGCCAGTGAATATACATTTGAAATGGATAATGCTCGATGTTCGCCATGTACTTGGTGAACTCCTGCTTCATGACACCGTTCTTGTTGTATTTCGGAACAAAGAACAGATCTCGGATATACTCCCAATTCAGCCAATCGTAAAACAGATGAGAGCACTTGTCGATATTTTCATTAATGAGCCTTGTGAAATCCTGCATATACTTCTCTGAACGGCAATTCGCTTGGATAATGGTAAATCCCCATTTTTCAAGCTGTTTGATATTATCCGTATCGTACCATTCTATGTTATGCAAATTTTTGAGCTGAAACCGCATCAGATCATCGGTCTTTTTGAATTTCTGCATCAGTACGGTTCGCAGCTTACATAAATATCGTATGGTAGTAGCGTCTTTGTCGGCTTGGAGCTTCTCGATAAGTTCGGAACATTCACCGTAACTCACGGTCAGAGCTGACATTCGGACGCCTATCATATAGGCTATAGTAGTAACTACCTCTTTTGTATCAACGGTCAAGTAAAACCCTCCTATTCATTTAATATGATCTTCAATTGCCGTCATTATCCTGTTGAGCCGATTTTATCATGGTCTTGCTGATAGAGATTTCTGCGCTCTCCACCCGTTTGATTTTCTTGTATAATACACAGTTTACTAATTCTTCGTTTTTGTTATCCATTGCGATTCACCTCCGCTCTGCTCTATATCCTGATTATAGCACAACTGGCGGTATATTGCAACGCTATTTGTTTGCAGATTGACTTTTTCGGGGCAGTTTGGTATAATGAGTATAAGTGAGATGTAATACGGTTTTCTCGCTAAATCGGAATTTGAAGAGGTTGTGTAAATGAGGAAAAGATATTGTATTGTTGCACAGATTGTATTATTATTATGGTTTTTCCTTGATATGACAGGTTTGTATTTTGGAAACAAATGTTTAGTTACAAGGTCATATAAAGAAGATGGTATATGCTTTTTGATTTATTTGATTACAATAATACTGTTTCTTGTAAAAGAAAATATTGGAAAATACATTGTTATCGGGTGGATGTCAATGTGGCTTGTTATACAACTTATGTGTCACGAGTGGTATACTATTTTTAACAGTGGATTTATGGGATCATTAGATGGTAAAATTAAATATTTCTCAAAAACAATTCACTGGATTGATGTAGAAGGCAAATACATACCTGATGTATATCATACCATTTTACATATTTTAATTTTGTGTACATTAACTATAACAATTATCTATTCAATAAGGAATAGACGAAAAACTTAAATTATGACTTATCTTAGTAACCGAATACACTCAAACACGGATAGACCGTCCTCATCAGACGGCTATCCGTTTCTTATTCCGCATAACCACAAAAAAAACGCAAAAACATTACGGCAAACATCTGAATTCAAAAAAATCAGCAAATAAGGTTTATTCTACTGTATTTCCCCTCTCTCCTCCACAAACTCCACCAAACACATATCCTCCACAGCTATCCTAGTCTTGTCCATAAAAACAAGCTCATTAGTATAGCTGTCATAAATTCTCACTATGCCTGTCTTGGTCTGATAACTGCCACCACTTTTTCTCTTATCGGGGACAAAATATGTCACCCTTATCTCAGGGCGTTCATCAAGCATATCAAGCAGGCGGTTGAGATCGTCATTGAGCTTGTTTACCTCGTCCTCGGTCAGCTCCTCCCTGATTTCGGTGTATCTTGCGGTTTCATCAACAGCAGCGTCATAGCCTGTCAAAGCTGCAAAAGGGCTGAACTGCGCTGCCCTGTCTGATATAGACATTTGCGGATGGTCGTCATAGTGCGGACGTGAAAACTGCTTTATATCATAATAATTGTCGTACATTGTAAGCCCCACCTTTCATGCCTTGTGACCGCCTATACTGCGGTTGCGCTCTCTTGCCGTAGCTCCCTCGGTATAGTTCGTGCCTTTTAAAATGGCATTTTTCCCATATTTGTGCTTTATCAAGAGCATTGCTTCCTGCAATGCCCTTTCTTTTTCTTCTGCGTTGTTATCAGCATTTGCCGCTTCCGCCATATCAAACAAGCTTATCTGCTCATAGCTCTCAACTTCGGGGATATCCTCTTCTCTTATGACATTACAGGCGGTCAGATTAAGCCGTCTTGCAAGCAAAGTCTTGTCGATGATCCTGTCAAAAAGAGCCATGGTTGCGTCTATTATTTTTCTGGTCGAGGAAGTGTGCCTGCCTAGATTTTGAGTGCCATGGGCGTGCTTTGGTATCTTCCTGCCATAGTGGTCGCAAACCACCTCGCCCGTATAGTGACCGTCCGCCAAGCTTTCTTTATCATACCCCACAGTGAGAACGATCTGATTTGTCACAACGCCCTTATCCACAAGATCAAGGGACAGCATATCCGCCATTTCCCACAGAATAAGCCTTGTGCGCTCATAATTACACGGCTCTTGCAAGACCTGCCCAGAGGAAATGCTGTTGTTTGAGGGGCGGTATGACTTCACGTCAGGTATGGCGGTAGGCTCGATACCCCATGCGTGGTCGATAAGAAGCTCGGTATTTTTGCCGAAAACCTTGTAAAGCTTCCCTATAAGATAATGGTCCAGCGACCAGCGTGAGATATCCCCCATGGTGTAAATACCAAGCTTTTCAAGGCGGCTTGCTGTGCCTGCGCCCACACGCCAAAAGTCCGTGATAGGGGTATGCCCCCACAGCGTTTCTTTGTAAAGCTGTTCGTTCAGCTCTGCGATACGGACGCCGTTTTTATCCGCAGGGATATGCTTTGCCACAATATCCATTGCCACCTTGCACAGATACATATTCGTTCCAACGCCTGCTGTGGCGGTTATACCTGTAGTTTTCAGCACGTCCAAAATGAGCATTTGTGCAAAGCCACGTCCGTCAACGTTATAAAGCCCGAGATAGCCCGTTGCGTCAATAAAGACCTCGTCGATAGAATAGGCGAAAATATCCTCTGGTGACACATATTTCAGATAAATCCCGTATATTTTTGCGCTCACAGCCAAATATTTCGCCATTTGCGGAGTTGCCACGATATAATCAAGCTCGCAGGCAGGGTCGGATAGCTCCGAATAGATATAGCTTTTCTTTGCAAACTGTCTTTTAGGAGCTTTCTGCAAACGCTCCTTATTGACCTGCTCCACACGCTGAATGACCTCAAAAAGCCTTGCCCTGCCTGAAATACCAAAGCTTTTCAGTGACGGTGACACTGCAAGACATATAGTTTTCTCCGTTCGGCTCTCATCAGCCACCACGAGATTTGTATTCAGCGGGTCAAGCTGTCTTTCCACGCACTCCACCGAAGCATAAAAAGATTTCAGGTCTATTGCAACATAGGTCTTTTCCATAGCATCACCGCCTTTTTCCTTTATGTATAATAGTATACCACGAAACTTTATGTTTTACAATAGAAAATCGAACAAAAGTTCTGAATTTTTAATTAACTCTTTTCATGGCAGTTGACAAAGTAAAAAAACGTCCCCGAGGAAAACTTGGGGACGTTAGTGTTATATTGGGTTTTAAGACGGCATACAATAGTCTACCAAGCTTCACTGTCATAAGGCTCAATAGGAATATTGTAATTCTCTGTTACCTTATAATACTTATCAGTGTCAGTGTCTACCATAAGAACATTTATATCTCCTGTGCTGAGCACATCTCCGTCAATGTAGTAGTGACTCGCTCCGTCATAGTAGATATCGTTAAATCTGCGATCGCCTGAAATCGTGTTGGTATGGACATGCCCTGCCACCACCTTTTTGTCAAGTCCGTGTATCTTGCCAAGCCTGTGGGGATACTGCTCTGTAAAAATATAATCCTCGGTGCAGTATTCCCAAGCATTGCCCGAATCCTCGTCAATGCCTGCGTGGACAAAGATAGTGTTGCCCTCAACGTGATATCTCGGCAGACGTTCAAACCAATATCTATACGAGTCATCAGCGTCATCATATTCGCCGCTGCCAAGCATTTCATTCACCGAAGAAAAACCGCTCATCACCATTTCCTCGTGATTGCCAAGAAGCGCCACCACCTTGTTATGGCCATATGTATTCTGCAAGCCCATAATCTTTTTAAGCACAGCTATATTGTCCTCGCCGCCGTGGATATAATCTCCCAGAAAGATAAGCTTTATGTCAGGCTCGTCAAGGTGGTCAATGACAAGCTCCAAAGCGTCGCAAAGTGCTGAATAACAGCCGTGGATATCACTCATGCAGTATATTTTCATGCTTTTCTCCTTTTGTATCATTAGTTTGGTCGTATTTAGCTATCAGTTTTTCCATGTCCTCAGATCTTGTTTTGACCTTACGCATAACTAGGTCGAGCATTTTTTCAGGTTTTCAAGCTTATCTTTTATATTTTCCTTTTCTGCCATAGTTTGCCCTCCTATAACAATTATCTCTATAATTATATTGTATCACAGGGAATATATCCCTGTCAATCAGCTATGCCACACGAATTATAGTATTTGAAATTATCTTGAAAAAAATATCTCCTTTCTCGCTTGTTTCAGGGGTGATACTGTTATACACAAAGGCTGAAACACAGCCGTCTATGCCGTCGCCTTTCATATCAAGGCACTCACGCTCGGCTTTCCAATCGTTTTTGTTAGGATAAACGCCCCCGCACATACACAATCTGTCAAGCTTTCTGCCGTCCGTCCTGTTGTAGGCCTCTACTCTCCACTTTCTTGCGTCAGCGTCACAGTACATAGAATAATCATCATATATCACCGTCTTTTTGCCCTCCTCGATCATGATGACCTGTGTACCCTTTCTTTGCTCGTCAAATGGCGGAATGTTATCTGACAATGCCATTCTCTCAATGACCTCTGTGTTAAAAATCTTTGTGTTCTTTTTCATAGCCTTACCTCCGTATCAACTCTGTCTTGACCTTATGTGCTTATTATAGCACCTTTAAGGTTCTGTTTACTGTTCCAAAATGGTCTGTGGTGTGTTTTTTGATTTTATTCCCTTTTCAAGCTTCTATATATATTATAGCACCCACTTAGTACAGTTTACCGAACCAATTCGGCACAATTATGATATATTCTTTTTTCCTTATATTTTTTTGCGAGATATTTGATAGTGTATTTCTCATACAATAAACTTTTTTTGCACCTTGTTTTTGCTACAGAAAAATGATATAATAAAAGCAAAAAAAATCGACAAGAAGTGGGGATCAGTTATGATGATAATAAGAGTCATTGTTGCAGGATAGAAAAAATAGTTTGCCAAAATAAATATGACATTTGAATTTTTGAAGCCACGTATTTCAGCGTTGATAATCTAAGACTTGATAATTCAGCTTGAAATTGAATGTACTGAAATTGCAAGAGAATGTGATTTATGAAAAGAGGTCAAGTGCAGTGCCAAACATATGGTACAAAAACAAAGAAACCGATACTATTTGGTGGAAAGATGACCCTACAGTTATCGGAGTGTGGATATTTAGCTTTGACAAAACCACTGAATTTAATATGTTCCATGATTATCCTTATAAATTAACAAAAGAGCAGAAACAGATTTTTGATAAAGAAAATCCCCAATGGGCGGATTTCTTTAAGGATAGAAAATAGCAGATACAAGGTATTCATTTTGTAATTAGATAAATCTCTGATGTACAATATAATAAAAAAAAGCCCACAGACCCGATCACATTGATCGCATCTGTGGACTTTTGAAATTTTACCACACATCGTATATCTTAGCTTTTTCCTCGTTGAAATCATCAGGAAGCGTTCCGATATCCCAGCCGGAATTGGTAGTTTCTATGTAAAGATAATGGCTTCCATTGTAATCATAGTACGTGCCGGGGGCATCGTCTGTCGCCTTTACTCCTATTGCAACGTGTTCAGGAAGCTCGATAAAAATGCAGCCATAGCCAAGCTCTTTGAGCAAAGCTCCCAAAAGTATGGACGAGTCCTCACAATCACCGCACTGGTCATAAAGCGTTTCCAGAGGATATTTAGGAAAATCAGTATATCCCGTTGAGGTCATGTCGTCAACATACTCTATGCTCTGCACGAAATTTGCAGTTTCTCTTATAGTCTCAGATTCGCCATAACCGCATTGGTCGCAAAGGCTTTTTATTTCATCTGCAAGCTGTTTTACGAGCTTATGATTATTGTCGTCACTTACATAGTTATGATAATCTTTCACATATGAGTATCTCAAAAGACTATGATAATATTCATACATATCGTCCTGAATATTCATTGATATTTCAAAGGTATATCGTTTGTCATAGCTCGTCCAGTTAAAAGTCCTTTTCGACCATGTGGGGTCTGCAGGCTGAACATAGTCAGGCTTTCGGTCGTCACGAGGCTCATATCCGTCCTCATCAGTGACTATGGGTGTTTGCTGAGTAACTGCGGTAGTGGTCTGCTGTGTTGTTGTGGTGTATGTGTCGTATGTATTCAATCCCGGTCTTTTCTCTGGATACAGAAATTCATCAATTGTATTGCTAAATGCAAAATATACGCCCACTGCCACACAAATAGTAATAAGTATTTTCTTCATATGTTTGTCCTGGTTTTAGTTGGTTTACGGCTTTTGTCATATATACATTATACTACAAGACGGTATAAAATACAATACTATTAGATATACTTTACTAATTTGTTCTTATTTTTGCTATGGTTTGATATTTAGCTAAATAGTTGATATTTGTGGGGCAGTGGATTTCATTCTCACCTTTCGTGAATTTCTGTTATATTCATAGCATCTGACCTAGCGGAACATTTTTTGTGACAATGAAGATCTATGCCATTGTCGATAGAGTCCCTTATGGCTAGTTTGTGTATGAAAAAAGCACCCGTTAAGGTGCTTGGTTCCGATGTTTGGGTATAAAAATACCGCCCGACCTTAGTCAAGCGGTAAAATTATTTATGCCGTTTCTTTTTATGCGATAAAGAGTTCCGAACCTGTTTCGATATCGCAAGCTTTCAACAGCACAGTTGTACTTTTTGCAATATCTGACGGGTCATTGTATCTTGTCATTGCTACTGAAACGACTTCATATGTCCTGCCACTCTTATCGTACAACTTCGTACCATTTTTGAGCATTTCACACTTGCCGTCCAAAGTAACAGACAACATATCGCCGATTTTAAATACATCAAGAACTTTAAACATATCAGTCGCCTCCTTTTTTCATTATATGCCTTTAATTCACTTTCATACTGTTGCAAAGCAATTTTTGTTTGTTCGACCTCAGTTTCTGTCAACTTATAAGCTTTGTTGTTTCGTAAAAGCTTTTTCTGTGCCTTGATCTCGCAATTAAGTCTTGAAACATAACTTCCGTCATTTTCTCCGTTGCGATATTGTGTTGCGTGGATAAGTTCTTCAAAAACACTGGCTCTGCCTGGATTTTGTTTAAGCAATATGGTCTTGTCATTGTAAGTAATAGCCTCAGCATTCTTACTTTTCAGGTAAGCGTCTGTTTCTTCGGCATAGGCTCAATATAGCCTGCTCTGGTTTTTCTATACATTGCTTCACTTCCTGCATTCATTATACCATATTTTTCGTTTTTGTCAACACCACCGCCATAATACAGTATACAGATTTCTGGAATATAACAAAAAGAGAATTAATTAAAAAGACACAAAAAAGTGATATTTGAAGATAGCCAAGAATTCTTGCAAAATCTTTTTGACATAGCAAAAAAAGAAAGCATATATATTTCCCAGAAAAGGATACAAGCAGCACCACGACAGATCACCATAACACTGTTTATAATTATAAATAAAATTGTATTACTTGATATATTTGTTCAACTTATAAGATAAGAAAATAAATGACATATTATATATTCAAAATAAAGAAGATATATCGTTTTAATGCAAATAATAGTTGTTTATTTTCTATATCACGTTTGCCTTAAAAAAGCAATAGCTCAAGAAGTTTTAAAGATAATGCATTAGAAAGCAACAAATTTTCATTTATATAAACATAAAACTGTAATAAGTAAGCAAATAAATAAGTAATAAGGATAAGTGGCTCAGTTTTATTTGATCATATATACTCAGTATGTTTACTTATTCTTGTTATAAAACAAAATA
>NZ_JBCOMH010000004.1:162405-167452 GCF_040924265.1 Ruminococcus sp. RTP21198st1_G1_RTP21198_201120
CTCAGTATGTTTACTTATTATTGTTATAAGATAAAATAAGAAGAATAAGCTACTCATTATAATATAAGAAGAAAGCACCGCTTATATTACAAAGGAAGAAGATATATCGTTTTAATGGAAATAATAGTTGTTTCTTTTCCATATCACGTTCGCCCTAAAAAAGCAATAGCTCAAGTAGTTTTAAAGATAAAATCAGCGGATTATACAAACTTATAAGCTTATTCTTAGTGGCATTGCAGGCAAAGCATTATGATAACACTATTTTTCATATATTAAAACAAAGCTACGTAAATAAGCAAATAAATAAAAAAAGAAGAATAAGCTACTCATTATAATATAAGAAGAAAGCACCACTTCACTTATATTACAAAGGAAGAAGATATATCGTTTTAACTCAAATAATAGTTGTTTCTTTTCCATATCACATTCGCTCTAAAAAAGCAATAGCTCAAGTTGTTTTAAAGATAAAATCAGCTTTTTATACAAATGCGCAAACATTTAATTGGTAATATTACTGCAAAGCTTGAAGATAACGCATTATAAAATAACAAGTTTTTATTTATATAAACATAAAGCTGTAATACGTAAGCAAATAAATAAGAAATAAGGATAAGTGGCTCAGTTTTATTTGATCATATATACTCAGTATGTTTACTTATTCTTGTTATAAAACAAAATAAGAAGAAACAACACATCTTATATTACAACATCTTATATTACAAAGAAAGAATGAAAATAATAGTTGTTTCTTTTCCATATCACGTCTGCCTTAAAAAGCAATAGCTCAAGTTGTTTTAAAGATAAAATAAGAAGAATAAGCTACTCATTATAATATAAGAAGAAAGCACCGCTTCTTATATTACAAAGAAAGAAGATATATCGTTTTAATGCAAATAATAGTTGTTTTTTTTCTTTATCACATTTGCCTTAAAAAAGCAATAGCTCATGTAGTTTCAAAGATAAAATCATCGTATTGTACAAATGCGCAAACATTTCATTGGTAATATTGCTACAAAGCTCGAAGATAACGCATTAGGAAACATCACGTTTTCATTTATATAAACATAAAGCTATAATAAATAAGCAAATAAATAAGAAACAAGGATAAGTGGCTCAGTTTTATTTTAGCATATATACTCAGTATGTTTACTTATTATTGTTATAAGATAAAATAAGAAGAATAAGCTACTCATTATAATATAAGAAGAAAGCACCACTTCTTATATTACAAAGAAAGAAGATATATCGTTTTAATGCAAATAATAGTTGTTTATTTTCCATATCACATTCGCCTTAAAAAGCAATAGCTCAAGTTGTTTTAAAGATAAAATCAGCTTTTTATACAAATGCGCAAACATTTCATTGGTAATATTGCTGCAAAGCTTGAAGATAACGCATTAGGAAACATCACGTTTTCATTTATATAAACAAAATGCTATATAGTAGTAAGATAAAAAGCTACTATCACCAAATAATAAAATTAGTGATAGTAGCTCAATATCAATAATGCTATTAATAATGAAAATTTGCATTCTTCCTTATTATATTATATATAAAATGAGCGTTGATCTTAGTTCAAAGATGTTCTCTCTATACCAACTAATGTGTACTTGTTAAAAGCGTACATTAATTTATGTCGTAATGCACAATTAATCGGACAACATTTTGTTGATTCTGCCAATTGAAAATTAACTTGAAATATGGTATTATTGAAACATAGAAGAGATGTAAGTACAGAGTTCCTGAATAAGTGGGGACTCTTTTTTTATTATAAAAAAAATGGAGCACACATTTGTTGGTAAAAAATGTGTGCTTTTTTTGTTCCCACAAAAAAGAGTGGTCAATTTGCTTGTAAATATATTTGTATAATAGATGCCTTTGTCAATAAAAAACTGAGCCACTAATCGTGATTCAAGGTCGAATCAATAAGGTAAGACGAGCTGCGGTTCATATTTAGAACGAATGATCTGCAGGTGACTATGTCTATGAGGAATTCGAGTATTATTTCATTCTCAAAAAGCTAAATCAATTTCGATTGATACTTGTTGAAAGAAATGTAACTGAGCTCATCGATTATCAGCAGATCTATCTTGCTGAGTTTCTTTGGGGTTAATAAATACATAAGAATACTGTTTTTTATAAAACTAAAAAAATAATTGTAGAATAAAATATTGCCAAAAGTAACGTGGGTCGCTTGAGTGCCTATGAGCGTTGGTCTAGCAAGAAGCTGGACTATTCGGCAACGCTTTAAATTTGCCGAAAGGAACGCATATTTCTTCCAGCATATGCGGGCGAGGGCTTCCGCCGCAACGAAGCCAAGTGGATCGGCTCACTACAAAGGTCGAATGGGATGCGTTCCCATATGGAAAACGCAAGCGCGACTTCCGCTGCAAAGAAGTCAGGTGAATCAACACACTGCAAACGTTGAAAGGGACACAGCCTCCATTGAGTCAAGGCTGAAAGGCACTTAAAGAAGATGTCAGTTATTGATATCTTGCTTCATTTGAACTGGGAACATCCTAGTTTTGGCATTCAGAGCCACTTAACAAGTGCTTTTTATTTTACTAAAGAATAAAGGAGTTTTTATTATGAATAAATTTAATAAGATCACAGTTTGCGTCGAGGGTAAAAATATAAAGGTAGAAGTAGGTACGTACACGCTGAGGACACTTATAATCAAGAAACTCAATGGAATGGCTGCTTTCAAGGAAAGCAAACACCAGTACAAGATTTGGACAATTTCAAAACGAAAAAATGTTAGGGAAAGACTTGCGTTGGAGGGGAAATCAAAAGAAGAGATTAATGATATCTGCAACCGTATCAACTGCTTCAAGTGGAAGCTCTTTGCTAAAAGGACCAAAATAGACTATATTGAAGGAAATGTTCAATTCTGTCATTTTCTCGAGAAAAAGTATCACACCTCATACCTGACTTTAAAAGAAGCTGAAAAACATATCCAAGAGTTCGTTGATGATTTAAAGGCAAGAAACCGGAGCAGCAACACTATCCATGATTATTTGGCTGCAGTTTGCAAAACTTTTGGAAAGTACATGGGTGACTACGATCACCCTATTCGCCACGGTGTTTGTCTTAAAGATGATCCAACTAAATACAACACCAAACGTGGTGAAAAAGCTCGTGATGTTGCATTAACCACAGGTTTAAGACGCCGCGAGCTCGGCCACTTAAAAGTCGATGATATAAAATTCATTGACTGCCAAACAGTTCACATTTATAGTATTGGAAAAGGCGGAAAACATAATCGTACTGTATTGAAAGGAATAGTTGAAGTTTCGAAGCTAAAAGAATATATTAGAGAAGCAGAAGAGAAAGGTAGTGATTCTTTGTTAACAAAGACAGAAGCACGCGTTCCAGATGCACTCCATTACTGTAGAGCAATATGTGCACAGAATACCTATTACACAGTTTTAAAAGAAATGGAAAATGATCCATCAAAACGTGCTGAGTATATTCAAGCAATCGAAGATGAGTTTAAACGCAATAAGAGGAAACTCAAAGAGGATCTTAACAAACCTTATCGATTAAGAGGATACAACAAAAAGGCAGCCGAATCTATCAACAAGCCAGTTGTCTACGATCGAGTAGCAGCAATGTATGTGAGCTTGTTCATACTCCACCACTTCCGCACAGATACTACTATCTTGCATTATTTGGTGAAATAACATCTTATATGTGCAAAAAGCAAAGCCTGTTCATTATGGGCTTTGCTTTTTTTGTATTTAAACGTGCTAAAGTCCAACCAAGTTTATCAACATAGAATGGGTGTGTCGGCGTAGCAGAAATATTTTCGCCGTTTACTACGATAAAGCCATATCTATTATAGGGATAATTTAGAACAGTAATCTACAATATACTGCTCTAAATTCTTAATGAAGCGTGATTAAGAAAAGATTATCTTTATAATGCCATACATTTTTGCCATTTGTCATCCCCCATTAATCTATCTATAACGTGGCTTAATTCCCAAACTGCGCAGACCTCCAAATTCTTACATTCTTCATAAGTAGATGGAACAATATCACCGTTTGCATAGTAAATGGAATACTCACCAGATATACAATCTCTTATATATGTCGGTGGAGAAGTTACCTCACTTTCAGTCACATATGGTCTTTTTTCAACATACTTCATTAGGGAAACAGAACTATTATAAACCCCCACAATAAAGGCATAATCTTCAGTTTTCGGCAAATCCTTTTCATTCTTACCAATATGCCTATAAAATGCAACATCAGCATATTTGAAAATTCTTCCGAATCCATACTCACCATTTGGAAGCTTAAAAGCTCCGACATTCCCAACTATTCTCCTCATATCAACTCACCAAATTCATCTGTAGCAGATTTCATGTATCGATTCTTTTTCTTGTTATTAGGACTAATAACATTAATTGCGTTGCCTGATGTTCCTCTTTGAGATTTAGCACCACCATTAGAGTCTATCAACTGCTGCTCTCGACCACGGATAGCATCTTTATTGGTACTTGATTTATCAAGCGCCGCTGGTCCAAATCCTTTGTCATTCATATGATGCTTCTTATCTCGCCTTGAAACATTTTCTTTAGGTGTCCCATAGCCACTTGTTCTGCTAGAGTATACTTCTCCAGTTTCAGGATTTGTTTTAGTGTATGTTTGATATGTCTTTTCATTTTTACAACCTTGATTATGAACCCAAACTCCACTTTCACCAATAAAATAAGTATGGAAGTCTTGAACCTCAAGATTATAAACATTTACAGACTTTTCAAGTATTTCATGCTGAACAAACTCAACTGTTACAAGTTCACCATTTGAAAGTACAAGTACATCGCCTGCACGAAGTGAACGTGCTAAAGTCCAACCAAGTTATTGATAGCAATTATTTTTACAATCCTAATTATACTATAAAATCTGTAAAAAATCAATAACCGAATACAGAAAAAGCAGACGTGGCAAAACGTCTGCTCAGCTATTTGGAGCAAGCAACGGGAATCGAACCCGCATCCCAAGCTTGGGAAGCTTGTATACTGACCATTGTACTATGCTTG